>CAJXOS010000137.1 GCA_913057725.1 uncultured Lewinella sp.
AATATATGCCCAGTCACTCCCTGTGCAATTAGATTAGCCACATCAGCGGAAAACTCATACAATGTGTTTTCACACAGCCCAGTGATTTCTTGTCTGTAGAAAACACCTGGAGAAAAGCTGGCATTAACCACCATCATGTTGCCACCGCCAGTATGATCATTACAGTTGGCGAATTGATTGTGGGTTGTTCCGGCATTACTGGCAATAGCGTATTGTCCCTCATTGCTTAAGAGCCCTACACCACCACCGGTACCATATATATAGTCGCTAGTAAAGCCGGTATCGCCCTGACTGAAATCTCCATTGGTAATGAGATTATTGCCAGAAAGGCTCAGCACATTTAATGTGTAGCTCGTAGAGTCGGTTACATTAGCCGTGGTAATCAGTGCATTTGGGTCAGTGAGACCAGTAGTCGGAGTCCAACTAAAGGAGGAATAGGCACCTGTGATCACTGGCAATAACACCGTAGATCCAGGTCCGCACAAATTAACTTCAGGGGTAATGTCGACAGTAATACCACAATCTTGTGCAGAGACGATTACCTGCCAAGACAGAAAGAAAAGTAAAGTATACAACGATTTCATTCAGGCGACGGATTTAATGCACATTGGCCACAAAAAGGGAACGGGCCATCTTATTAACGTCAAAATCCATCCTTAAGACACACTTAGTAGTACAAAGATAGCGAAATAGGCTAAAATCATTGGTGTGCTATCTAGAATTCAGTCGGTATTGGCCCGAACACAGCAGGTGAAAAGCCATAGTCGGTTGAATAGCAAAGGAACATAGATATACACCTCAAACTATCAAACCATCCAACTATCAAACCACCTAACCTTTGTTTATTCAAAATCTTCTTCATCCCCCAAATTCAGCCGAGCCCCAGCCAATTCACTGGCAGCATGTTGGTCACCTACGTTTTTCGCTCGATTGAGCCCATCTGTGTAAGTGTCCCAAGCTTTCTTCGGCTCGTTAAATTTCTCGTAGAGCTTGCCAAGGTGATAGTATAAGCCGATATAGTTGGGGTCGATCTGTTGCAATTTGAGGTAATGTTGGAGCGCTTCATCCGATTGACCAAGGCCCTCATATTCCTTGGCTAAAGCGAAGAGAATAAAGCCGTCTTCCGGACTATCTTGATAAAAGTTAAGCAATTGTTCCAGACGCTGCGAACTCATGTTTTTGTTGCTTGTTGATTAGGTTAGCGAATTTTCGCTAAATCGGCTACGATTCGTAACCAATTTAGCTATATTTGCGGAGCTTCAATAAAACCTAAGGACAATGAAATTACTGGTTTGCATCAGCAAAACACCAGACACCACCACAAAGATCGCCTTCAACGGTGATAACACGGAAATCAATACCGAAGGGGTACAGTATATCATGAACCCTTATGACGAATGGTATGCATTAGTACGTGCACTTGAGTTGAAGGAGGCTACTGGCGGTTCCGTTACTATTATCAATGTTGGTTCAGCTGCTAACGATGCCGTAATCCGTAAGGGTTTGGCAATCGGTGCCGATGAGGCAGTACGTGTAGACAAGGAAGGAAGTAGCAGCTTAGATGTAGCACAACAGATTGCTGGCTATGCTCAGGACCAAGGCTTCGATATCGTATTCTTCGGTAAAGAAACGATCGACTACAATGGCAGTGAGGTAGGCGCAATGGTAGCTGAATTGCTGGATATGCCTTTCATTTCTTACGCGAGTAAGCTGGAAATGGACGGTGGTGCCGGAACGATCACTCGTGATATTGAAGGTGGTACAGAAACCGTTGAGGTAAGTACACCATTTGCTTTGAGTGCTGCAAAAGGATTGGCAGAACAGCGCATCCCTAACATGCGCGGGATTATGATGGCTAAGCGTAAGCCGCTAAATGTAGTAGCACCGGTGGAAACCGAAGCACTTACTTCTGTAGTGACTTATGAATTGCCAGCTGAAAAGTCAGCCGTTAAGCTAGTTGATCCAGAAAACATGGAAGAGCTAGTACGTCTACTAAGCGAAGAAGCGAAAGTACTGTAATCAATTTCTGAATCTAATGCTGCTCACTGAGCAGATGAAAAATATATAACATGGTTCTAGTATTTGCCGAAAGTGTAAATGGAACATTCAAAAAGCCAGCCTTCGAGGCAGTAACCTACGGGTATCAAACTGCTCAGGCGCTTGGAACAAGCTGCGAAGCGATCGTTCTGGGTACGGCTGATAACGCTGCTGCTCTTGGTACCTACGGTGCTGCTAAAGTGCACCACGTTGCTGATGCTAGCTTGGACAAGCTAGACAGCCAGGTATATGCCGCTGTAATTGCCGAAGCTGTTGAACAGCTTGGTGCAAAGGTGGTGGTAATGACACATACCTCAACTGGTAAATCTCTACTTGGTCGCTTGGCAGCTCGCTTGAAGGCGGGTTCTGTACCAGGTGTTAATTCCGTTCCAACTGTAGATGGTGGCACGTTTGCCGTTAAGAAGCCAGTATTCTCTGGAAAAGCTTATGCAACTGTGGCGATCCATTCGGATATCAAGTTGATCTCTGTAATGGGGAACTCTATGCAGCCTGCAGAAGTCGGTTCAGCAGCAGAGGTAGCAGCACTTGGTGTTGCTGTTCCAGCTAGCCGTACAGTAGTTAAGGAAGTTTCTCGTATGGAAGGTGTTACGCCACTTCCAGAAGCGGAATTGGTGGTTTCTGCCGGACGTGGTATGAAAGGACCAGAGAATTGGGGTATTATCGAAGAATTGGCGGAAGTGCTAGGAGCAACTACCGCATGTTCTCGCCCAGTTTCTGATGTGGGTTGGCGCCCTCACCACGAGCACGTAGGACAGACTGGTATTGCGATCCGTCCGAACTTGTATATTGCTGCCGGTATCTCAGGTGCTATCCAGCACTTGGCCGGTGTGAATAGTTCTAAGACGATCGTGGTAATCAACAAAGATCCAGAAGCACCTTTCTTCAAAGCCGCAGACTACGGTGTGGTAGGTGATTTGTTCGATGTTGTACCTCGTCTGACGGAGGCTATTCGTAAGCACAAAGGATAGGTAGTTATCTAATAACTGCTTTACAATAGAAAGAGCCGGTACTTGTTTCATCAAGTACCGGCTCTCTTGTTTTTTAGAATAGCTAAAAGCGCATCTTTACTGACTCAAACCAAATGCCAAACCGACACTGAGCTGAAAGTTTTGGTTATACAGTTCGACATTATCGAGTTCGTCGAGTAAGTCAGTAATGCCTCGCCAGTAACGCAGGTCAACGTTTAACCAAATGGCCTGTTGGCCAGTCGAAACACGGTAATTGAACCCACCACCTACAGTGGCTGCCACATCGATCTCATTATACAGATCTTCCACTTCATTATCATCAACTTTGGTCTGTAGAAGGAGCCCTGGTACTATACCGGCATATATCTTCGGGCGGAAATCATCTTTCCAGGAGCCGAAAAATTGCTTTATGGTTATTGGCACTCGTACATAATTGAGGTCAGTCACAACTCCGGCGCTGCTTTTAGCGCCTTCTTGGGAGTAGAGCAAACCCACACCCACGCCAGATTTTTCATTGATACTATGCGTGGCCGTTAAGCCGAGTACCAATCCAGTTTTGCCCTCTGCTTGTGAATCTTCACCGACTAGATTCGTGAAGTTGACACCTACTCTAGGGCCAAACGAAATGGTGAGTTGAGCTTGAGCAATGTTGGGCAGGAAGAAAGTTAAGCAGATGAAGCTTAGGACAACGATTCTAAACATAGTTGAGTGGTATGATGCTTGAATGTTGGTCAAGCAGTTTTACAATCGAATTACTTCTTCATCAAGATCTTGCGAAAAGCTAGGCTAATAACGAACGCCATTCTGCTTAATTGTAGCCATACTTGCCTTTCCACCATGCTTTGAGCCGCTCCCATATCTTCCGCTCCGAAGGATTGTTCTGTGGTTTATAGAAGGTAGTATCCGTTATTTTCTCCGGCAAGAATTCCATTTCCACGAAGTTGCCATCAAAATCGTGTGCGTATTTATAGCCACTACCGTAATCAAGTTCCTTCATCAACTTGGTTGGTGCATTGCGTAACGCCAATGGCACCGGAAGGGTACCCGTTTCTTTGACCTTTCGTTGTGCGAGGTTTATCGCCTGGTAGCTCGCATTACTCTTTGGTGAAGTGGCCAAATAAACAGTTGCCTGGGACAAAATAATTCTAGATTCTGGGAATCCCACGGTCTGTACCGCTTGAGCCGCAGTAGTAGCCATTAGTAGCGCATTGGGATTCGCTAAGCCAATGTCCTCAGATGCTGAAATGATAAGCCGCCTAGCAATAAATTTCACGTCTTCACCGCCATCTATCAGCCGGGCGAGCCAGTACACAGCGGCATTGGGGTCGCTACCGCGAATACTCTTAATGAGCGCACTGGCGATATCGTAATGCTGCTCTCCGCCCTTATCAAAACGGGTAAGGTTTTCCTGTACCCGTTGCCGGACAAATTCATTGTTAATGACCAGTTCTTCACCGTCTTCGGGCGACTCGCTGGTTACCAATTCCAGGATGTTGTAGAGCTTGCGACCGTCGCCGCCGCTTAATTGTAGGATGGCCTCGTATTCTTCAATTTTGATAGCCTGCTTACTAAGCGTTTCATCTTGCGTGAGCGCTCGGTCAACCATTTCCTTAAGATCCTCCGCAGTCAACTCCTTTAAGACGTATACTTGGGCTCTTGACAATAGGGCAGCATTGACTTCAAAACTCGGATTTTCAGTGGTGGCGCCAATTAAGGTTACAATTCCTTGCTCCACTGCTCCCAGAAGGCTGTCTTGTTGTGATTTGCTGAAACGGTGGATCTCATCGATAAACAGGATGGGGCTAGCCGTGTCAAAAAACTGCTGGCGACGGGCCTTTTCGATTGTTTCTCGAATATCCTTGACGCCTGAATTGATCGCACTGAGAATATGGAATGGGATTTCCAATTCGTTAGCAATGATCTTGGCCAGGGTGGTTTTACCTACTCCTGGTGGTCCCCATAGTATAAAGGAGGGCAAGCGCCCTGATTCGATAGCTCTGCGCAAAACGGCACCCTCACCCACAAGGTGAGACTGACCAACGTAATCAGTCAGCTTTTGGGGGCGCATCCGTTCAGCTAATGGTCTCATAAAAAGAAATCGCTTTCAAGATTAGGTTCGGAGATAAGATGCTCCATTTATGTCGAGGATACATCCGGTGGTGAATTCTGCTTCGGGGCTGGCCAAAAAGAAGATAGCTTGTGCTACATCCTGCACACTCGCTACTCGATTCAGCGGACTTTGGCGTTTGACAGCTTCACCAGCTTCTCCCTGCAGATGTGGGCGAGCCATCGCTGTTTCTACGAAGCCAGGTGCCACATTGTGTACCGTGATGCCATGTGGGCCAAGGGCTTGGGCTAGGCTTTGGCCCATCGCGTGTAGGGCAGCTTTACTCGCCCCGTATCCCGGTTGACCAGCTTCGCCACGGAACGCACCGCGGCTTCCTACATTGATGATCTTTCCAGAACCTTGTTGCTTCATGTATTCTGCTGCAGTGAAAGCAGCAACTGCCGCGCCATTTAAGTTGGTGTTGATCGTCCTCATCCAAGTCGTCAACCACTCTTCATAAGGTGTTGACTCGAACGGATGAGGTAGAAAGACTCCGGCGTTATTTACCAATATATCCAGGCCTCCGAATGTGCCTGCCGCTCCTCGCACCAAGGCACGAACTTGTGGCGGTTCGGCTAGGTCAGCTTGTAGGATGGCATGGTCATCGCCGTCCAGGCTAGCGAGGGCTTCCTCAGCCGCTTGCCGATTTTGATGATAATGAATGATCACTTTTGCTCCTGCAGCGGCAAACAGTTGAGCTGTTGCTCTACCAATACCACGAGAGCTTCCGGTAATCAAAACACGTTTGTTAGCAAATTTATCTGATTGCTGCACGTCACTCATTTTAGGAATTACATCAAATCAATTTCACCTGCTCCCTGGCGAATCAACTCTGGCGGATCTATTGTACAATCAATCACTGTAGAGCCTTCGCTGCCACCAAGACCTCCATCGATGACGATATCGACTTGTTTACCGAGACTGTCAAATACGTCGCGTGGATCGGTGAGGTATTCTAGAAAATCGTCTTCATCGTTTTTCAGAGAAGCGGTGATGATTGGTCGGCCAAGCATCTCGACAATTTGCAATGGGATATTGTTGCTTGGAACGCGGACTCCAATACTTGCCCTGCGACCATGTAATAACTTTGGCACCTGATTTCCTGCCTTTAGGATAAAGGTGTAAGGACCCGGTAAATGTTGCTTCATGAGGCGGAAAACCTCGTTGTCGATCTGTGCGGTATACTCTGCAACCTGGCTGATCCCAGAACAGATGAAGGAGAAGCGGGCCTTCTGTGGATTGATGCCACGAATACGGGCAATTCGCTCGAGACCTTTCTTGCTTTTGATGTCACAGCCCAGTGCGTAAACGGTATCGGTCGGATAAATAATTACGCCATCGCGTTCTAATTGATCTACAACCTGTCGTAATTTACGCTCACTGGGATTTTCCGGATGAATATTCAATAACATAACAAATGGCTACGGTTAAAGTGGGAGTAGCGCAAAGTACACCCGTTTTTTTTGATTTAGAAGCTACAATGGAAAAAACGCGTCTATTAGTAGCCGAACAAGCTGCTGCTGGAGTAGAACTGCTACTTTTTCCCGAGAGCTACTTCCCAGGATACCCTAGAGGCTTTTCTTTTGACACTATCGTTGGGTCAAGAACAGATGAAGGGCGGAAATTATGGCAGGCATATTGGGATTGTAGTGTAGCCATTGGAGATAGCACTTGTGATGCACTTGCCGAATTGAGTACAGTGCATGATATGTTTCTGGTAGTAGGTGTAACGGAGAAAGATATTCGTACTACCACTTTGTACTGCAGCATGCTCTATTTTGCGCCGCAAGAAGGCCTTGTAGGTGTTCATCGTAAATTGAAGCCCACTGGATCGGAGCGTTTGATTTGGGGCGAAGGTGGTGCATCTGAGTTGATCATCTTGTCCACCAAATGGGGTAGGATAGGGGGGCTGATTTGCTGGGAGAACCTCATGCCACTAGCGCGGGTGGCATTGTATGAACAAGGATTGGACATTTACTTAGCACCTACTGCCGATGCTCGCCCCACCTGGTTGCCGATTATGCAGCACATTGCGCAGGAAAGCCGTTGCTTTGTTTTGAGTGCTAATCAGTATTTCCGTAAATCTGACTACCCTGAAGGTCGCTACAGGGATATGGCTCAAGTTCCGGAAGATTGCTGTCGTGGCGGTAGTGCGATCATCTCACCGTTGGGAGAAGTAATCGCTGGCCCCCTATGGGATAAGGAAGGCGTCCTTACTGCTGATCTTGATTTGGATGCTATTGTACAGAGTCGTTATGACTTTAGTGTAAGCGGCCATTATCAACGTCCTGATCTTTTCGACTTTAAGGTGAAAGGGTGATTTTTTGGAACCACCTAAGACACCTAAGTGCACCCGAGGTTTGAACCATATAAGGCATGTAAGACAACTCACCCAACTAAACTCACTAACTCAACTAACTCAACCACCTAAGACACCTAAGTGCACCTAAGTTTTGAACCATATAAGACATGTAAGGACATATTAGACAATTCACCCAACTAAATTCACTAACTCAACTAACCAACCAACCATCTAACCTTTCTAAAACACCCTCCGATAAGTCAGCAGCGGCAGCAACGGAATGACGGTGTCTGGAATGGCCATAAGCCCGAACTCAAAGGTGCTCTTGCGGCGATGATTAGAAAAATTGAAGGTAGGTAGTACCAAATTGTCAATGGTTTGGAAGACGGCAGCTGCTTCGACGAAAAAGCGCCAATTTTTTGCGAAGGAGAAAGAGCCAGCCAGTGTGACCATCGGATAAGTCTCAGTGGAAGGAATACCAAAGTTCTCTCGCTCGATCCAGTAACCCGCGGTGAAATTTAGATATTGATTGCTTTTACCCAGGGTGACAATGGCGTACGGATGGGTAATCGAGAACTCGTCTACCAAGATCACGTATTGCTGTACAGCTAGACCTAAGTGAAGCATCTCCGAGGCAGAAATCTGCCCCTTTACTTTTGCCATCAGAACGGCTGGAATCAAGGCCCCAGCCCCAACGACCAGGTGTTTTCCTAGCTGTATGTCCACTTCATTAGCAAAGAGCATTGTGTTTCGATAAACGCCTCGGCCTTCAAAGGGGATAGCGGTACTAGAGTATAACAATTGATTAAGCGGCATCGGTAACTCATCCGCCGGACGAGCCTGCAGTGCTTTATCTCCGTCAACAGCAAATTTGGACCCGGTTAGCGCTCGTAGTGGCTCATTACTTGATCCTAAGAAACGAACGTCTTTAAAGAGAAAGAGTGTTGTTTCGTTTAAGTTGCGAATCTGAAACCCAATGGTGTCGTCCTTGATGAAGAGTGTTCTCCCAACGAAGTAATCGCCATCATGGGTATAAAGCCCGTGGGCGTCTGGAGCAACATTATTGAAATCTAGTTTTTCACTAATAATGGTTTGAGCATCCAGGTAGCAGAGGCTCAGAAAGAAGAGGATCAGAAGAGATGCAGCAGGTTTTGCCATTCGGTACATTATTGAGACTGGCTTGAACTATGCGCTCAAAATACCATTTTTGTTAATATTGTCTTCAAAGAAAAGCTCAGCTATGGAACAGGATACCAACGAAATTGAAATGCCGCAACAAGAAATTGCACACGCAGATGTGGCTAAGCATCGGCCAACCTTACTCTTTATCATTCTTGGTGGCTTCTTCGTGGCGAATACTTTAGTGGCAGAGTTTATCGGTGTCAAGATCTTTGCTCTCGAGGATACTTTTGGCTGGGAACCATTCAACTTTAACCTTTTTGGACAAGAAGGTGCCCTCCAGTTTTCGGCTGGCGTTTTACTCTGGCCCATCGTGTTTATCATGACAGATATCATCAATGAATACTATGGTAAACGAGGGATCCGCCTGCTCACCTTCCTTACTGCAGGATTGATTACTTATGCTTTCATTATGATCTTTGCCGCTATTTGGTTGGCACCTGCTGATTGGTGGCAAACCCAGTACCAAAGTGCCGGTGTACCTGATATGCAAAAGGCATTCGGAGCAGTTTTTGGTCAGGGGCTCCTGATTATCATCGCCTCTCTTTCTGCCTTTCTTTTGGCTCAACTCACTGATGTGATCAGCTTTCATCGGATTAAAGCTGTCACTGGTGAGGATAAGATTTGGTTGCGTGCTACGGGCTCTACAGTCGTTTCGCAACTGGTAGATACTTTCGTAGTATTGCTCATTGCCTTCAAATGGGGACCAACTCTGACAGGGCAGTTTGAACCCTGGAGTTGGGGGCAGTTGCTGGCAGTAGCTACTGTACAATATACCTATAAGTTTCTTATGGCGGTAGTCCTTACTCCGGTCCTCTATGTGGCCCATGATTGGATTGACCGATTCCTAGGGCAAGAGCTCGCACAGCGAATGAAAGCCGCAGCTACCTCTTGGAATTAGGCTGTTTGACATCAATATCCTTTGATATTGCAGCAGTCTGACACTAATTAGTCGAACGTTCTGTGCGCAGGCGCTGTTTTTGCTGTATCTTTTGGCCGAATAAAAATCTTGGCTTGCCTTAACAAAAGACAGGCTGAATTTTTGCGTAATAAACCAAGTTATCGAAATGATGAAAACATTTTCCCGACTGGGCCTACTGCTCACTCTGGCCCTATTGATTGTAGGATTGTCTTCAGTTCAAGCACAAGGTGACGCTCTTCCGGAAGGCGTTACAGAATTGGCTTCTGTTGAAGGGATCACTGAATATGTGATCGACAACAATGAACTGCGTATCCTACTCTTCCCGGATCAGTCGAAACCCACTGTAACAGTGAATGTGACTTATCTGGTAGGATCTCGCCATGAAGCTTATGGTGAAACAGGCATGGCTCACTTGTTGGAACACCTGGTATTTAAAGGTACACCTGATCACCCAGACATTCCTAAAGAATTGAACGAGCACGGTGCGCGCTTCAACGGTACCACCTGGTACGATCGTACGAACTACTTCGAGACGATGAGTGCAACCGATGAAAACCTACAGTGGGCCCTAGAAATGGAGGCTGACCGTATGGTAAACTCTTTCATTTCTGGTGATGATCTGGAAAGCGAAATGACTGTAGTACGTAACGAGTTTGAGATGGGCGAAAACAGCCCTACTTCTGTACTTCTTGAGCGCGTACTATCCACTTCTTACTTGTGGCACAACTATGGTAAGTCTACCATCGGTGCACGTGCGGATATCGAGAATGTGCCGATTGAGCGCCTTCAAGGTTTCTACCGCAAGTATTATCAGCCGGATAATGCTTATCTGATTGTTGCTGGTAAGTTTGATCCTGCCAAAACCATGGATATGATCATGGAAACATTTGGCCAGATTGAAAAGCCAGAGCGCGAGTTGATTCCTACTTACACCCGTGAGCCTATTCAGGACGGTGAGCGTTATGCTGACCTTAAGCGCGTAGGTGACGTACAGGCGGTAAGTGCGGCTTACCACATTCCTCCTGGTAGCCACCAGGATTATCCTGCCGTTGATGTATTGACAGAACTACTTACTAGCGAGCCTAGTGGTCGTCTGTACAAGGCATTGGTAGAGGATGGTAAAGCCTCCTCTCAGTGGGGCTGGGCTGCTCAATTGGCAGAGCCTGGTTTCGCATACTTCCACGCGGATGTATTGAAAGAGAAAGATCTTGAAGAAGCTAAGATGGCAATGCTAAGCACTTTGGATGCGGTTAAGGACAACCCACCAACTGCTGAAGAAGTAGAGCGTGCGAAGAAGAGCCTTCTTAAGGATTTCAACCTGCAAATGCGCGAGAGTGCACGGGTAGGTACTTTGATTAGCGAGTTTATCGCTCAGGGTGACTGGCGCCTAGGATTCATCTATCGTGACCGCCTAGAGCAAGTTGACGTTGACCAAGTAGCGGCGGTAGCAGGTAAGTATCTCTTGCCAAGTAACCGTACTGTTGGTCGCTTCATCCCAACTGATGAGCCTCAGCGTGCTGAGATTCCTGATGTTCCAGATATCAGCGCTATGACCGACGGTTATGAAGGTCGTGAAATGGCTTCTGAAGGTGAAGCATTTGAAGCTTCTTACGACAATATCGATAGCCGTACCAAGACTGCGGAATTGGATAAGACGGTAGAGTATGCTTTCCTAGCTAAGGAAACACGTGCGGACGCCGTTCGTGCTCGTATCTCTTTGCGTTTCGGTTCTCCTTCTAGCTTGAAGGATCGTCAGATGGCAGCGAACTTCGCTGGTATGATGTTGAACAAAGGTACCGAGAACATGGACCGTCAGCAGATCGAAGATCGTTTGGATGAGCTTAAGGCTTCTGTACGTATCGGCGGTGATGCCGAAGGTGCATTTGCGATCATTGAAACGGAGCGCGATCAGCTTGCTGCGGTGATTGATTTGGTAGGTGAACTGATGATGAAGCCTACTTTTCCTGAAGAAGAGTTCCAGAAGTTAAAAGATGAAGAGTTGGCTTCGATTGCGGAAAATCGTTCTGAGCCACAAGCTATTGCGCTTACTGAGTTGCGTCGCCGTATGTCTAACTACGATGAGTCGGATCCACGTTATACCATGAACTTCGATGAAGAAGTAGAAGCATTGAATGCGGTTACTTTGGATGAGGTGAAGTCTTTCTACACGGACTTCTACGGTGCTACGGACGCTACCATGGCAGTTGTTGGTGACTTTGACGAAGCAGAAGTAGAAGCGGCACTGGATCGCAACTTCGCTTCTTGGGAAAGCCCAAGCCGCTATGAGCGTTTGGAGTCTGACTTCTATCAGCCAGAACAGCAGAATGTAGAGTTTGAGACACCAGATAAAGCAAATGCTTGGTTCTTGGCTGCTCAAAACATGGAGCTAAGTACCTCTGATGACGACTATCCTGCAGTGATGTTGGGTAACTATATGCTTGGTGGTGGTGCGTTGAAGTCTCGCTTGGCGGATCGTATTCGTCAGCAGGATGGTTTGAGCTACGGTGTAGGATCATTCTTCAATGCTGACGATCAAGACCAATCAGCAACCTTAGGTGGCTATGCTTTCTTCGCTCCTGAGAATGTAGAGGCTGTTGAGAAGGCTTTCTTCGAAGAAATCGAGAAAGTACTAGCTGACGGTTTCACCGACGAGGAGTTGGTAGCTGCTAAGAGCGGTTGGAAGCAAGGCCAAGAAGTAAGCCGTGCACAGGACGGTACTTTGGCTGCTATGCTAAACAACAACTTGTACCTCGATCGCGACATGCAGTGGAGTGAGGAGATGGAAACAAAAGTAATGGCACTGACCGTTGAAGAAATCAATGCTGCCATGAAGAAATACCTCAACCCTGAAAACATGGTTGTGATCAAGGCTGGTGACTTCGCAAAAGGTCGTGAAGTAAAGCCTTAAGGTATTGAACTAAGGAGTAAGAACATACTTACTTCATCAAGAAAACCGGGTACGCTTTCGTAGTGTACCCGGTTTTTGTCTTCTATAGATTTTTGTCTGCAATGTCTGATTTGGGCCGAAGTCCGACGAGGGTTTTACTTAAAGTCTTATTCAGAAGCATTACAATTCTGCCTTTTGTAGAAAATTTGAGCGGCTATCAGAAAAAGTTGTAACTTGTTCATATACAGTAGGTTTCGCTATTGTTTAATTCGGAGAGTTGAAAGCGACCTATTGTGTCTGAACATTCGCACCTAATTTCTACTATTATGTTTATACATCACCTTCTTTCTGGGGCTCAGGTGCTTTAAGCACTTCTCGCTCTGCCCCTGAAACCAATACCAATAAGTTGATTCTCTTCCTACTTAAGGGAAGGTGCATAAGCAAGCTCACTGCAATTCACTTTTTCTCAAAGCGAATGAGGAGACAGCTTTGTGATAAGGCTATATTTTTTTTACCTAAAACCAAGCACATGCCTAAGGCTAATATTTGCATTGTCCTAATGCTATTTCTAAGCACTGCACTGAGTGCACAAGACACCGCGCAAGATTTGAATTATCTAGCGGTCGCCCGTGGAAGTGCGGGTGAAATATTGATCAATCAACAATTTAGTCTGCGGCTTCAGCTCTATGAGAACGACCTCAAGGGAGAATTACTTTATGCAGAAACTCACGTCGTGGAAAGCTCTGCTACCGGGGTGTTTTCAATTGTAATAGGTGATGGTAAAGATACCCAAGGCAACTTCGCAAGTATTTCTTGGGATCAGGAGATTCTCTGGATGGAGATTCGGTTGGATGAAGATTTAGGCGACAACTTTTCGTTGGTCAATTCAAGCCAGATTTTTTCTTTACCACCTCATTTGCGCCCTATTAGAGACGACACACCGTTTGACCGTGTCAACTGCCAGTCAGGAATGGCTTTCTGGGGTATATCTGGGAATTCTAACCTGAAGAATGAGTGTCATTATTTGGGTACAAAAAATGAGGTGGATGTGATTTTCAAGACCAACAGTACGGAGCGGCTACGGATTAAAGCTTCCGGAAAAACCGTCTTTACGGATAGCGTTTTGATCAATGCACAACTTGCTACCCGCTCCTTGAATATGTCGACTGGCGCTCGTCAGAATTATCTCATGGTTTCTGATGACCAAGGCAATGCTCGTTGGGTGCCTGGCGAAATGGTGGTTGATGCGGATACGACTAATGAACTGCAATCCCTTCGGAGGGTAGGAGCTTATATTCAATTGTCCAAGGGTGGTGGCTCTATTGAAGATCGGACTGCTGATGCCGATGCTAATCCCACCAACGAATTACAAGTTATTTCTCGTGACGGCAATCGGGTATATTTATCGAAAGAAGGAGGCTCATTTGAAGACCAGACTACTGATGCGGATGCCGATCCAAGGAATGAGCTGCAGGTTGTAACTAAAAACGGTAACACTGTTTCTTTATCAGGCAATGGCGGAACCTTTTCCATAGCTGATGCGGATGCCAATCCAGTAAATGAGCTACAACAGCTCAGTTTGAACACGGAAAACAAAGAGTTGTCTTTAAGCCAAGGAAATAGCGTGAATTTGGGTAGCATGCTGAGCAGTTATTGGGATCGATCGGGAGATAATCTTACCTCCTCGGTTTCTGGAAACATCGGGATCGGTACTCCGACACCATCACAAAAACTGGAAGTCAACGGTGGTGTAGCACTCGGAAATACTTCCCGTGGCTCGGCAGGGGCTATCCGCTGGAATGGCGCTGATTTTCAGGGGCATGATGGTTCTGCCTGGAAGTCTCTTACGGCAGTGGCACCCGAAGGAACAACCGGTTTGTGGACCGCCAACGGAGCCAAAATTCACTACCTAGGTGGTGCAGTAGGTGTAGGTAACGATGAACCCCAAGCACAACTGGATGTAGCAGGTTCACAGCGCATTTCAGATCACCTTGGCATTGGGATTATTCCAACGATGCCACTGGTGATTGGATCACCAGAGGTGCCGGATGAAACCCCAATAGTTGTCGATCAGTTGAATCACGAGACAGGAGGAGTATTCTCACCATTTAGGAACAACACAATTGGCTGGCAGTCCTTTACGGTCGCCGAGAGTGGAACACTCATCAAGATCGTTTTTAAAGGGAGTGCTTGCGGTGGTTATGCTCCGGATATTAATAAGTGTACAGGTATTGGTACAACTGTAGATTTTTATGAGGGCGAGGGTGTTGAAGGCAGGTTGCTCAAAGGAGGCATGGTGAAGCAGTTCAATACGGGACCTGGAACAGGTGAGCTAGCAGTAGCTTTTCCTACCAACAGTCCGATCCAAGTGGAGGCCGGAAAGCAGTATACCATCAAATTCAATTTTAATGATGAAACCTACGTGCCTTCTTTCCACTTTTCAAATGACAACGCCTACCCAGGTGGGCGAGCTTTTTTTCAAGTCAAGGAGCAAGATCATTCTGATATGGACTTGTATTTTGACCTTTACTTGAGGATTAATCGACCAGGAAAGGAAGGGCGCTTTGATTTTGTAGTCAATAAGGACGGTCAAGTTGGGATTGGTACTGGTCAGCCAAATGCGACATTGGATGTGAATGGAAGTATTGCAGCTGATGATTTGGGGGTAAATAGCCTGAGTATGAAGAACGGAGCTGAAGCCGGATTTTTGCTAGTGTCTGATGAGACTGGAAGAGCATCCTGGCAATCGCCAAGCTCGCTGGACTTCCGCAGAGAAGGCGATTGGCAAATAGGCAGCAAGTCCGTGTATTTGCCAGAGGATGAAAGGGTCGGCATTGGTACATCACAGCCGAGATATTCCGTCGATATCAATCAAGAAGTGGGCAATGACCCGCCGACGATGAGATTATCCGCTTTAGGAACGGGAAGTATCCTGTTCGAACAAAAAAATGGAAGCCAAGCTGCTAACCACCCACGTGCCCAAATTGCTTTTGATGGTAACCGATTACAGATTGGCAAGGTTGGTGAAGCAGGGCTCCGCATTGATCAGGCAAGTAATCTTCTGCTTGATGGCTCTATCTACGCTACTGGTAGTGCCCGATTTGTGCCGCCAGGTTCTGAACGAGAACCCGGTGATGGTTTCGTTCGGATAATCGCCCCGGAACGCGAGGGGCAGACACAAGCATTATACGTTGGGGTTAAGGAAACAGCCAATTTCCTTTCGGTGAGCATGGATGGACAGACCTGGGTCAATGGAATTCCTTCCAGTACAGCCTATGATGATATCAAGGCTTACCCCCTGATGGTGTCTGGTGGGAAGCACGGAATTGGAGTACAGGTCGACACGAACGAGGATATCTACGGCGCAGATCATAACTTCATGAGCTTTTCCGAGGGTCAATTGTGGCCGGGCGGATAGAAGGGTTTAATGGAGATAAGGACTGGTTTCCACCGGAAATTGATATTACTGATGCCCAAAGTGTCGCAGAATTTATTTGCTACTTGCAGGAAATGCTGGGTGGGGTTCCTCCTCCTGATGGCCCTTCCCTGGCATTGTTGCCGGCTTCAATTGCTCTAAATGTCGGATGTAGACACGGAGGTGTAACTTACGCCTCTGGTAATGGTGACTATGCTGAATATCTTGAAAAAGAAGATCCGATGGAGAATTTCACATTCGGAGATATTGTCGGCGTGCGTGGCGGAAAAATTTCTAAGAACACAGTGGGAGCGGAACAGGTAATGTGTATTTCCCTGGCGCCTATCGTATTAGGAAATCAGGCGCCGCATGATAGCTTATTATACCGGTATGAGAAAGTAGCTTTTATGGGACAGGTTCCGGTGAAGGTAGAAGGAGTTGTGAATACGGGTGACTACATTGTGGCCTCGGCAAGAAATGATGGATTTGGCATAGCGGTAGCACCTGAGAGTTTAAGCGTTGAACTACTTCCAAGAATTGTTGGCAGAGCATATTCATCTTCGGAATATAAAGGACGAACCTTTGTTAATATGGTAGTAGGCGTAAAGACCAATGAGTGGGTGGAGATCTTTCGCCAGCAACAGCTGCGATTGAACAAATTGGAGGAGCAGGTATCGCAATTGACAAGTTTGGAACGGGAAAATGCTCAGCTTAGGGCAGACCTGGACAGCGTGTTAGATGCACTTGGATTACCCAGTCAGGTAAACTCGTCGCAAGATGATCGATAAAAAGCGGTAGGCTTTGGCCCCTGGCATTAATCTAAATGTCAGGGGCTATTTGATTTCGTGACCGGCTACCTACTTGTGCTGCTAAAGGCGGCTGACTTTTCAGCAAAGGCCTTCATCATTTTACCGTAGATATCATTATTCTGATAAATCCCTAAGAAAGCTTCTGAGCCAGGACCGTAGGCAAATACAGGGATAAGAGAAGCAGAGTGCCCACCCGTTGAGAAGGTCGGTTCAATAGCGCCATACTCGGGCTGGCCGAAAACCTTTGCTGCGGATAGTGATAAGCCGCCGGTTTCATGATCGGCGGTGACGACCACCAGGGTGTTACCATCTTTCTGAGCGAAATCTAGCGCTAAACCGATCACTTTGTCGAAATCGAGTACTTCATTGATAACGTACTCTCCATCATTGGCGTGGCCACCCCAATCTATTTGGGAGCCTTCCACCATGAGAAAGAACCCATCTTCGTCATTGGATAGAAAATCGAGTGCGGTGGCGGTAGCATTCGGTAAGAAGTCTCCGCGACCGTCTTTCATGGTTGGCATTGCGTCCGGTTCGAGGAAAAAGGCATACTTCTGACCAAACTCCAGATTAGCCCCTAATTCATTGGTATCTACCAGGACATGTTTTTCTTCTAGGACTTTAAGTAAGTCTTGGTCATCCCGTCGTTGACTAAAGTATTTGTAACCGCCGCCCGCGGCAAAATCAGCCGGAGCCTTGGCGTAGTCAGCTGCAATGTCTTCGTGCCAATTCCGATTCTGTACGTGCGCATAGAAACTTGCAGGAGTCGCGTGGGTAATGGAACTGGTAGCGATCACTCCCGTACTTTTTCCATTCAGCGCAGCCCATTCCAGGATGGTTTCCCGGGCGATGGTATCGCCATCTACACCGATAGCCGCATTGTAAGATTTATAGCCCGTAGAAAAGGCAGTAGCGCCAGAGGCGGAATCCGTAATCTTTTTACCCACGGGCTCATTCTGGTGCAAACCAATGTGCTTGAAGCGCGAGAAGTTGGGCGTGCCTTCGCCGAAATAGTAAGCAGTGGAAACTTGGGCTAGTCCCATACCGTCGCCAATCAAGAGGATGATATTCTTGGCAGGTCGATCCTCTTGCAGTTGTTGCATCGACTTGTTACAGGCAGAAAACAGCAAACTAAGAAGAAGTGCTGTTAGGAGATAGAATTTATTGAACATAATTATACCATAGAGATTAAAGTGCGAAGGTAGTACAGGATTAAAGTAATGGCGAACGAATAGAGTTTAACTCTAGGATAATTTTTTGCTGCCTAAGCGTATCAACCTTCTCCGATGAAGCTAAAAGCAAAAGAAGAACTATCTTTCGGGCTTAGTTGTATAGCGTTCGGCAGGCATTAGCCTGTGAATTATCCACCAAGCTCAATCATTTCCATGTCTGTATTTTCCCTGGTAGCTACGGTATTCGGCCTGTGTGCCTTGTTCGGCTATTTGAACGTCCGATTCCTTAAGTTTCCACTTACCATCGGATTGATGGTCGTAGCGATACTTTTTAGTCTGCTAAGTCTGGGTGTTTCCAGCGTATTTCCAGGTTTTCTGGAGTTCGAAAAAGACCTGGTAAATTCTATTGATTTTCGGGTGCTGCTCATGGAGGGGATGCTGAGTTTCTTACTTTTTGCCGGGGCTTTACATACGGACTTTAATTCCTTAAGAAAGCAGTTTGCGGCCATCCTCAGTTTTGCCACCTTAGGTGTGGTGGTTTCTACCTTCCTGGTGGCTACCGGAATGTACTACCTGCTTATGGCCTTTGGAATGCAGGTGGATTACCTCAGTTGCTTGCTGTTCGGTGCCTTGATTTCTCCCACTGATCCCATTGCTGTATTGGGCATTCTGAAGCAAGCTAAGGCGCCGAAAAAGCTAGAAATTAAGATTGTCGGAGAGTCCTTGTTCAACGATGGGGTAGGGGTCGTTGTTTTCCTCACCCTCCTGCAGATTGCCGAACTAGGCATTGGTCAAGTAACCGCTGGAGAGATTGCTTTCCTTTTCGCTGAGGAAGTAGGCGGTGGAATCATCTTGGGTATCGGCTTGGGATACCTAGCCTATGAAATGATGCGGCGCATCGACAATTACGAAGTTGAAGTAATGATCACGCTGGCCGTGGTTATGGTAGGATACAGCGTGGCGAGTTACCTCCATTTTTCTGGTCCACTAGCCATGGTAGCCGCCGGTCTCTTCTTGGGCCATGATCGCCTGCGTGATCGCTCCATGTCGGATGAGACGGAAATCTACGTGGATAAATTCTGGGAGATGATTGATGTACTCTGTAATGCAGTGCTCTTCGTCTTAATGGGCCTTGTTATCATCACGCTCCCCAACGAAACGATCTACTGGGGGATCGGATTGGAGAGTATCC
>CAJXOS010000138.1 GCA_913057725.1 uncultured Lewinella sp.
GCTATAACTCTAAGCTATCCAACACCAACTAACCAACTAACCAACACCAACTAACCAACTAAGCTCCCAAAATCTGCTCTACCTCTGCTCGTTCCTCTGGCGAATTAGCATTGAGTAAGATCTGACTATTCTCAGCATTGATGACCTCAATATCTGAATTGATCAAAACCTTTCGAGGACAACTATAGCCTTGAGTGAGAAACTGTAGCAATACGGTGTATGCACGTGGTTCCCAGATCGTCACAAGAGGATCAGGCCAACCCGTTGCCGGATTATGGTAAGCTGTAGCTAGTTTGGAAGTATTACGCTTTTGCGCAAGGTGTTGAAGTCCTGCTTTATCTAATAATGGTAAATCACAAGCTACTACCAACCAGGCAGCATTAGGATATTCGCGGAAGGCAGAGACGATGGCTCCAAACGGACCTAGCCCAGTAAAACTATCCTTAATAACTGGCCCATTTAGATCAGCATCTTGATCAGGACGAATGGAGTAGAACACTTCATCGCACACACCTTGGAGCTGATCGGCCAAAAACTCGCGTTGCGGGAGGCCATGGTATTCGATCAGACCTTTATCCTGCCCCATCCTTTGGCTTTTACCGCCAGCCAGAACTAACCCATACAAAGGTGCACGATCCGCTGTAAGTTGCGCGCGCAGCCATTGAATAATTCCATTTATATCACCTAGTGGCATCATGACGGGCTTATGATCTCCTAAATGCGCTGCTAGGAAGTCATATGTTTGACTTTGCGTCTCTGTAGTAAGGATCAATGCCACATCCGTAAGGCGATCCAGCTTCCTGCTTAGGCTTTCCGCTTTCTTTGGATCAAGCACCACGATCTGACGCTTAGCTCGGAAGTGGTTGCCATTTACCAAAACACCATCCACTTTATCATACAAAGGGCGGCGGTGAAAAGTATTCAGCTCTCCTTTGAAGTTGTATTGGTGATAGTTGATCTTGTCAGTATACACCATACCACTGCCGGCAACGGGCATTTGCTCCGCTTCATCGCCTGCAGCGTGATCGGCATCAACGTAAGCGAGTTGATAGTGCATTTCTAGCGCAGTAATCAGCTTTGCACTTAGCTCCTGGATGCGTCCACACGTAGCACCAATTATTGCCCATTCTGAACGATGGAATTCTCCATAATTTGGACGGGCTAACTTAGCATGTTTCTGATGCTTCTTCTCCATGTTTAAGGCTTGAGATAGTCGGATTTTCCTCCTGTTTTTTCGATGAGGCGAGTTTCCTTGATGATAATATCGTGGCTAAATGCTTTGCACATGTCGTAGATGGTAAGTGCGGCAACACTTGCTCCGGTTAGCGCTTCCATTTCTACTCCGGTCTTACCACTCAAGCGAGCAGTACAAACGATGACAACTTCTCGTTGCTCATTGATCGCAATATCCACACCGACTTTTTCCAAGCCTAAAGGATGGCAGAGTGGAATAAGTTCGCTCGTTCTTTTGGCACCCATAATCCCAGCCAGAATTGCTGTTTGGAAAACAGGACCTTTTTTGGTCTGAATTTCATCACCATCCAGCATATCCATAATGGTATCGCTAAGTACGACTATAGCTTGCGCTTTGGCAGTACGACGTGTAACGTTCTTTTCGCCAACATCAACCATGCTGGGATTGCCAGATTCGTCTAAGTGCGTAAATGACATAAAATAATGTAGTTAGGAAGAGTGCTCAATAAATGTCTAACAAGGAATTACAGCAGCGGTTTAGCCACCAATCGTAGCCATACTTTCTCGGGCATTCGGATCTCTACTTTGCCGGCCTTCTGCTTCCCAGCCATCGCGGGCACGGTGCTGTAGTGCAGAAGTGAAAGTATCTTGTAATTGCTCATCAGTAGCTCCGGCACGAAGCAGGTTCCGTAGGTTCAATACACCCTGATCGTAAAGACAGGTTTTTAATAAGCCTTGAGGAGTAATTCGAATCCGGTTACAAGTACCGCAGAATGTTCTCGAATAAGCAGCAATTACCCCCACAGTACCTTGGTGTCCGGGGATCTGGTAGTTGTAAGAAGTACTACTTGGCGGGTCGGGGAGCTTTTCAATAGTTGGATACGCTTCACGAATATGCCCCATGATCCGACGGTGATCCCAAGGGAGTTTTTCGTAGTGAGCCACGTCTCCGTTGAAAGGCATTTCCTCAATGAATCGAACACTTACCGGATAGCGCTTAGTGAGCTCTACCATGGGTAGTATATCATCAATATTGCGCCCGTCCATCACTACTGCGTTCAACTTTGTTTCAATTCCAGTATTAATTAATGCTTCGAAGGTGGACCAAACTTGAGGTAGGCTATCACGGCGAGTAATCTCATGGAATCGTTTCCGATCCAGGCTGTCAATACTGAGGTTTACAGAATTGATGCCCATTGCCTTAAGCTCTGGAACATGCTGTTCGGTGAGGGTGCCGTTGGTAGTAAGGTTGATTTGTTTCAACCCGGGGATTTGATGGATGCTTCGGAGGAAGTCCATGAAGTCGCGTCGAAGAAAAGGTTCTCCTCCTGTCAGACGGATCTTTTCAATACCTAGGGGAACGAGAACGCTTACCATACGTACCATTTCCTCATAGGTGAGTAATTCTTGGCGGGCAACATATTTGATTCCCTCTTCGGGCATGCAATAGAAGCAGCGTAGATTACATCGGTCAGTCACTGCCAGACGCAGGTAGTTAATGCGCCGCCCGTGGTTATCAAAAAGTTGCCCAGCCATAAAATCTTGTATTTCTTAATTAGAAAGGCAAGTCGTCATCAGCAGCCACGCTTGGCTCATCATCTGCCGCAGGGAAGAAGTTATCTTCACTAGCAGGTGCAGCGGAGGTAGCAGCTTGAGCTGGAGCCTCTAGTCGCCATGCGTTTAGATTGGTGAAGTACTTACCGTTCCACTCGCGACCACGGAGATCAAAGTGCACCTTGATTTCCTTTCCTTCTTCAAAAGGATCTAGTGCTGCGCAGCGATCTTGTGTGAGCTGAAACTTAATGTACTGTGGGTAATTTCCACTCTCCATCAACACCACAAACTCCCGAGCCTGAAAACTATCAGTCTTGTTTTCAGTATCATACTTCTTGTGGAGCTTACCGGTCATTTCAAAAGACATATACTTGCTTAGTTTATCTTAATGAGAATATTTTCTTTGCTGAAAAGGTTCATGAAAGCCTTTGCAAACCTGTCCATTTACTTGGCTTTTTGGCCCTTTTTGAGGCAGTTTCCAAAGGTAAAAAAAGCGGATGAAAGGCATCGCATTCCATCCGCTAAAAGGAAATTATAAGTACATCTTTGTTGGTTCGAACAAAAATGTATGGTGCCTCACCCTAGCTGCGCAATTACCTCAGTTATGTACCAAGCGTAACCACTACTAGAGTTACGGCACCACACTTAGCGAACCAATATGATTTCGCCGTGCTCAACTACATCGAGTAGTTGGCCGCACAGATTTATTTTGGCTTCCAGTCGCCAGATATAAGTGCCAATGTTGGCTACTCGTCCAGCAATGTTCCCGGTCCAACCATCATCCCATGATTGAGCATCGAACATCATGTTCCCCCATCGATCAAAGACCTGGAAGTCTAGCTCCTCTACCATGATATTGTTGTTTGGGTAAATCCGGAAGTCGTCATTCACACCATCATTGTTTGGTGAGAAAGCATTTGGTACGTAAATCAAATTCCGCTGAGCAGAGATCTCAGGCTCTACTGTCACTGGAATCGTTACCAACTCACAACCGTTACTTACCTGAAGCTCGTAGGTTCCCGGTGTGCTAATCGGACGTTCTAGCGTAGTTACTCCATCATCCCATAAGTATTGCAATGCTCCATCGTCGCCACTGATAACTACCGGCTTTAGCTGTATGGAACTACTATTACAAGGGAGTATTTCATCTTGTAAGTCAACCACCAAACTAGGTTGAGCTCCCACAGTTACTGCCTCCTCGTATGCACAACCATTGGCATCCTCGACGCTCAGGTCATAAGTTCCAACTTCTAGTCCTCCAAAAGTTGGACTGTCTTGTGGTGTGCCTCCATCCAATGCATAATTGAGTGGACCCGCTCCGCTATTGACGGTGATCGCGAGTGTACCATTAGCAAAGTCTAGACAACTGTCCTCTACATCATAATCAATATCAATCTCCGGCGAAGCCGTAACCTGGAGCTGAATAATGGAATCGCAACCAGAACTATTGACCAGCATAATCATTTCATCCGTGCCTACGGCATATTCGTTACCTAGGTAACTATATGTTTCTCCTGGACAAACGGTAGCAGCCAGTACTTCGGAAGAGCTTGGTAAAGCTGATACGGTGAAGTTGAATACGGAATCACAGCCAGTAGAAGTAGTTTGAATCGTGTTGTTGGAACCAATAGCATATGCTACTCCCTGGAACATGAAATCTTCACCAGGGCAGACGTTGGCTACAAAGGTGGTATCATAATCGCATGCGGGTACGAGTAGCCAATCGATAATTACTTCTTGATCACAGCCCATGAATGTTGTATCAACACTACTCACAAGTGGTGCCCAGCCTTCTGGTACATTTAAGGAATCGATGCTAAGCGTGTAATCGTCCTCTGGTACATCTACAAAACCGTAGTTACCATCAATGTCAGTTATCACAACATCCATAAGACCACCGGTACCAATAATGTCAACTGGAATATCGCCAGCCAGGCTATCCGCAGCATCGATCATTTCATTGTCATTCATGTCATAGTAGACATTGCCTAGTAGGGTGCCGAAACCTGGGAGCAATTGGATCGTCAATGGATTACTGGTTTGTACACAACCATTCACGTCCATCATTTCCAAGGTATAACTTCCGTTTTGATCAATAATCAAATTAGGTATGGTGCCCTCTGGCGCTGGAATAGCAACACCATCCTGATACCACTGATAGCTAACGATATCTGGGATTGTTGGCACACAAAGCGTGTCTGGTGCACAGCGAGTATGGCAACCATTAGGAACAAGACTGATATCTGGCCCTTCTAGGACTTCCGTTACTTCACTTTCACTTCTACAGCCGTAGATATTGACAGCGGTCACAAAGTATTCTCCAGCTTCGTCGGTCATGATGGAGTTTCCAGTATCTCCATTATTCCAGAAGTAGATGACATTTCCCTGCGGATTATCCACATTAATCGTTTGGTTGATACCTGCACATAGTGCATTGTTTCCACCGTCAAGGATAGGAATATCCGGAGTTGGTCGAACAACAACCAGATAAGCTTCTACTGCAGTACAGCCATTACTGGTGTCGGTTACATCCAATGTGATTATATGCTCACCTACATCAAGGAGGTTGCCTCGATCTTCACTGTATTCAGTTTCCGATCCCGTGTCTCCATTCGACCACTGGTAGGTGTAACCTGCGGTAGTAGCCGTTTCTAGGAACACATCTTCACCGAAGCAAACGAATAGACTATCGTAGGTATAGTTGATGGCCTGATTAAAGTCATTGTATTCAACTGCCCGAATCGGACTTTGAGGAGCTGGAATAATATCTACAACAGCGGGGTTAGGGCTGTAGCTACAACCGTCACCATTGGTAAGAGTAACCATATAGGCCGCCGCTTCGTTTACGCTGATGCTTTGGGTGTCTTCACCAGTTGACCATGCCCAAGAGATAGCTGTGCTGTTGGGTGCGTTGAGTTGGAGATCATCTCCTTCACACAGCGTAGACAATCCTGCTGGATCAATTTCGCCACTCAAATCATTCGCCACCATGTCTACCATTCTTGAGAAGGTATTGACACAGCCATAGATGCTTGTTGCCTCCAGTGTTACATTGTAAGTGCCCGGAGCATCGTAACTATGGAAGGAATTGAATAAAGTAGATGTATTAGCATCACCGCTAGCTGGCTCACCAAAGTTCCAGCTCACATCAGAAACGGTAGCCTCAACATCGGCTACAAAGCTAATACTGGTTTGAGCACAGCTAAGATCTGGTTCGGCAAAGTTGGTAGACGGATACGGGAAAATGCTTACCGTTTCGCTTCGGGTCGTAGTACAGCCAGAAGACATGGTAACGGTTAGTGTTACCGTATAATCTCCATCAGCGGAGAAAATGTGTGTTGGGTCTTTATCCGTGGAAGTGTTGTCTGCTCCACTGGCAGGATCGCCAAAGTCCCAACTCCAACTTACGATACTTGCTAAATCTAGGAAGGTGGTCAAGTCATAAAACTGGACAGGAGCACCTGGACAAACACCATCGTAATCGAAGGCTGCAACTGCCAGGACCGTGTCTGGAATCATTTCTACACAGGTGACGGCCGTTCCATTATTGTCGTAAGAAGCTAACATGAAAATTCTGTAGAAACCAGCCTTGGTGAATTCATGACTTACGTTTACACCAGAAGCGGAGTTGTTGGCACCACTGTCTGGATCGTCAAAGAACCAAAGCACACTACCCGGGATGCTGCCGTTGGCAATAGCTGTGTAAGAACGGTTGTCACAATAACCATTGTCCATAGCTGTAAAAGTGTGGCCTGGGTTATTACAAGCAGGGCCGCCACCAGTACCCGTTACATCTCCACAGTCATCACGCAAGGTGATGGTGTTGGAAGAGAAAGCACAGCCATTTTCATCAATGATATCCACACGATAAGTTCCGGTCGCAGTAGCAGTATAGTTAGAACTTGTTTCTCCTGCCAAAGGAGTGTCATCTTGGAACCATTGATAGCTATATCCATCTTCGGTGTTTACGGCATAAAGTCTACTGGATGGAGGCACATTACAGAATACAGTAAAGTCGGGTGTACTAATACTAACCTGCGACTCTGGGTATTCATAAATTTGGAAGGTGGTTCGACCAAGGCACCCGATGGCATCGGTAACTTCTAAGCGATAATAACCGCCCGATAAATCAGGAGTAGCACTGGTAGAAAGTACATTGCCTTCTTCATCTTGCCAAGAGTAGGTGGTATAGGCAGAGGTAGTATTAACCATAGCGGTGGTGCCCGGACAAAGAGCTGCCGGGGCATTCACCACTGGCTGAGGGGGCGCATTTACCGTAACACCAAAGGTTTCCTGTTGGCCACAAATATCTAGTACTACCGAAGCAGGACCAGCACTGTGCCACAGTACTTCAATGTCAGCATCGTTAGGAGAGCCCGTGATTGTTCCAGCACTTGCTGGTGAAATTGACCATTCGTAAATAACATCACCCGTTTGATCGCTGTTGTAAGCCGCTAATTGGTCTACACAAACCTGATCATCACCAAGAATTGTAAAGCTACTTACCGCTGTGATTGTTAGATCAACGCTAGCTGAAGTACAGAACAAAGGAGGTGAAGAACGAACTACACTCAAACTGTATGGCACCGAAGCGCCCCAGCTTACTGCAATCGATGTTCCTTGCCGTTCTGTTACGGTTCCACCGTTGGTGATAACCCAACGATAGCGTTCGCCATCAACGGGGTTACTAACACTGTAGTTATAGGCAATGCCTGGACAAATACTAGTCTGTCCATCAATTCCCGCTACGGCTGGTGGGCCGGCTACAATTCGGATAGGTAGTTCTGCTGCTGGGACACAGAAGTCAGCAGCGGTTTCTGGAGTAGCAACCAAAGTATACTCACCCGCACCAAAGTTCCAGTCAATTGTAAAGTTATCACCTGATCCTGGACTCGTCCAAACTGAGGTTCCGTCATCAGCAAAAACTTCGAAGTTTGCTGGGAAGCCCATATTGGTTTGAGTATTGACCACATTGTAATCAGAGGAACTGTTTTCACATAATTCGATTTCCCCGCTAAGGAAAAATTCTGGGCGAACAAACACATCTAATTGCGCACTACCACCACATTCGAGATAGCAATTGTCATAGGTGACACTGACTAGCTGTGCATCAGCAGGTATGAATCCGTCAAACCATTCTATGGTAACGGTCGGGGTGCCTTGCCCATCGATAATTGTACCGAAAGAGGAAACGGTCCAGGTAAATTCAGTACCCTCAAAAGGAGGGACGCTATATACCGATTGATCACCACGGCAAACCTGTTGAGGGCCTTCTATTGTTGTCGTACTCGATATGATGGGGATTTGGATATACGCCGCCTCGGTACAATCACTTAAATCGGGGCAGCCGTCTGTTTGTAGGGTGATTTCCCCAATGGGGCCATCTCCCCATTGAACGGTAATGTAGTCATCGTTTGGACCACCACCATTTAGAATAGTACCATTGTCGCTGATGTCCCAATCATAAGAGCTACAGCCAGTATTCGCAGTATAGGTCATAGAGGTACCGCCACATATCGTAGCTACACAGTCGATGAAGGGGGCATCATTGCCTTCCACAATAACTGTTAACTGTGAGGTGTCTGCACAATTACAACCAGCGCTCGTAATCAGCTGGACATCATAAGTGCCAGCGGAGGTGTAGGTGTGTTGAGGGTTCTGTAGAGAAGAGCCGCCTCCATCACCAAAGTCCCATAAATAGGATTCGGCATCGGTAGACTCAGCTGTAAAGAAAACGGTTTGCCCTTCACATATTTCCAGTAATCCATTTGGTCCTGTAGGTGGCTGTGTTGTGAAGTCGGCAGGTGGTGGTGGGATAACATCGAAACAAAAATCAACACTTCCGAAAACTTCACAGCCATTAATACTCGCATACCAAAAGTTGAAGCTAGCCGAGCCAGCACCTTCTTCGTCCCAAAGTATGGTGATGACGTTTGCTGGAGGAGAGCCAATAATCACAGCACCCGTGTTTCCATCAAATTCTACGGGGTTCCCATCGCCATCTAATATCTCGATTGAGGTTGGACTTCCAGTAAAGCTCAAAGAAGAAGAAGTACTTCCAACAACCTGATAGCAAATTTCAAACAGAACAGTTCCGTCGGGCAGGTCAATTCCTGCCGCATCTGGATGCCACCAATTAAAGGCTACACCACCAGGGAAGGGAATGCTGACTGATTCTATGCTTAGTCCTGGTATGTCATCATTGATATTACGGGACTCCAGGAAATCTAAAATAGAGGCATTGTAGTTTATGCTGAACTGTGCTGCAGAAATATTATTGAAATCATTTACTGTGACGGGTAAGCACACAATGTCATTTGGGTCGGCATATACCTGAGGTAGGTTGAAGGTGCCATTATTATTTCCAGTATTAGTAGGCTGTATGGTACCATTGTTAATGGACCACTGCCCCTGAGAGAGGTCTATTGGGCCTGTTTGCCCAGTTTGGTCTGTGATAATGACTTGGTCAAGCGAAATGGTAGAGACTGTTCCAACGCACACTTCGTAGCATTCATTGGCTCCACCGGGTACAGTAAACGAGAAAGTATCTTGTTCACATTCTGTGGTGTGGGTGCCAAAGGCTTCACCAAAGAAGTCAACAAAATCTTCCACGAAGAAAGAATAGCTGCCTTGTGCTATGTCTACGCCATCTGCACTATCTACAAAAACATCGATGATGTATACGCCAGGAGAAAAAACATTACACCAAGTAATAGGTGTATAGCCTTGGGTTATGATGGTATCGGAAATACCTGAGCCTGGCGTGCCATTACCTTCAGAGAATATCCAGGTATAGATGAAGTTGTCATCAGTAGGGTACTCAAGAAACCACTCGCCGCATTGGCCAGCACAGAGAAATTCATCTCCATAGATAAAGGCCTGCTCTTGCGCCTGAGCAGAGCTAGGTAGGAGAAGCCACGTAAAGGAAAGCGCGAAAACCAGTGAGAACAATCGGTACATGGGAGTCATGGTAAATTGTGGGTTGGTTGGATTAATACAATAGATAACCAGCCTTGCCTGTGCGGCAAAGAAGCTTTTGTATCCCAAAACGTGTTGATTTAACAGGAAAAAGAACAGCTGCACTACTGTTCCTTATAGCTATTAGACCCAGCGAGCGCTATAATCGCTGCTTCTGGAGGGAATTTTACCAACTATTAGCTTGTTGCTACTGTTTACGGATCAAGGAATTATACGTAATTTTGCCGGTCATTTTTAGATGCGAAAAACGTAGAGTTAAATAGTACAGAAGCTATGTTTCCAGAGTATGATGTGGTAGTAGTAGGTGCAGGGCACGCGGGCTGTGAAGCTGCGGTGGCTGCCGCGAATATGGGGTCGAAGGTGATGCTTGCTACCATGAACATGCAGACGATTGCACAAATGTCATGTAACCCAGCAATGGGAGGTGTGGCAAAGGGGCAGATTGTTCGAGAGATTGATGCCCTCGGAGGTTATTCAGGGATAGTGACAGATCACACTGCTGTACAGTTCAGAATGCTGAATAAGTCGAAGGGACCAGCAATGTGGAGCCCTCGTGCCCAAAGCGATCGGATGCTTTTTGCGGCTAAATGGCGGGAGATGCTGGAGGCACATGAAAATATTGACTTCTGGCAGGAGATGATTACCGGAATCGTCGTGAAGGGCGAGCGCGTGGTAGGAGTCCGCACGGGTATTGGTTTAGAGATTCCTGCGAAGTCGGTGGTACTTACGAATGGCACTTTCCTAAACGGACTTATCCATATTGGAGAGAAGCAGTTTGGTGGTGGCCGAGCAGGGGAACGTGCCGCAAAAGGAATTACCGAACAACTCCTGGAGCTTGGCTTTGAGGCCGGGCGAATGAAGACCGGTACACCTCCTCGTATTGATGGCCGTAGCCTGGATTATAGCAAAATGAGTGTACAGTTGGGTGATGAGAACCCTGGTGGATTCAGTTATACAGATACACCTCAACTGGAGCGCCAGCTGCCTTGTCATATTACGTATACAAGTAATCAGGTACACGAAACGCTAAAGACGGGTTTTGACCGTTCACCGATGTTCAATGGAAGGATTCGTGGACTAGGGCCGCGCTATTGTCCTTCTATCGAAGATAAGATTGATCGTTTTGCAGATCGTGATCGCCATCAGCTCTTTGTTGAGCCAGAGGGATGGAGTACTTGCGAAATCTACGTCAACGGATTCAGTTCCTCTTTGCCAGAGGATGTACAGTATAAGGCATTGCGCCAAGTTGAAGGTTTCGAGAACATGAAGATGTTCCGACCCGGCTATGCTATTGAATATGACTTCTTCCCTCCTACTCAATTGAAGCCATCATTGGAAACCCGTTTGGTGAAGAACCTGTTCTTTGCGGGTCAAATTAATGGTACTACCGGGTACGAAGAAGCAGGTAGCCAAGGCTTGATTGCCGGGATGAACGCACACTTAGCTGTAGAAGATGAAGAACCTTTCATCTTGAAGCGATCAGAAGCTTATATCGGGGTGTTGATTGACGATTTGATCAACAAGGGCACGAAGGAGCCTTACCGAATGTTCACTTCTCGGGCGGAGTACCGCGTCCTGCTTCGTCAGGATAATGCAGATATTCGGTTGACTTCGCTGGCAGCCAAGGCTGGTATGCAAGGCCTGGAAGACCGTTTGGAGCGCGTTGCTGAAAAGGAAGAAGCCGATAAGCAGATTCAGAAATTCCTGCGCGATTATAGCATTCAGCCTGATTTGATTAACCCATTCTTGGAATCTATCAATTCTGCACCACTGAAGCAAAGCGTTAAGTTGAATACGGTGCTGCTCCGCCCAGGAGTAAACCTCGTTGATATTATCGAAGCCGTACCTGCTGTTGGCGAACATCTTTCCCCTTACGATGCGGAATCGCAAGGGCTAGCAGAAGTCAACATGAAGTATGAAGGCTATATCCGTCGCGAGCAGGAAATGGTGGATAAAATGAATCGTTTGGAGAGTGTTCGTCTTCACGATGATTTGGATTACCATTCACTGGTTTCCTTAAGCATGGAGGCACGTATGAAGCTGACTCAAATCAAGCCGCGAACCATCGGTCAGGCTAGCCGAATTAGTGGGGTGAGCCCTGCAGATATTTCGGTACTTCTAGTTCACGTAGGCCGCTAAATAACTCTTCTTGTTGTTCTGTGATATACAAAGAGTGTTAATTTACTTTGTTTTTAAAACAAAAAATGTAAAAACACTATCTTTGTATAATTCGCGTTGTAAGTAATTGAACTACCCCACTCCCGATGATGGACAAAGCGTTTTGGCAGGATTTATGGCTGAAAATCCAGCAGAAGAGTAAGCAGTTGTGGCTAAGGTGTAAAAACTGGGTGCAAGCGCAGTCACGTTGGCGTCTCGCGCTATACGGTATCGGCGGCCCTATGCTATTGGGTTTGTTAGCTGTTCTCGTGCTAACAATTCTTGTCTGGCAAGGCGCTTTTGGCCAACTACCTACCTACGCTGATCTGCAGAATGTTGAGAATAATCAAGCGTCGGAAATCTACAGCGAGGACGGTGTTCTCTTGGGGAAATATTACATAGAAAATCGGACGGATGCGAAATTGGATGAAATATCTCCAGTAGTGATCAATGCCTTAGTCGCTACTGAAGATTCTCGTTTTTTTGAGCATAGCGGTATCGATATTCGGGCTTGGGGTCGAGTACTGGTTAAGACGATCTTGCTTAGAGATGAATCCTCGGGAGGAGGCAGTACACTGAGTCAACAATTAGCAAAGAACCTTTTTCCGCGTGGGCGGCATTGGCTATTTACGCTCCCGATCAATAAGATTAAAGAAATGCTCACGGCCCGCCGGTTGGAGCAGCTTTATGATAAAGAGGAGCTCCTTCGCATGTATCTCAATACGGTGCCCTTCGGTGATAATGCCTATGGGATTAAGGTAGCAGCTTTTCGATTTTTCAATAGTACACTTGAAGATCTTAAACCGGAGCAGGCAGCCACTTTGATTGGTATGCTAAAAGGAACAACCGCATACAACCCTCGGCGTCATCCAGAAGCAGCGACTCAGCGACGAAATGTGGTCTTGGCACAAATGCAAAGAGCAGGGCATCTTGAGCAAACTGAATGTGATAGTCTAAAAGCATTAGAATTGGAGCTAAACTATCAGCAAGAAGGACACAATGAAGGCCTCGCTACTTATTTCCGAGCGCATTTACGACAAGAATTGACGGATATCGTAGCCGACTTGAAAAAAACTGATGGCTCAGCTTACAATCTCTATACAGACGGTTTAAAGATTTATACGACCATCAATAGTCGTATGCAGCGTCATGCGGAAGGGGCTGTTGCTTACCAAATGCCTTTTGTGCAGCAGCGCTTCAATGATGACTGGAAAAAAAGAGATCCCTGGACTGAACGTAGCCTGCAACGGGCACTGGAAAAAACTCAACGGTACCAGGATCTTTCTCGCCGAGGTAGAAGTACGGAAGAGATTGCGGCTAACTTCGATCTGCCTCAACAAATGAGCATTTTCGTCTGGGGGGAAGGAGCCGTAGATACGCTCATGAGTCCATTGGATTCATTGAAGCACTATATGGCGCTGATGAACGTGGGCTTGCTATCTGTAGAGCCTGGTACTGGTCTGGTAAGGGCCTGGGTTGGCGGTGGAGATCATCGCTTTGTTCAATATGATCATGTTAAGAGTAGACGCCCGGTAGGTTCGACCTTCAAGCCGATTGTATACACAGCGGCCCTACAAAGTGGTATGATGCCTTGTGAGTATACTCCTAACGAACTTAAGGTATATGAGCAGTATGAGAATTGGCAGCCTCGTAATAGTGATGGTGAGTATGGCGGCGCTTATTCTCTAGCAGGGGCATTGAGTAATTCCGTAAATACTATTGCGGTAGAGTTGGCACTACGAGCTGGTTTGAAAAATGTGAAGCGTCTGGCTGAGGATATGGGAATTTCTAATAGAATACCGGAGGTTCCGTCCATTGCCTTAGGAGCAGTGGAGGCTAGTTTGCAGGAGATGGTCACGGTGTATTCCACCTTCGCGAATCGTGGCTACCGTCCAAGTCGTTTGCATTATCTTGATCGTATTGAAAGTGCGGATGGAGAAGTCCTGGTCTCTTTTGATCGACCCAATCCGAACCGTTTCGATAAAGTTCTTGAACCCGGGCATGCTGATATGATGCTTGATATCATGGAGAGCGTGGTCGATAGTGGCACGGCTCGTCGGTTACGTACAACCTTTGGTTTGCGCGGAACTCTGATGGGTAAAACGGGTACTACGCAGGATCAGACAGATGGTTGGTTTGTAGGCTTTAATCCCAAAATGGTGACTGGTGTTTGGGTGGGCTCGGATCATCCTGGTGTCCACTATCGGACCCTGTCTCGTGGGCAGGCCTCGCGTACTGCATTGCCTGTTTTTGGCTCATATACCTTGCGCGTATACAAAGACAGTCGATTCAAATCTATCAGGCGAGCTACCTACCCGGAAGCACCGGAAATGGTGCAAGCTCTTTTAGAGTGCCCTCCCTATTTACCTACCATGCCAATCATGGATTATCTAGATGCTCCGATAGATCAAATGGTGGAGTGGAATCGAACGATTGAGTCCGTTGATCCAGTACGGTTGCAAGAATTATTAAATCAATATCCTCGCCGGCGGAATGAGACCTTAGGAGAGTATGCGATGCGTATTCGTAGAATCTATGGTCGCCAGGAGCGTCGTGATGAAAGGCGAGAAGAACGTAAAGAACACTGGAGTCGAATTCTCTTTGGCAAGAAGGAAGGCGATGGATAAGAAGCTACTCAGCTAACATCATGATTGAGTGCTCTAGCTAACGTCCAGTAAATTGTAGGCGATAGCTAAATGTTGGGATCAGCGGTAGGCTCTGCTCTTCTTGCAAGCCACTATCCTCAGGGAAATACTCGTCTACATATTCGTAGGCGTAATAGACATTGTAACGATTATAGGCATTGTATAAGCCTAGCTGGAAATCGTGGGTAGCTCTGTTCTTTTCGAGAAGATATCTAAAAGTAAAATCCAGTCGGTGATAGTCGGGTAGGCGGTACGCATTGGTCGCGGAACGTTCCTCCACAAAGGGAATCGCAAAATTGCTCAATGGATCGAATTGGGAATCGGAGGCCAATAAGGTGATCGGCCGACCCGAACTGTATTCCCAGCCCAGTAGGAAAGACCATCTCGGGCTCAGTGTAAGCCGTGTATCAAAGGTGATTTTATGTGGTCTTTCGAAGGTGTAATCAAATGATTGCCCACCATTGATTTCTCCAAATTCTCGCTTGCTCTGCTGGTAAGTGTAGCTAATTTGTGAGAAGGAAGAACCCCAGTTTTTCTGCGCTTGAAACTCAAAACCATAGCTCCACCCTGTACCGTTACTTACCACATCCTCCCAATAGTCAGCGGTCCCTTCTTGTAGTGTTGGAAGCTCGGCTTCGTCCAGGTAGCTCAACAGACCATTCATGTGCTTATAGTAAACGGATAGTCCAATTGCAGGTAGTGAATTCTTTTCCCGAATGGTCCAACCTATTTCTGCCAGTGTCGCGGATTGCGGCCCATGCAAACTGGTTGCCGGTACCCATAGGTCGGTGGGTAGACCTGCGCCCGAAAAAGTCAGTAGATGTAGGTATTGTCGGGTTTGCCCTAGGCCTAAGAAAACAGTGTTTTTATTAGCAGAATAGGCCAGTCTCATCCGTGGTTGTGCTGACACATGCTGGTAGTCTTCGTGTTGGTAGCCCACTACCCTAACACCAAGGTCGAGTTCCCATTTATCACTCCATTGTATCTGGTCTTCTACGTAAAAGTTGAGTTCGTTAGCTTGAAAATCGGAGCGCGAAAACCACTCTTCTATTTCCGGCGCCAGGGCGTCAATGTCTACCTGATCCGTCAGGACAAAGCCCTCGAGAGCGCCAGGTTTAAAACCTCGTTGTAACCAATCAGCACCAAAGCGAAAATGATGTTGGGGGCTATAGTAGAAGTCAAAATCGGTCTTTATGCGGAAGTCATTGATGATAGATTGGAACTGGAAAAAATCGATGTAGCTCTCCTCCCCTGTCATACGCTCTTCCTCAATAAACCAACTATTCTCGCTACGGTATTGGAATCGGCTATAAGTAAGTGTGGTATTGGCAAATAGCTGCGGATTGAATTCATGATTCCACCGTAGGGCCGTAGCACTATTGCTCCATTCTAAAGCCTGGTATAGGCTATCGGATTGGAAGCCTTCCTCATTATTCTCATCGGTGAAAAAGAACTCCGACTCTGTTTCGTTTTCGTAAAAGTCGTTTCCTTGATAGGCACTTAAAAAGATGCGATCCTTTGGAGAGAGTGTACTATGAAACTTTAGGTTTAGATCATAGAAGTAGTAGTTTGTTTCTCCCGATTCTAAGTTTATTTCCTTTGTTGTTCGGGAGGTAGACCTAAGCCAGGGGTCTAGATGTGTTCGCCTGGCACTGAGTAATAATGCACTCTGGTTTTCTTTGATCGGCAATTCGGCTAGGATCTTAGTTGCAAAAGTTCCAGTCTCAAATTCATAGTTACTATGGTGCGTATTCCCCTCCTTGGACCTGATGTCCAATACAGAAGATAACCGGCCACCGTATTTGGCAGAAAAAGCCCCCTTTTCGAATTGCGCACTGCGAATAACCTGAGGATTGATTACAGAAAACAAGCCCAAACTATGCGATGGCTGAAAAATGGGAATATCGTCCAGGAGGATCAGGTTTTGGTCGGGGCTCCCGCCTCTGACAAACATACCGCCTAAGCCATCGGCTCCAGTCTGAACTCCCACTTGCCGTTGGATAAGACGGATCAAATCTGCTTCGCCGCCCAGTGCTGGCGTATTATGCAGATGCCTTTGTTGAATAGCCGTCTTGCCAACAGCTAACGGCAAGGGTGCCGCTGTTGAATCTCGATCTACTACCAGGATTTCAGTAAGGGTAAGCGAAGGCTCGAGCTGTACCTCAATAGTTTGATTTTTACGCAGGTCGATGGGTACAGATATTCGCTGATACCCGAGATATGAGAACTGGATATCGTAAACTCCTGGAGGAAAATCCAAGCTAAAAAAGCCATAATTATTCGTGCTTACCCCTAGGCTATTCTGTTGGCACCAGACATTAGCTAGTGGCAGGCTCTCACCCGTCGCACTATCTTTTACATAACCGCTAATGGTATAGCGGAGATCTTCGATGCGAACTACCTGGATTGTCCTTTTAGTTGTCTTGAATGTAAGCCCTGTATTGGTAAGGCATTGCTGTAGTACTTGTTTTAAACTTTGGTTTTCTGCCTGAACGGTTATCAAAGCGTTTTCTGGGATGATTTCGCTTCGGAAGGAGATACCAACATCAGCTGTTTCGCTGAGTTGCAATAGAACTTGAGCCAAAGGTTGATTGGTGGCTGCAAAATCGATAGGCTGGCCTAACCATTGCTGTGCACGACTAAAGTGAGCAAAGAGTATGAATAATATACATAGGAGGCCTTGCCGAATCACAACCTTATAATTTATTGACATCCATCACCAGTAATGCTGTATTGGCCCTGGTCGTTGCGCGACCATTCCAGATCCAGGGTAAAGGTAATAGCCGTAAGAACTTCTTCTAACTCAGGGTCTGGGAAACGAGCGCTTACAATACAGTCTAAAATGTTTGGATTTTCTGCCGTAATCGATACTTGGAAATAGCGCTCAACATCTGCGATAACTTGTGGCATAGGTGTCTGCTCAAAGCGTAAAACACCGCTCTGCCAGGCATATATGTTTTGATTGCCTGCCTCGCTTTTTTGCGCGCTATTATCAGCAGTAGACCAAATTCCTCGTTCTCCCGCGGTCAATACAAGTTGCTGTTCCTTAGCGTTATTTTGAAGGCGTACCGTACCCGTGGCCACCTCGACTAAAACTTGCTCTGAACCAGAAGTTGCCTGTACCAAGAAGGAAGTTCCCAATACCTGGATCTCTGCTTCGTGAACGGTTTGAATGATAAAGGGACTATCGGTATTCTTCTGCACTGAAAAGAAAGCCTCCCCTTCTAACTTAATGAGCCGTTGGTCATCCACAAAACGATCTGGGAAAATCAGCTTGCTATTCTCATTAAGCCAGACCGTAGAACCATCGGCCAAGAGCAATTCTCTTTTCTCCCCTTCTCCGGTAGTGATTTCAGAATACTGCACGGGGTCTGGCGTATTTGGCCATAACCACCAGGCTAAGGAAAATGCCAAGAGCAGGCCCGCTGCAATGGACAACCATCGACGACGTAGTGGAACCACTCGACCTTCGTCGGAGGCTTTCTTTTCAGCCTTGTCGTATTCCTCAATCCTTGCTTTTAGTTTTTGAAAGTCAGCCTTGGTATCAATCCTCAGATTAGGTTCGTAGGCTTCACTCAACTCCCATTCTTGCTGTACTTGATCTCTTAGCTGTTGATTGGCCGCATCTTCTTCAAGCCAGTTGTCCAACTGCTGTTGCTCTTGATCGGAGATGTCTCCTTTCAAGGACTTATAGATTAAACTGAGTTGTACATCTCTATCCATTCTGGTATTCGTTTTCTACTAGACGAATAAGTCTGGCTGTTCCCCTACGCAATGCTTAAGGTGTAAAAAATAATGGCTAACAAAAGGTCTGATCGTTGATCGACAGCTTTGCGAATAATTCTTAATGCTTTTGTGATTTGGTTTTCAATGGTTTTAGTGGAAATATCAAGCTGCTTCGCAATTTCTTTGTGGGAAAGATTTTTAAAGCGACTCATGGCAAATACCACTCTACATTTCTCTGGCAGCTTTTCAATCGCGCCGTCGATGGTCTGTTGTAAATCTTGTGCGGCTAATAGTTGATCTGCACTTGGCTCAGATGCGGATTGCTGATACGCACTTAAATCCTCTTCCCAAACCAGGCGCTTGTTCTTTCGAAATTCATCGATCGCTCGATTAACCACTGCGCGCCGCAAATAAGATTTCAATGAACCCTGAATCGTTAAGGCTTCCCTTTTTGTCCAGAGGTTAAAGAAGACGTCTTGCACCAAGTCTTTAGCACGCTCATCATCCTGGATAAACTTGTAAGCGCTTACTACCAAATAGCGGTAGTAAGAATCAAAGATGGCTTCCAAGGCGGCATGGCTTCCCCCACGAAGGGCGTGTAGCCATTCTTGCTCTTGGGCATTTTGCAATTCATCCTGTGAAATAGAAGCCATAAAAAGACAGGGTGTCCAATTCTAAGAGACGGGAAAATAATTCATGAAACAGTTATCGGCTTGGCTTTTTGCACTA
>CAJXOS010000139.1 GCA_913057725.1 uncultured Lewinella sp.
AGCCAGTCATGGTACCACAAGTCCAGGTGGTGCTTCCGCCGAAGCCGTCACTATCACCATCCACGTAGAGTGTTGGGTAGCTGCGTCCGGCAATCCAGTTGGAGGTTGCTCCATTTAGAGTGAAGCCCACCAGGGTGCCGTGCGCGGCGTTAGTGGTCTTGTCAATGGCAGTATTGAGTCCAGCATTATCTTGGCCAGGCATGCCATGGTCGAAGGTATAGTAGCGTACGAGATTAGCCTCATTGCCATCCAAGCGGATGTTCATCCGGGAGCGGATTTGTGCCTCTGTTAGGGCTGCATCCCAGAAACGCACATCATCAATGGCGCCGTCCATATTGGAAGTTCCACCAATCGTGACGCTCGTCGCGGTAATAGGGTTCGGGAATGACCAACTTGCCGAGCTATTGCCATCAACATAGACACGAATATTATTTCCAGAATAGCCATCGTGTACTAATGCTACGTGGTGCCATTGGTCATCGCCAATATTTGTTCCACCCCAGTTTCCGCCATTATTTTGGAGGTAGCCTAAACGGTTATCATTGGAGATGATGAAACGTGCATTAGGAGAACCATGCCAACGAATAATGTCGCGGAAGTTGCTGCTGGCTGGTGTCTTTACCCATGCCTCCACGGTAAAGAACTCCCCATGGTCTACCACTGGAATCGTAACGTCGTTGTTAGCTGCTACATCAAAATGTAGAGCCTTGTTGATCTCCATGTCAGTATTGCCATCGCAATCGTCATCTACAGAATTACCACATATTTCAGTGGCGTATGGGTTGATCATTGCGTTACCGTCATCACAGTCATTACTGTTTTGTACGAAGCTAGTCATGGAGCCACATGTCCAGGTAGTACTTCCGCCAAAGCCATCACTATCGCCATCCGCATAGAAGGTTGGATAGCTACGACTAATAATCCAGTTGGAGGTGGCACCACTCAGGGCAAAGCCTTCTAAAGTACCATGCGCAGCATTGCTCGTTTTATCAATTGCGGTTGTTAGCCCGGAATTATCTTGCCCAGGCTTACCGTGATCGAAGGTATAGTAGCGAATGAGATTAGCTTCATTACCATCCAGACGGCGATCCATGCGTTCTCGGATTTGCTCTTCTGTCAGAACAATATCCCAGAAGCGTACATCATCGATGTTTCCATCAAAATTACTTCCGCCATCAGCGTTACCGCCAATAGTCAGTTGGGTGTTATTGATGGTGCCATTTCGGGTCGCTGTAAGTGTGCTAGTACCATCTACATACACCTTAATATTGTCAGTACCGTAACCATCGTGTAAAAGCGCGATATGGTGCCATTGACCATCTCTTAGGTCCGGTCCTGCAATATTACCTGCGCCTTCAAAATAGCCAATACGACCATCGGTGTAAACAGTTAACGAGGCATCTCCGCCGTTCTGCCATTTGATGAGGTTACGGAAATCATTGTCAGTGTTATCAATCTTGATCCAGGCCTCAACAGAGAAAAACTCAGAGTGAGGGATATTCGGTATGCTAACTCGGTCATCACTACCATCAAGTAAGATGCCATGGTTAACCACGATATCTGTATTACCATCACAGTTGTCATCGATAGAGTTTCCGCAAATTTCCTCTGCATAAGGATTCACCATAGCGTCACTATCATCACAGTCATGAGGAGTAGTGATGTAGTTACCTGTCAGACAAAAGTCGGTAGTCATAGTGGCAGGATCACCGTAGCCGTCGCTATCTCCATCCAAATAGCGAGGTACGTCCACCTTGCCTACGATGTTAGAGGTTGTGCCACTGAGCGCCATATTATGAATCATGGCATTCTGCGTGTAAAGGCTGTAATCGGTAATCTCCGTTAGGCCCGTATTGTTACCCTCAACGATGCCATCATCCATTGGAAGATAGAGTTGGACATTTCCTGATGGGCAATCTAGCGTACAGTAGTAGTTGTCTTGGATTTCCGTCTGTGAGCGGGCAATATCCCAAACACGTACTTCATCTAATACACCGCCGAAGTAACGGTCGTCGCGATAGTTACCTACGCGGAAAACACCACTACCAACGAAGTCATCATCTGTACGGTCGCTGCCAACCAATACACCATCGCGGTAAATGAAACGGTTGTTATCAGGCGAGGCAATAGACTTGTCATAAACACAAGCCCAGTGGTGCCAATCAGTATCTGAATAGGTGCTGGTAGTATTCAGGTCATTGCCAAAGAAGGCAAACGTGAACACATTTGAAGAACGGAAACCGACGTGTAGTAGATTGTTCCCACTCGCGCTTCCTTGTGCCAGAACAAAATCGTCATTACCGGCAACTGCTCGCTTAGCCCAGAATTCTAGCGTAAAGGAACTGCTTGCCAGATTAACTGCACCAGCTGGTGCTTCCAGGTAGTCGTCGGTATCGTCTAGGTGAATCGCACGTGTATTCGTTGGTGTCGATAGTGAGCGTGTGGTTGTCACTGCTTTTTCGAGCGTAACGGTACCACAGGTTAGAGCGGCCTCAGCAGTGATTAAACCGCCGTTGGCTCCTGGTGTAACGGTAATACTCTCCGTGGTGGAGGTGCCTGTCCAACCAGCTGGTAAGGTCCATGTTACAGTTGGGGTGCCTGGCAGATCAATCGAGTATGTGATTGATCCTGCACCAGCACAGAGCGCTCCGATACCATCGATGCTAATATCCTTGGTACCCTCTACTACATTTGAGGTTGTGCCGGTCAGGGCAAAGTTTTGGAAGGTAGCAGCGGGGTAGTTGCTGGTGCCATTATTCATGCCAGTCAAGCCGGTGTTGTCACCATTAGCCTGTCCCTGTTCAAAAGAATAATAAGCAACCAGCCCCGTCTCTGAGCCAGTAGGTTTGCAATAGAGGCCTTCGAGAATTTCTGTAGCACTTTGGATATTGGTCCAAATCTTGATTTCATCAAGAGATCCTTTGAAAAGGAAGGTGTTACCACTAGGGCCAGCACCAAAGACCATGTCGTTGTTGTCGTTGTCGTCTGGGGTAGAGGGGAAGGAGGTCTCCCACTGCTGGGTTTCTACAAATGCACCATTAAGGTAGAAGCTAATTTCCCTGTTGTTCGTGTTTCTGGTGAGGGTTATGTGGTACCAGGTACCTGTTTGTAGGGAAGCTGTGCTAAAGGTCATTCGTACGTTGTCATCATAAGAACCACCATCCTTAGAGTGCATATAGCGGATGTGATCGTCGTCGAGATACACGCGGAATTCATGACCATTGTAAATCAGCTGTTGTAGGCCGTTGATGCTTTCTGGTCTAACCCAGAAAGAAACCGTCATGTCTGCACTGAGATATTGGCCATTTTGCCCAACTAACATGTGGTCGTCGGCACCATCAAAATGAACGGCGCGCTCACAGTTGTTACTGCTGGCGACTACTTCAAGGCTTCGGGCGGTACCCGTTCCACAACCATTCACCGCACTGACCTGAACTACTCCGTCAGAGCCATTGGTGGTTACCATAATGACGTTAGTGGTAGAAGTACCGGTCCAGCCTGCTGGGAGCGTCCAGCTGTAGCTATCTGCACCCGCAACTGGTGCGCAAGCATAGGTGAGGGTAGTAGCACCACATACCACTGTTGATCCAGTTAGACTAGCTGATGCCTCAGGTGCTGAGGTTACACAGTTGACGGTTAGGATTCCCACGTTAGTGGTGTCCTGCAAGCAGTTGTTCTCTACCAATACACGGTATTGACGACCGTCATGGCTTACTGTAGCTGCGGCAATGGCAAAAGTGTTCGTGGTCGCACCGCCAATATCAACGAAGGTGGCCCCGTCATCAGTACTCTGTTGCCATTGGTAGGCGGTTGTTCCACCTCCAGCTGCTACAGTGGTGCTGAGACTGACAGGGTCTCCTTCATTGACGGTCTGGGTTAGAGGATGGGCAGTAATTTCCACCAAAACAGGTGTTACTGCCAGCATCTGAGTGGACATATTGCCACAGGCGTCGGTTGCAGTGAGACTTAGGTTGCCACTGCCGCTACCGGCTTGGGCAAAAATCATATTATCGTATGGCGTGATGGTCCAACCTACTGGAGCAGTCCAGTTCCAGGTGACGACATCAGCCACTGGTGATACGTAGTAGGTATAGTAATTGTCTTGGCAAGGAGTAGCTTCACCAGTAATGGCGCTAAGGCTAAAGCCTGCACAAGTGACCGTGAGGGTAGCTGCGGAGGTGGTCTGTACATCACATCCATTTACTACCAAACACTGGTATTGGTTATTGTTATCGGCTGAACCGGCAGTGAAGCTATAAGTACTGCTGGTAGCGCCAGCAATAGCACTAAAGGTAGTGCCACCGTCGGTGCTTACCATCCACTGATAGGAGATGTTATTACCCGTTACGGTAGTGCTGAAGCTTGCCATAGCGCCATCGGCTACACTGGTGTTGGTAGGCTGAGCAGTGATCGTCAAATTGCCGTTGGTACAGGTAGGACATTCTTCAACATCCAGGCTAGAAAGTTCCTTGCTAGCACCGAACTGCAGGACGCCATCATAACCGTTGCCAGTAGCATCTGCGACACCGCTCACAGCGCAAGTGCCGCAGGATTGTTGTGTTACCGGGTAATAAGCCAGGAGGTCAGTTTCTGTGCCAGCCAATTCACAACTGTTGTTATCTGTCAGCTCCATCAACGTACGGGCTACGGTCCAGATTCGAATTTCATCTACATAGCCTTCCAAATTCGCATTACAGGTACAGTTGCCTATGGCCATGCTACCTGTGTTGTTGAAGTCATGGATGGAACCAGTAGTTGTAGAGAAGTCTAGTACACCATCTACAAAAAGCTGTAGGAAGGTGCCTGTACGCACAAAGGCGATATGGTGCCAGGCTCCGTCATTGATGGTAGCGCTACCATTGAAGTTAACATAGTTGTTACAGCTGCCATCAGCTGATAGCTCTACTTGAGCATTTCCATTGTTCAGGCGGATATTCCAGAAGTTGCCACAACCACAACTTGGGCGCTTGCCGATGATACATTTGTTACCAGTGGAGGTAGTATTTACCCATGCTTCAACGGTGAAGTCTCCTGTTCCGAAGTTGCCTACGGTTGTTCCGAAGTCAACCATGTCGTCGCCGCCATCCAACTTGATAGCCATTGGCGATACAACTGGTGTGCCACCGTCTTCAATATTGAAATCAGCGTTCGATAAGTCAAAGAAGATATTGCCTTCTGCTTCTACTCTGATCCGGGCCATGTTGGAACAAATGCCAGCGGGGATAGTCACGCTCTCCGAACCATCGTTGCTAGTAGCAGCAGCCAGCGTATGTGGCCAGGTATAGCCGCCATCTTCTGAAAGCAGAATATTTACTTGTTGGGTGTTGACATTAGCATTGGTAGTGTTGGCCACATCCCAGGTGACTGTCTGTGTCGATCCCGCCATCCAGGTCACACAGGTGTTAGGTGCCGTCACCAAGAATGGGCCTGCTGTTTCATCTACTTCAAAGCTTACTTCTTCGTGAGTGGTACCACCGGAACCAGGATGGTTGTCACGCACGTAGAGGGTATACTTGATATTTCGAGTATAAGTAGGTAGGCGTTCATAGATGGTAGGGGTGTTGGATAGGATGTTTTCCAAGGCTGGAATAGTCCGGTTGGGTGTCGTAACTGGGTTGAAGAGACGCTGAATAGGAACGTTACCATCGGCAGCGGTAGGTGCCGTTAGGATAGGAACACCCGCTGTAAAGTCGATTCCACGAATGTTGGTCTGTTCCCAAGAGAAGGTCATTTGATCACCATCTGCATCTGTGGCAGTACCTTTTAACTCATAAGGAGTTTCGATAGGGATATGGAAACCACTGGTAGGTACTGTTACCGAAGGAATGCTGTTTCCGCTAGGATATACCTGCTGGCAGGAAATGCTATTGACGAAGTTGGTGATTTGTGTCTGAGAGTAAACACCGAAGTAGGTGATATCCCCCGGCGGCACAATGTTATCAACGTTACAAATATTGACGTAACTCATGATAGTGGTACCACTACCATATTCATTCGTACCGAACTGCCCGTTGTTGCTAGGGCCACAACTCGTCCAAGTGTGAGCACAACTGAACTGGTGGCCTATTTCGTGTGCCGTTACCTGAAGGTTGTTGAAACGGCTGAAGTTGATTTCACGACGATTGCCACAAACTACGGAAACACCTGCGGCACAACAGCCACCGGTTACAAATACCATACCCAAGTCGTAGTTCTCCCGACCGACTAGGTTCTGCATTAGGATCTGGCTTTCTTCCGTGAGTGCTCCACCACCGTTGGCAGCGAAAGGATCAGTATCATCGTCTAGGAAGATGAGCTGCTCCATGCCTTCTGCCAAAATGAAACGGATAGAAACGTCACGTTCGTAGATGGTGTTGACTTGCCCCATAAATGCTACTACAGCTGCCAGGGCTTGCGCTTTAGTAGTCCAACCTTGCTGTTCGGATAACAGGCCAGGAACGGTGATTGCCATCCGGAATACCCGAAGCTCATCACCGGTATCGTTGGCGGCAGGAAATCTACTTCGAGATTCTTCAAAGTCGCGAGGATTAAAATCATCTTCTCTTTGACAGATCGGAGGTTCCTCGCGGGAAGGATCGTCCTTGCCCCAGTAACTAATGTACTGGTCATTGGCACTCTTGAGAATGGTGCGGACATGGACTTCCTGCTGCAAATTGGCAGAAGCGAAAAATGCGTTCAGGCCATACGGACTGACCGTCATTCGCCCGCCCGCAGTGGGATCGTCAATGCCTCTAATGAGGTACGACTTGATGTCGCTGTAACGATCCGCTAAGCCAGGTGCCATCAGGCTACTCTCCCAAACCTCGAAAGTTTGAAGTTCTCCGGTAGGAAGTGGGAGGCTGATGGTGGTAGCTGAACCGCCAGTCACTTGCAGTTCTGATGGTGCGGTGCGGAGATAATCTCGTACACCGTTTACATCTAGCCGATACAGACGGCCCTTTTCCAATTCAGGAATGTCAGGGGCGAAAGCTGCTTTGCTTATTCCCGATTTACTGCCGTAATCCGGAGACCAGAAGCTCTGTTGTGCGTTAAGAAATGGGTTAGTAAAAGTGCATAGTAGTAAGACTACCGCTAACTGAGGTATAATTCGTGTGTGCATGAAAAGGTGGTTCTCATGTTCAAAAAAAATGTAGCAATACGGTATTTAGGGCAAGGCAATGACCACAGCGGGATCGCCAGACATAGGTTGGTACCCTACACTGTAATCAAATTGATTTTGGGAAGTGAACACATACCTGGTCGGAAGACCGGTTATTAAGGGAGAAAAGAAGTCGAACTGTCTCCTAGGAGAACTCGACGCCAACAAATTTATAGGCTGAAGGAAGAAGGGAAGAATATGTCAAGTCCCCATTTGTTGCAAGACCTACCCCATTTGTTGCAAGCCCCGTATTTATTGGACTTCAGATGGTCTTTTACCGAAACGTTTGTGGTATCGTTCAGAGAAGTAACTTGGTTTGGATATACCAACTTGTTGTGCAACCTCCCGGATAGATAAGCCGGAGTGTGATTCTAGTAAGCGGCGAGCCGTTTGCAGCCGGATCTCTCTGATGTATTGATTCGGACTCAGGCCTGTGAGTTCTTTAAGCCGGCGGAAAAGCTGAGTCCTGCTCATGCTTAATTGCTCGGCTAAAGATTCCACACTGAACTGATAATCCCCGATCTGCGATTGGATTAACTGTTCCAGTTTCGCTAGCCAGGATTGAGTGCTTTCTGCTTCGCCGTTTTGAGCGCTTGGAGGTTGCTCTGATGCAGTATGTTCTTCTTTGAGCCAATCAAGCCGTAGTTGGGTGTTCTGCAATAGGTTTATAACCCTAGTCAACAGCTCTTCGTCAGAAAACGGTTTGGTGAGGTAGTCATCGATACCAATACGGAGTCCTTCCATTTTAGCTAGTTGATCTGCTAGAGCGGTGAGAACGATAACAGGCTTGTACTGTAGTTGAGGATCTTCTTTCAGTAAGGAGACCAGGGTGAAACCATCCATTTCTGGCATCATAACATCCGTTAGAATGAGATCACAGTTTCCTCCGTTTTGTAGATAGTCGAGGGCCAGCTGGCCGTTCTCCACTGTTTGGGTCTGAAAGTGGTCGCTGAGTATTCTTACTAGGTATTCCTGGAGTAGCAGATTGTCCTCGACAATTAAGATGGTTCGCTCCGTGAGCTTGTCAACCTGCGATGCGTGGCCATTGCTTGTAGGGGAGGGGGTAGCAGCTTCGAACGGAACACCACGTTTTACAGGAGGTGCTGACGATTTAGCTTCGGCTAATTTTAGAGGAAGCTCTAAACGGAATTCGCTGCCAACCCCAAGCGTACTCTCTGCCGTGAGGTTCGCCAGCATTACATTAGCGTATTCCTTGCACAAGGCTAGTCCTATTCCAGTGCCTCCTTCAGCAGATTGACTTACCTGATAGAAGCGATCAAAAACAAATGGTAACCCTTCGGGGCTTATTCCTGCACCAGTATCTAGTACACTGATACGAAGTAAGGAATCCCTGTTAGAAGCGGTGATGGTTATCTTCCCGTCACGAGCTGTGAATTTCAAGGCATTGGAGACCAGATTGGAGATGATCGTGTATAACTTCTCCTGATCGAGAAGTACGGTAAGCTCCGGATCAAGCAGGTATTCAAGACTTAAGTCGACACCTTTTGATTCTGCAAACGGAGCAAAGTAGGAAGTGAGGTTTAGGAGGAAGCTCTCCAGTCGAACCCCTTGTTCTTTCAACTCTAAGTGCCCGGCATCGGCTCTGGCTAGGTCCATAATGCTATTCACCAACTTTAGGAGGTTTTGTCCTCCTGCTTGTGCACTTTCTAATTGTGAGCGTTCATGAGAGCTCAGCTTCATGCGTTGCATGAGATCTTTGATGGGCCCAAGGATCAAAGTGAGTGGCGTTCTTAGCTCATGCGAGATGTTGATGAAGAAATGGGATTTAGCTTCATCTAGTCGTCGAAGCTCTGCGGCTTGTTGCTCTATTACTTCTTTGTCCTGAGCAATTCGCTGAATGGCACTTAGTACTTCTCTTTCCAGTTCCTGTTTTCTAGCGTGCAGCTGCCGAGTCCGCCAGCGGAAAACACCTGCTACTGCGAGCACGGTGAGGGTAATAAGCATCGCAACGAACCAATTCTGAAGATAGAAGGGGCGCAATACTTCTAGCTCATAAACCAGCTCTTGATCCACCCATTTACCCGTACCACTCTGCGCTTTGATGCGTAGCGTGTAGGTGCCATAGGGAAGTTGACTGATCTGAAGGGTGTTTTCTTTTTGAAAGTTCCAGTCTTGATCTATACCATCTACTCGCCAGGCGTATTGTACTCTATTCACTTCCTCAAAAGCCAGTAAGGCGAATTGTAGGCGAATAAGACGGTCTGTAGGGCGAAAGGTAATCTGTGGGTCAGCCCAAAGCTGAGCAGTATGTTCTACCAGGCCACCCTCTTTGTCACTGAGGAGTTCAAATTTGGTAAGAACTAATTGGATATCGTCCAAAGGGTCTTTTTCCCGAAAGTCATCTGGATGAAAAGCGGTAATTCCGTTTAAGGAACCAAAATATATGGTGCTGTCTGCGGCTTGGAAATGAGCGATTCGATTAAACTCTTGATGCGAGATACCATCTGATGGTAAGTAGCTTTGGACATTGTGATTGGTCTTATTGAAGGACATAATCCCAAAGTCACTACTCAGCCATAAGTTGTCATAGACATCTTCATAGACCGCATAGATCGTGTTATTCGAAAGGCCGTCTTCTCGTGTGAAGAGTTTCGACGAGAAAGAACTACTCCCCAAGTCTTGTCGTTCCTTTGGACCATCCCAGCGGAGGAGTCCTCGATTTGTTCCGATCCAATAAGTACCGTCTTTGTCTTGGTGCAAATGCAGAAAGTAGTCCGCTGGTAATTGGGCCGCACCGAGTTCGTCCTGAGCATATCGTTGAAGCAGCTTATTGCTGGTTGGGTCGTAGAGATACAGACCATTAGCTGCTACGAGCCAAAGTAGGCCATCTATAGTGCTACAAATTTGGTGTATAGACCTTGGAACTGAGTTTGGGCGATCCGGAGCTTGCTCAAAGGTGAGCTTGTGGATAGCGGCGTCTTCTTTTCCTTTATACATCAAACCATTTTCCTGGCCGATGTATACGGTGCCGTCAACGTGTGTATAGATATCCCAAACAGGTAGCTGAATGGAGTAACCGTCAGCATCTAGATAGTTGGCTATGAATTCGTTTTTACTACGATCGAAGAGTTTGAGGCCACTGTCGGTACCAATCCAGAGGTACTGATTGCTGCTGGCAGGTCTTACTGCGTAAGAAGGCGTATTTACTTCATGGGATTGCCAGTCTAAGGTGCTCAGTTCGACTGAGGCATGGAAGCTTTGTTCGAAATTACACCAGAGGGTATCGCCGCTCACATAAATGCCACGTGTAGAATTGTTGAAGGGGCGATCAGCGAAATTATCGTAGTATAGAATCTTGCGAAATTTACTATTTCGGACTTCCAGTTGATTCAATCCCCAACCGCCATAGATCCAAATTCTGCCGTGTGCATCTATGGTCATGTTGTGCAACGCATCAAAGAACTGTACTGGATAATCGTGGTTGTCGAGAAAGAAGCACTTCGTCTCGAGATCTTCGGCATAGATGTTCCATCCAGTCGGCGTCCAATCCAAGTGGTAGCCTCCTAGGAATCGGCTTAAGTGTGAATGGGTTTGCGTTCGCAGAAAAACCTTTTGACCGCTGCTGTCAATCTTAAATAAAGAACTCGGGAAAGGGTTATTAAAGCTTAAGGCTTCATCTCCTTCCACAAAATAGGTTTCTCCTTTCCAGCTATTGAAACTACCGACCACTTTTCCGGGAGTTATCGGCTGCCGTTGCAGAATTTCTCCTTGCGTGTTTAAACAAAGCAAAGACCCTCCAATATTAGCCCATAATCTATTCTGCTCATCTACATGATGGATCTCAATTTGCTCCATATCTGGTAGCGGGATACTCGTGAAACCAGTGTTAGAGTGATAGCTAATAATAGATGCTGGATTTGTCGTTCCAAAGTACAATCGACCGTCCTGGTCAGTAGGGATTCCTGGCAGGTGCTGGTGCCAACGAGCAGCTCTAGGAGTCTCTTTATGAATAGGAAACTCATCACCAAATCGCTCTTTAATCGTCTGGATTTGGTTCGTCTCAGCATGAAGAAAGATGAAAGTACTTTTCTTAGCATTCCATAACCAAAGCCAGCCCTCATCATCTTGTCCAATGTTGGTTATGTCATGAATTAGTGCGGAAGAATTCTCGCTGGACCACGTACGGAATTGATGACCATCAAACCGCTGTAGACCACTAGGGTTACCCAGCCAGATAAAACCATTCTTGTCTTCAAATACAACTTTTACACTGCGATGCTGCAGGCCTTCTTCTGGGCCATAATGTCTTGTGCTGAGGGTATAGGATTGGCCCCAGATAAGCACATGAAATGAGCAAAGTAGTACAGCAGTTGCTAGGCTACGCATAGATGGCAACCAGGAAGTGTTTAAGGATGCTAGTGACTGAATTTTAGAACTAAGATACAAGAAAGCTTGGCTTGTTACTTAAAGGCAGGGGTATTGACTAGTTGTTTGCCAATTAGAAGTCATTTTAAAATACAAATTCGAGGAGAAAGAGATTTTTCTTAAATTTAGATGCAAGTTAAAGAGCCGCCCAGTCTATCATTATAGCAGGCTTAACCCCTCCCCTCGTTCCCAAAGTTGCATTTGTCGTTGCTACATTTTATGTGGTCAAATGGTATTTTTCGAAGCTTTGAGTCTGATACACCTAAGTTGATCACCAACCCATATGATCTTGGAAACCCTTATATCACAATTTCAATTTTTGGATCCGTTTTCCGTTTTCGGAGCATGGTTTACAATGCCATTGCTCGGTGAATTTGATTGTGATTTAAAAAGGCCTACAATGCTTATTACACCTAACCCAAATAATTGCCATTATGAGCCCACTTTTTGATCCTAGGGCTTTCGCATTAATGCAATTAGCTCGTAGTTTTTATGAGGGGAATCCACAACTTTTGGCTATTGATCAAGGATATCGATATGATCAGGATGGTCCTACTGAAGATGTAGTTATCCGGGTGCATTTTTTGGGCTTAGGACCGGGCGACGTACAAAAGCCACCTGGAGGAGAGGAGCTCGAGTTGATGTTTTTTGGTACGGAAGGGCAGGTGCATCGCAAATACCAGGAACCATGGTGTCGGCCTCAGCGTCGTCTCATGCCAGGCTTGAGTATTGGATTCAAAAACCCTTGCAGTTTAGGCTTGATAGGGGTGGACAAAAAAGACAACAACAGGCCAGCACTGCTGACTTGCCGACATCTGTTTGGTCCAAACCCCAAACCCAATGCTAAGGTATTTCAGCCAGCGCCGAGGCATCAGCGTGGGCAAAGCCGGCAACAAATACTCAGGACAGCAATCGGAAGATTAAATCGTATTTCCACCTCGGTTGATGCAGCAGTGGTTCACCTTAATGGCAGGCGAAGGGCAAGTAATCGTCTGTTTACAGGAAGCCAGCAACGGCGCTTGGAGATTACTAGGCTGCGATCTGCGAAACTCGGCGAAATTTTGGTGAAATCAGGTTGTCGCACTGGTGTGACCAAAGCTAGAGTAGATGGTGTTGGCCTGCTCTTTACGGGAGTGGATCAGGAGCCGCAACGTGTTTTTCGCCTGGTGCCTGTACCCACTACTACTGGTAGCAATCGTGAAATATCAGCGCCGGGTGATTCTGGTGCTATATGGATGGACCCGGAAGGTAGTGCGGGCGTTGGTCTTCACATAAGGGGGGAGCTTGATCCGAAAAAATCGAACGAGTATGCCTTTGCGCTAGACCTCGAGTTGGTTTGCGACGAAATAGGATTTGAGTTGATGCAAAATGTAACCTAATAAACACCCATATTCATGCGTATTTTTTCACTTATTTGCTTTTGCTTGCTGGGGCAATTACTCCTTGCACAAAATGCTTTTTGGAATGCCATTTACTTGTACAATGCTCAACAGAAGTCTGGCCAACTCCCGGAGGATATTCGCCAGCAGATAGAACAGGATTCCTTTATGGTAAGTCCTTTTGTACATGCCCCGGACCCCGATTTGATCCAGAGTCTTGAAAGCCTACCGAATAGTGATGGTTTTGGGAATGAATCAGATAATCAGATCACTGGTACAAGTCCACTGAGCACCTTATCTACTCCCACACTTTTGATCGATGGAACGGCTCGTTTTTTAGCCGAGCGTTTTCGCGAAGAGGCGACGGTTTTGTACATCAGTAAATTCAAAGAAAAACTTGGAGATTTAGGCGTTTTGGACACCCTCCTACCAAAGACCAGCACATATTTGGAAGCGGCTAACTACTTCGATGTGCAAGCATTAGGGAATAACTTTAAAGATGCCTTCGAAGACGATCTGCAACACCTATTGGTGAACTTACGCGACTACCTTGAGTACAGCTCTAATATCGGAGGAGCTACTTTTGAGGAAGGTCGATTGGCCTTGGCCTTCTCTTTGGATATTGCCAACGAGTTGATTGAGAATACACACCCCGTCGAACTACTGGAATACCTCGACAATACCTATAAGGATAAGCCGGAGTATCAGAAGTACTATGACGTCATTCATATGGCAAACCTTCTGCAGTTCAACCTGCGAGAGCAAGAGCCCACACAAGACGAATTATGGTCAGATAATGCGAAACCCCGGACCTGGATCTCCATGTCTGATTTGAGGTTGCTCAACACCGAAAAAGAAGTGGAGTTGTTCCTCGCCGGGATTTATCATCAAGACCCCGCTTTCTTCGATCGGGTCATGAGTAGCTTTCCCATATTTAGTGGGGCCCAACAGATTAATGGCATTTCCTTAGAGACCTACTGGAAGCGTGAGGTGGCTCCCTTCCTACTCGTTCTTCAACAGTTGGAGAATATCCTCGATGCGGATCAGGTTACACCAGACGATTACATTCAGCTAATTGACTCCTTTGTTGATTTACTCATGGTAGTGGATAAGAAGCTCGGAAGCCTGGCGGAAGACGATCTTGAAATTCTAGACCGGATCATCGACGTTTACCAATCTATACACAAGCGCAACTATGCTTTTCTGGTAAGCAATGGTACTTGGCTCATTCATAAACTGCTACAAGCCGAGGGGCGGTTGCAGGATAAGGAAATCGCCACCATCGTTTCAGCGATGCAGAAGTATGGCACCTTTATGGTCGATATCGTTAATGCGGATAACTCAGGAGATGTAAAAGAAGCTATCCAGCGCAATGTGACGAATTTCTCCTATCTCGACAAACGCAACTCTCAACTCAGCTTAACCTTTATGGGGCTACCGTCTTTTGCTGGCGGAGTAGAGACGCTCGGTAGTAATGAGAATGATGTTTGGCAAGGTACCACTGGCATTTCTTGCCCATTAGGCCTGGACTTTAGTTTTCAGTCGCGGAAGAAGGTGAGCAATCCGGACCAGTATAATCCAAATTATGTCCTTCGGGCCGATGAGGGGGATACCGATGTCTACATCAACCGCAGTTCTGTTTTTGGCATATTCCTAGGTGTAGCCGATATCGGAGCCCCTTTTATGTACCGCTTGGATGGTTCGGATAGTGCATTGCCCAAAAATATTTCCTTCAAGCAAGTGTTTTCGCCTAGTGCCAGTTTTTACTATAGTTTTGGTAAATCCCCAATCACCTTAGCAGCTGGTTGGCAATACGCCCCTGAGCTTCGTGAAGTGACAGTGAATGGCATCCAAACGGATGATAATGCCCAGCGCATTATCGTTCGGGTGAGTTGGGATATTCCGCTGATTAAGTTGGCGGCACGGAATTAGAATTCACCACAAAATATTACGCCTCCAGTTACTGCTGGGGGCGTTTCTTTTTTGACTACCTCTCGAAGAGCAACTATCTAAAATGTTCCTTGTTTTAGCAAAGAGGATGATCCTCATTTGAAGTAATTACCTTTGCCCTCCCAATCAACTCCCTAACCATGAAAAACGCATATATCGTCGATGGCCTACGCACGGCCTTCGGTAAATTTAGAGGTACCCTTTCTCCCATCCGTACGGATGATCTTTTGGCCCATGTGATCCGCGAGCTGGTGGCGCGTAACGGTAGTATTCCTGCTGATGCTTATGAGGATGTTATTATCGGCTGCGCTAACCAAGCAGGGGAAGATAACCGCAATGTGGCGCGTATGAGCTTGCTTCTGGCTGGTCTACCGTATTCAGTGCCAGGTGAGACGCTCAACCGTCTTTGTTCTTCTGGTATGTCAGCAATTGTGCACGCTAATCGTGCCATTAAGGCGGGTGATGCCGATGTAATTATTAGTGGTGGTGTAGAACACATGACCCGCGGACCACTCGCTATGTCCAAGTCTGCTCGTCCTTTTGGGGGCGACGTCAAAGTGTACGATACCAGTTTTGGCTGGCGCTTTGTCAACCCGAAGATGGAGGCTCAGTACGGTATTGATCCGATGGGTAATACTGCGGAAAACCTGGTCGACCTGTACAACATCAGCCGTGAGGATCAGGACCAGTTTGCGTATTGGTCGCAGATGAAGGCCTCGGCGGCCCAAAAAAGTGGTCGCTTGGCAAAAGAGATAGTTGGTATCGAAATTCCGCGTCGTAAGCAAGATCCACTCCTGTTTGATCAGGATGAATTTATTCGCCATGATACTTCAACCGAGGCATTAGCCAAGTTGCGTCCGGCCTTCAGAAAAGAAGGGACTGTGACTGCAGGTAACGCTAGTGGATTGAATGACGGAGCCGCAGCAGTCATCATTGCTTCAGAGGATGCAGTCAAGAAGTATGACCTCAAGCCATTGGCACGTATTGTGAGTTCCGCAGTAGTTGGTGTGGAGCCTCGCATTATGGGAATTGGCCCAGTAAAAGCTTCGCAAAAAGCGTTGGCAAAAGCAGGACTAAGCTTTGATGATATTGGTGTGATCGAACTCAATGAAGCCTTCGCGGCTCAAAGCTTGGCTTGTACCCGTGAGCTTGGATTAGCAGATAACGATTCACGGATCAACCCTAACGGTGGTGCCATCGCTATTGGACACCCACTGGGGGTTTCCGGTACGCGCATTAGTCATTCTTTAGCGCTAGAACTCCACGAGAAGGATGCTCAATATGGGCTCGCTGCGATGTGTGTGGGGGTAGGGCAAGGTTACGCGATGGTGATCGAGAAGGTGTAGCAAGGTGCTTAAGTTGGGTGGTTTGATGATTAGAAGGTTTCTATCGAGGCTTTATTTTTGAACCACCCAAGGCACCGGAGGTTACCCAAGCATTTTGCGCTCATTTTTATTTTCAATCAACGAACCCAGATGTCTATTCCCGCTCATACTCCTATCCTCGTTGGCGTTGGCCAGGTAACGGAAACGGTACCTACAGATCTTACTCAAGCTTCATCTAATGTTGATCTAGCGGCACAAGCTGTTCGGATAGCTTTGGAAGATTGCGGCGCGGACTCTCTCGCACAAGCCGTAGACACCGTAGTGGCTGTGCGCACATTTGCAGATTCATCACCTACTTATCGTTCGAAGTTGGGCGGGCCAGATAACTTTCCTCGTGCTATTGCCAAAAGAGTAGGGGTGACGCCTCAAAAAGCGATCTATTCTCAAGTAGGTGGGGAAACACCTCAACGCTTGGTTAGTGAGTTTGCCGAACGCTTGGCTAGTGGAGATAGTGAGGTAGTATTGTTGGTAGGAGCAGAAGTGTTGGCCAATATCAAGGCAATCACCAAAGCTAAACTCGAACTGAATTGGTCAGAAGAGATCGGCGGACAGCTGGAAGATCGTGGTATGAGTGCGGGTAGACTTATTACCGGGCATGAGATCATCCACCAATTAGTGCTACCAATGCAGTACTACGGGATGATGGAAAACGCGCGAATGGCTGCCTCTGGGAGAAGTGAAGAGGCCTATCGGCAGGAGATGGGGCAAACGTTTAGCCAAATAGCTGCTGTAGCGGCCAACAATCCGCTGGCTACTGATCAGACAGCATATAGCCCCGAAGAAATCAGCGAGGCAAGTGATCGCAACCCCATGTTGATCACTCCCTATACCAAGCGCCTGATTGCAAAAGACCGTGTTAACCAAGCGGCTGCCCTGTTGATGACCACAGTGGGTAAAGCCCAAGAGCTGGGCATTCCAGAGGAGCAATGGGTCTACCTGCATGCTTATACACAAACTAGCGAACGAGTATTACTGGAGCGGCCGCACTTGGATCAGTCGCCAGCTTTAAAAGCGGCTTTGACGGGTGTTTTGGATCAAGCAGGAAAGGAGATTGCTGATATTCAACATTTGGATCTTTACAGCTGCTTCCCGATTGTCGTCCACGAAGCACGTGATATTTTGGGCATACCTGCCGATGATCCCCGACCATTAACCCAGACCGGTGGCCTGCCTTATTTTGGTGGCCCTGGCAATAACTACTCCATGCATGCTATCGCAGCAATGGTGGAACGACTCCGGAGTGACCGCGGTAGCTATGGTTTGGTTTTGGCCAATGGAGGTTGGATCTCCAAGTTGGCGGTAGGTTTATACTCAACGGAACCGGTGGCGGATTGGCAAGCGCAAAGCAGTGCTGCTCTACAACAAGAATTGGATGCGGCTGATCACTTAGAGATTGAGCCTTACCCGGAAGGAGAAGCTATACTGGATTCCTATGTGGTACATTTTTTCAAGGGATTCCCGGTAAAAGCAATCACCGTCGGCCGTTTGATGGATAGCAACAAGCGCTTCTACGCTACCACTCCGATGGCGGATACCGAAACGATACAAGCCTTGCTGGCTGGTAACCCGATTGGCAAGACGATTTTTGTTGCTGCAGACCCAAAGGGGAATCGCTTTGCGTTTAGCGCCGAGCAATTGACTAAATATGCTCCGAAGGAGATCACTGCATTCAAAAAGTCGTACCAGTTCTGTACCGTGGAGCGGAAGGGGCGCATTCTATTGGTAACGATTAATCGCCCAGAGGTACGCAACGCTCTACACCCACCAGCAAATGACGAATTAGAGGGCATCTTCAATGCCTATGAAAGCGATCCAGACTTGCGTGTAGCTATTATTACCGGCACTGGAGAACAAGCTTTTAGCACGGGTAATGATCTGAAGTATATGGCCAAAGGAAATCCAATTTGGATCTCTAAAACTGGCTTTGGTGGCCTGACGAGTAGGACCCATCGTGTAAAACCCATCATTGCAGCCTTAAATGGCACTGCTGCCGGAGGAGGCCTGGAAATGGCTTTGGCTTGCGATATCGTAGTGGCTGCTGATCATGCGGTAATGGGGTTGCCAGAAGTGAATGTGGGGCTCTTTGCGGGCGCTGGAGGTATACAGCGCCTCACTCGACAGATCGGTACTAAGAAGGCCATGGAAATGTTGCTCACTGGTCGATTGATCGATGCGCAGGAAGCCTTATCAGCTGGAATGGTGAACTACGTCTTGCCTAAGGACCAAGTGCTGGATAAAGCTATGGAATTGGCTCAACGAATTTCGGATGCTTCACCCGCTGGAGTCAAATGCACCATGCGCGTACTACACGAGACGGCCCACTTAGCTAATACTGATGATGCGGTAACGGAGCCCCATACGGTCTTTGACGAACTTATCAATAGTGATGACTTCTGGGAAGGTGCACGTGCTTTTGCTGAGAAGCGCGAGCCACGTTGGCGCAGAGAATAAAAAGAGCGAGAAGCAAACGATATTACGCTCGCTTCCCGCTTGAGAACCTTCAGCTAGTTTTTTATGCTTTCATGTAGGTGTATACCGCTTACGAAGTGGTTTGGGCTTCGCCA
>CAJXOS010000140.1 GCA_913057725.1 uncultured Lewinella sp.
CCAACTTTCAAGTTCGCGTCTGGGATAGATGAAGACCTACGGCAACAGTTTACCAGCCTTTTGTATCAGGAAGGTTGTGCGATAGATACCGTTTCTGGTGTGCTGCTACACCTGCGCATGTCGCCAGTACGGGAGGGTGTGATCGATGGTATGAAACGGTTACACACTGCGGCCTTCAACCTATATGTGGAGACGCGCATTACAGGTAGCCAAAAAATCGTCAGTTCAGAGATTGCCCAGGTTCAGTCTACGGGTACTACTCCGGAGCAAGCACAAGAGGCAGCGGTACAGCAGTTGCAAACTGGATCTACGCGCCTGACGCGCCTTGTTCAGAAACTCGCTGCCGACTACGAAAAAACCTTTGGCGGCACTTGTCATGGCCTACTAGCTGAGGCCGCTAGGCTGGCTGATACCGATCAACTTCTGGCAGCACTAGCCTTGGCCAACGCCGTGCCTGCAGACGCGGAGTGCTACACCTTTGCCAGCCGCCAACGAACGCTTTACTATGATCGCTATCAACAGACCTATTGTCGCGCTCATATTTCGGCGGCACAAACGCAACTTGCACTCGAAATGCCAAAGGCAGCCGTGGATGAGCTAGCTAAAATCGACCCAGAATCCCCTTGTGCCGAAGAGGCTCGCATCTTGGTTAATCAGGCCGCTTCGGTGATGAAAGAGCAGCAGACGGCCAAGGCCCGTTTCCTTCGACAGGTCTATCAGAACCAAGTGCAGGTAGAACAAGCACGTAATCAGATTATTTCTGATTTGGTCAAAGAATGATAGGTTAGAAGGACTGAGGTTAGATGGTTTGGATTAGAATCAGCGATTCTTTTCTGAAGGCTTTGTTAGGTAGGTTATTTCGCTCGAACGATACAGCGAACTATCCCTTACCGCATCAGCAATAAATCTCCGGTAATGAGTTTGGTCTTACCATCGGTGTAGAGGACTTCCGCCATGTAGACGAATACGGCAGCGTTTAGTGGCTCTCCCCAGAGGGTACCGTCCCAGCCGAAGTTAGGATCGTTGGGGGCAAAGTCGGTGGCTTCCCAAACCATATTACCCCAGCGGCTAAAGATCCTTAGGCTTACAATACGTACGACTTCATCTCCAGCATAAATCGTGAAACGATCATTCTCTCCGTTGCCGTCAGGTGAGAAGGCCGTGGGGATGAAGATGTCTCGGTCTTTATCGACAAATATTCTGATTGTATCGCGAGCCTCGCAGTTATTGTCATCGAAAACAGTGAGGACGATAAACTGTGTTTCTGTGGGCGTGATAAATGGTTCCAGTGGAGCGCCAGTGGGTAGTTCCAAGGCATCCCATTGCCAGAAGGTTGCGGGACGATTGGTTTGTGGTTTCAGCTGCACACTATCACCAAGATTTAACTCCAGATCTGGACCTAAGTCGAGTTCTAGGGGCTGTGGTTCAAGTAGGGTAGCGACCTCTGTCCAACTGCATCCGTTGGCATCTTCTACGGAAAGGGTGTAGCTGCCAGGCAGTAAATCTTCGAAGAAGGAGAATGGACCAAAGCCCTGGCCATCCAGCTGATAGTTGTAGGGCGGTGTTCCACCCAAGACGTTATCAATGCTAATGCTACCGAATGGGCTACCTGTACATGGCGGTGGCACAAGGGCCGTTTCTAATCCGATAATGGGTTGTCCGTCCTGTTCTACCGTTACGCTATCGGAGCTACTGCAGCCGGTGTTGTTATTTGTGACGATCAAGGTATAAGTGCCAGCCACATTAGTGCTATCAAGCAGGCTAGTGCCAGATCCTAGTAGTGTGCCATTTGAGCTGGTCCACTGGTAAACAATACCGGGGCCTGCCTCACTGCCCGTACCATCTAACACTACACTTAGTTGATCGCAGGTGAGGCGATCTGGTTGAGCGATGTTTACGGTAGGCAATTCATCATCCAGCACTACGAGAACGGAATCGAGCCGGGAACAACCATTGCTATCGTTGGTCAATGTCAAATAGTACCAACCCGGAGAACTGGCTTCCACAGTGGCATCATTGCTGATAATAGTATTTTGACTATCCGTCCAGAGAAAAGAAAAGCCAGTGTCATTAGCTGGAATGATGGTGCTAAGCGTACTACTATTCCCTGTGCAATCCAAGGTGTCGGCCGGTGCCATTACTAGTTCCGGTAGTACGAAATCACCATCAACGGTGAAGTTGAGGGTGTCTTGGCATCCGTTGCCTTCATCCAGTACAATCAGACGGTAGTCTCCTGGTCGGTCCGTAAATACGGTATCATTTGCTAGGTCCGGGAAGAGGTTTCCAGGCGGAATAGCCGTCCACTGGTACGATAGTGCAGTACCAGTACTACTTTGAGAAGCGGTACCATCCAATAGCAGGGTATCCTGAATACAGTTTAGAAGCAGCGGCTCGGTATTCGCCAATGCAGCAGTAGGGCGATCGAAGTTGGCGGTAACGAATACCATATCGGCAACACTACAACCATTACCGGAATCGGTCAGAATGACGATGTATTCACCGGCATCTCCAACCAAAGGATTTGGCTGATCTGCATCGGCTAGTATTGTACCATTATCGGTTTGCCATTGCCATTGCGGTGAGCCACTGAATGTGGTGCCGGTAGCGTTTAAGCGGATCGTTGGATTAAAGCAATTCACTAAGGTGTCGAGGCCCGCATCCAGCATCGGCGCGTTGGAGTCCTCTACCACCTGCACACTATCGATGGCCACGCATCCATTTGCCAAAGAGGTGGCCTCGATGTAATACCAACCAATGGCATCTACTGTTGGAGTAGGAGAGGAGGTAGGCGTAATGGTAGCCCCTGCTGGCCCCGTCCATGAAATGGATACATCATTTGGAACGACAGCTTGTAGCTGCAAACTCGTAGCGTTACACCCCAGGGTGTCGGTAGCGCCAGCATCTATCATCGGCGGAATCGTGTCTACTCCTACAGATACTACAAAGCTGTTGCTACAGCCGGTGGCGTTATCCACTACCGTAAACTGATACTGCCCGGGTAGATTGATGAGCGTATCCGTTTGCCCGATAGCACATTCCGCGCTGATTTCGTTTCCATCCTGATCCAAGGGACACCAACTCGTGGTAAATTCACCCATATCAGGCGGCATGCTGATCAAAAGGATCTCTGGATTGGCGCAAGTGAGCACCGTGTCAGGGAACTGTTCAATGAAGGGTACATCCTCATTGAGGCCTACTCGTACGGAGTCTTGTGCTGTGCAGCCATTGTTGATGTCGGTAACGACAAGGGTGTAAAGTCCTGCACAGGTGGCCAATGGGTTGTTCGTTTCGGCGCCCGTAAGACAAGCCTCATTTGGCCCTGTCCAGCTAAAGGTTACGCCGCTTTGGGTAGAGCCGCTTCCATCCAGTACGACCACACTACTCTGACAAGTCAGGGATTGATCAGGACCAGCCTCAGCGGTTGGTGCTACTTGATCAATATTCACATCTACAGTATCACTTATGAAACAGCCAGTAAGTTCATTCGTGAGTAGCAATATATAAGTCCCCTCTTCCGTGACTTCTAGCACAGGGGCCGTTTCCGGTAGGGTGCCAATCGTTAGCTCTGACCACTGATAAGTTAAGTCAGCGGCAGGGGCATTCATCGCCTCATTTTCCAGGCTAATGCTGAGACTGTCGCAGGTAAGTAAACGATCCGGGCCGAGGTCAATGAGTGGTGGATCATCCAATAACAGTACTTCTGCACTCACGCTACTACTGAATCCAAGCGTGTCAGTAGCCGTGAGCGTATAGGTTCCTGGAAGCGTGACGGTCAGGTTTAAACTTTCCTCTCCGGCGAGTGGACCTGTTTCGTCGGACCACTGCAAGGTGCAGTCAATACACGCTCTACAGAAAGAAGCATCTAGAAGCACACTATTGGTTTGGCAATTAAGTGTATCTGCGGGAGCGAGTTCCAGACACGGAATACAAGTCTGCTCGGTAACCACAACGCTGTCTACATTACTACAGGAGGTCGTTAGATTCAACACCTCCAAGGTATACTGTCCGGGGCCGGTGATCCACACATCTGCACTATCCGTAACCGCCAAAATGGATGCTCCAGACCAAGTGTACTGGTACATGCCATCTGGGCTGACGAAGGCCTGCAAGAGGAAGGAATCTGCTTCGCAGGGGTAGACGCTACTACCAAAAGCGATCGTAGGTGGGCTGTTGGCAAGCGTCACCTGGACCAGGTCTGTACCGATACATCCATTGCGCGTATTGCGGGCAAAGAAGCGGTAAGTGCCTGCCACTTGCGTGGAGAATGCTTGACTTTCTGCTAGTGTATCTCCAGGGATGAAGTTTGTCCAGGCAAAGGTCAGGTCACCGGTACTATTAAGGATAATGCCCTCCAAGTTGGCAGTGGGATCACTACAGGTAATTTGTACGTTTTCACCGGCGTCTACTTGCGGGGCAATAGTGTCAATCATGACGGTAACCATCGTGGTGTCGGCTTGCCCAAATATGCTGTGTTCGATGATAAGCATGTAGTCACCTGGGCAAACGACTTCAGCCTGAGGTTGATCGGTTGCACCGATAAAACAAGCGGCATCGGGCCCTTCCCAACGGTAGGTGTTCGGACCAAGAATCTGGCTCTCGGAAGACTGCAAGATGATCGATTGCTCAGCGCAGGTGATGGTGTCAGGCTCTGTAATAATAGCAGTAGGTAGGCAGTCGAACAGAACGACCGTTTGCGCGGTATCTACGCAGCTCATGACCAAATCGCTAGCGATTAAAGTGTAAACACCAGGCTGGGCAACAACTGGCTGGTTCATCGGCAAGCTAATCGGTACATCATCGCGAAACCAGTCGAAGATGGAGCCAATACTACCGATATTATCCAGCGTAGCGGTGCCGTCTTCACAGGATAGGTAGACGGAATCTGGAAGCACGGCCTGACTGAAGTTAGCGACTACATTCACTCTTACCGTATCGCTACCTTGACAACCATTATCGATATTGGTGACTGTTAGCGTATACAAGCCAGGACAATCGGTGGATAAGCTCCAGCTATCTGAAAACGGTTCAATACAATCAGCAGTCCACTCCCAGCTTACGGGGCGAGAAAAGATGGTGCTATCGGGTAGGAGCGTCACCATATCATCTCCACATTGCAGCAGACGGTCTTGACCTGCCTCCACTTCTTCTGGAGGGACAAAATCTTCGCCAATGAGGATAGCTTCTCGCGAACTACAACCGTTCTCCTGATTGGTCACCTTTAGCTCATAGTTTCCAGCGGCGTTGACGACAAGAGTGTCTGCCTCAGCACCAGGAATGATTTGTCCGTTTTCGCACCAGGAATAAGTGTATTCTGGCCCAGTAGAGGAGTTTGGTCCTCCTAAGGTAAGTGTGGGCTCAGCGCAGGTCAACACGCCTCCAGGACCGATATCAGCGATCGGGCTGATGGTGTCTTGTTCAACAAAGATCATCGCTGTATCCCGGCAGAAATTATCCTGACGAATCACGATGAGTTGGTAATCACCACCCTCGGTGATCAAAATGGTGGCATTGTTCCCGACGACCGCCCCACTCGGGCCCGACCATTCGAAATCCAGTAGGCCAGCAGGTGTCGATGCACTACCATCTAAAGTGATTTCATCATTGGCACAAGTCAAGGTGTCGGGGTTCCCAATTTCCGCGAAGGCGGGAGCTAAGTCTTGATCGACAAAGACAGAATCTAAGCCTACACAGCCGGTTGCTGTATTTGTGACGGTCAGGTAGTACCAGCCAGGACAATCGACGATGGCCAGGCCAGCATCTGGCTCTTCGCTGACGCAAGGGCCCGTCCATTCCAAGGTGAATCCTGGTAGTATCGAAGCACTGCCATCTAAAGTATCAGCAGTGACCAAACAATTTAAAGTGAAGCCTGGGCCGGTGATAACCGCCGGTGGCAGCTGATCTGCCAGAACATCGATAATCGCGGTATCTCGGCAAAAGCTAAAGGTATCAGTAACGATAAGCTCGTATTGACCTTCCAGATCTACCTCTGTGAAAGCTTGATCTGAGGGGCCGGTGATATTTCCGTTGGTGGTCTGCCATTGATAAACATAGGCGGGACCCATACTGGTGCCAGCACCGCCGATGGTGACGGTGTCGTCAATGCAGGTGAGCAAGGGCGGCATGCCAGGGTCGGCAATGGGCGTATCGAAGTTGGAGATTACGTTCAGTGTATCACGTACGGTACAGGTAGTGCCACCTTGCATTTGCGTAGCCGCTAGTATATAACTTCCCGCGGCTCCGACGGTAAAGCTTGGGCCGGTGCCGAGAACGGTTTCACTTGGATCGAGCCACCGGAAACTTAGTTCGCCGAAGGGCACCGAATTGATCGCACTAAGAACCGTTTCGGGTATGGCACAATTGATGGAGTCGAGGCCGGAAATGGATGCCACAGGGTCGAGTACCTGAAGATCAACGGTGACCAGACTATCACAGCCTGCCACTGAGGTGAGCAGAATCTGGTATATGCCTGTACTCGTGAGGGTACTGTCTCCCACCATAATGCTTTCTCCCTGGCAAATGACCGGTTCAATGGTAGTGAGTTGTTCAGATAGCACCGTTAGGTTGAGGGTGATGATGCTATCGCAACCGAGCTCAATAGTGGGCAGTGTATCTTGGAAAACACCCGTTTCGAAGTAGGGAGTAGTACCGATGAAGACCGAGTCTCCGGGGCAAACGGTACTGTCTACCGTAACGAACTGTACCTCTTGCACGAAGAGGTCGAGCGTGACAATACTATCGCAACCTACCTCGCTCATTAAATCGACGGTGTAGAAGCCGGAGTCTTCGAAACTTTGTCCACCGACCAACACGCTATCGCCGCGGCAAATGCGCTCGTTCAGGCGTGTCGTATCTGGTGGTGCTTGGATACTGATTAGCAAACAATCCGGCGTAAGTTCTGCACATAACCAGGGTTCGAGTCCTTCCAGGTTGGTCCGGATGCTGTCCAGGGTGAGCATATTGTCTGGTAGCGGCAGGCTATCAAGTTGTGAACGTCGATAGGAGAAACCGCAGATTTCATATTCCCCTGGCGGGGCGTTTCTTAGATCCAGTAGTGAATCCAGCTCCTGATAGACACCACCTTCCGCAATCAGGTAGGCATAACCGTATTCGGTGGTGTCGGCAGGGCCGAGGGGGAAGGCGATTTGTGGATCGATGAGCAAGGTGTCCGCATTGATACAAGCACCGATGTCTTCATTTTGCCATTCACCAGCTACCGCAAAACAGCATTCGACACCGCGGCTATCACAGAAGATGAGCCGGATATAGGTAATCGCTCCGGGATTATCGGAAGGGTCATTGGTAACATCGAACGTCCAAGTACCATTGACCGGGCCGGTATTGAAGTCTTCCAGGCATCCGCCGAAAGGGTAGTAGCTACCGGTGTAATTGCTAAACGATACCCAGTTGGAGGGTTGTTCGTTATCCCATTGTGCGGAGAAGGGGAAATCCGGCTCCGCCGTGCTGGCGCAATTGACAAAGGAAATATTCCACTGCGTGCCAGGGGTAAAGGCTAGTGGGTCATCACTGTTCGGGCCAATAAGGTTGACCGTTTGGCCGCCGGGAGAGGTAAGGCTCAACTCAAAGTTCTCCACAAACTGGTGCACGAAGCCTAGCTCAATAGCACACAATCCCTGAGCTGGATCAGCGAGGTTGTCGTTGAAGTATTCGCTAATGTCCAGATCAATGCTGGCGGTCGTATTGGGGGTAAAAATAATGGTATCGCGTTGGCCACAATTCTGGGCCATTACCTCCGAGCAGAAGGTCAGGAGGACAAAGACAAAGCAAATAAGGCGAACTAGCGTTCGGCGCATGGAGGACATGTTCTGGCAGTACTAGGGATTATCTCCTCTATATACTGCTGTTCTTGGGATGTTATTGTAGCCTAAGCGTATGTATTTTCGCTTTCTACTGTAAAGATACCACGAAGTGCGGAAATGCTGCCGGGGAGGGTGTTAAAGTTGGCGGGGGGAGTTGGATTAGTTGAGTGAGTTGGATTAGTTAGGTTAGTTGGTGATTTTATTGAAAAAAGAAAGCGGGTAGCACGCTGCGCCATAATTGGCAAGCTTGCTACCCGCTTTTTGCGTTAGGAGCGTAGTCTCCTTAGAAGTCAAATACTTCGATATCGAATACTAGGACAGAGTTGGGTGGAATAGGTCCGATGCGATTAGGGCCATAGCCTAGGGCAGAAGGCACTAACAAAGTTCCAGATCCATCACGGCCATATTTAGGAATGCCGATTCTCCAACCTTGAATCAAATCACTCAAAAGGAAGGTAGCGGTTTCACCAGGATCGGTAGCATCAAACTGCAAGCCGCTTAGCAGTGTACCGCGATAACTGATGGTAACAGAATCCGATAGTTCAGGTTTCTCATCGCCACCGGCAGCGTCTATCGTATAGAACAGACCGCTAGGATCCTCTTCAGCTTGAAGATTATTGGTTTGGATATAATCCAGAATCAAATCGCGGTCGATATCAGCCTGATCTTCTGGGCCGCAACTCATGATGACAGTTGAGGCTACGAACAGCAAAAGGAAAAATCGAGTCATGACAATTAAATTGTAGCTTAGCAACAGTCGAATAATTAATTCCCGAGTTCAGGATTTTAATGCAGAAATAAGCGATTGACAATGAGCTTATTCAAATTAAAAGATTGAATCAAAAGAGGGAGATTAATTTTTGACGATCACTTAATCGATAAATAGAACGCAAAGAAAGTCAAAAAGCTGTAATTTGACCGTCACTCAATCATCAAGCAGACGACGAATGGTCAAAGATTTTCTTGTTTTCCTAGATGCTGGCCACGGCGGAATCGACGCCGACGGCAAGTATGTAACCGCTCCAAGTAAAGAATTTAAGCACAGCAAAGGTACCTTTCATAATGGTGGATGGTTCTACGAAGGTGTGTTTAACCGCACCCTAACCGACCGTGTAGCAAGGAAGCTGCGCGATCTTTCCATTCCCTATTACATGGTAAGCCATGAGTACAAGGATACGCACCTGAGCTACCGCGTAGGCTTGGCTAATTGGTATGCTAAGAAGGTGAAGAAATCACTATACATTTCTAACCACGCTAATGCTGGTGGTGGTAGTGCACGAGGGTTTGAGATCTTTACTAGCCCTGGCCGTACCAACTCGGATAAGGTAGCTGAACTGCATTGGGATAATGTAAAAGACCTTCTCGGTGATCGCATCGCTCGTTACCGCAGCGACAAAAGCGATGGCGACCATGACAAAGAAGCGCGCCTTTACGTACTGACGCGCACAAGTATGCCTGCTATCCTAGTAGAACATCTCTTCTTCGACAACTACGAGGATGCCATGCAGCTTATGGATGATGAAATCATCGAGCGTTTTGCAGAAGCGCAGGTTCGTACGATCATCGAAGCTCAGAGTATCCTGTAGCATCGATTAACGATAAAAAAGAAAGGGGTGATATGACTGTTCATATCACCCCTTTTTCGTTTTACTCTTCCCACAAAGCGGGCTCATCCAGTGGCTTATCTTCCTGAATAAGCGGCTTGGGCCGAATTTCAGTTTGTCGGGCGGGCTGCAGGTCTCCATGCTGTTGTACCATCCAAATCCCAAGAGCGGCAACAGCAGCTAATGCGCAGGAAAGGAACCAGAGCGAAGTAAAACCAAAGCGTTCTGCCCATTGTAGGCCCAGACTAGGAGCAATAATAAAAGCTACGGCCCAGCCAATACTTTGTAAGCCCATGTATTGCCCCCTCCGACTTACCGGAGCTATCTCGGCAGTAAACGTACTGGCAAATGGCATACTCAACATTTCGCCAATGGTAATCAATACCATAAAGACTACAGCGAATATCGGGAACCAAGCTGCCCCTTGTAGAACAAAGAAGCCAACCGATAAAAACAGGTAGCCTGCAGTAATAATACCTAGGGAGCGAAATCGCTGTCCAAGCTTGTGCACCAGGGGCATTTCCATTACTACAATCATCAGTCCATTGAGGGTTACCAGTAGACCAATTTGTGCTTCAGCGTAGCCCAGCTCCTCTTTCAGGTAAACGGGTAGACTGCTGAAGAACTGCATAAAGGCCACTGCTCCTAACATGAGGAAGAACACAAACGTCAGGAACGGTCCGTTGCGATAAGCAGAGTGTCCGTGTTCTGTCTCCTCGGGCTGTGGCTCTCCCTCCAATTGACGACCTGGCGGCAACAAAAGTCGAAACGCCAATGCTGCTCCGAAGCAAGACAATCCATTTACAATGAATAACCATTGATAGCCCAATCCAGCAATTAACAAACCTCCCAAAACCGGCCCCATAGAAAACCCAAGGTTTACCGCTAGGCGGAGCAATCCATAGGCTCGGGCCCGGTTGCTAGGGTTGCTGTAGAAGGCCAAGGCTGTTTGGTTGGCAGGGCGAAAGGCATCCAGTACCATACTGAGGACGAAAATGCTGATACTCATCCCCCAAAAGGTAGTCTGTTGTCCCAGTAGCCAGAAGAGAAAACCTCCTCCAACCAATGTCCATAGTTGCACGCGATAGAAACCAAACCGGTCGGTAATCCAACCCCCAACATAGGAACCCACTACGGACCCCATACCGAAGCTACTCATGATCCAGCCGGCATCTGCATAGCTGAAACCACGCTGCGACGTCAGGTAGACCGTTAGGAAGGGAATTACCATTGCTCCAGATCGATTGATCAGGAGTACGAGAGACAGGTACCATACCTCGCGGCGTAGGCCGCTAAAGGACTCCTGGTACAGTTGAGCGGTTCTTCGTAACATGAGCGGGAGGTTTCGATACACAACCGCACGAAGGTAATCTTAGTTCCTGGCTTGGGGAGAAATTTCCCGTTTTGTTCATAATGGCTTGGGGGAGGGGGTTAAGGTACTGACGTCGGGGGACGTCAGGGAGCGGGGGGACGTCAGGGAGCGGGGGGAATAGCGCTTGGGCATTGTGCTTCAAGCGCTATTCATTGTTGCGTTAGAATATGGCAATAGTTGAACGAAGGTTGAAGAATGGCCGAATAGCCTCAGATTTATCAAATTCCCGGTTGATAAATGTAGCCTGAATCCCCGCATCTAGCGAAAGACGCCAGGTATAACTGATAAAGTAGTTCCAGCTCAATACAGATTGCCAGTTTGTGGTCCACTCATTATTTAGGTTAGGAATGTTATCTGCGTCAAAACTAGTAAACCCAAGGTTGACTGCATTATTCCAGCGGAGTGTAGTTCGCGACATTGGCAGCCACACATAACTATGACCAAGGGACAGGGACACCCCAGATTGTGTCAACAGAGAAAATACAGGCGTTTGTCCGTTTCCTTCATCCAAGTTATCTCGATAAAACCCTCGCAACTGCGCGAAGAGTGATGTGGAAGCGTTATTGTGTCGAATTTTCGCCGACTCAAATCTGACGTAAGGTTCTACAAAGACAAGAAAATTATCGGTTGCTACCGGCAGGGATGCAAAGCTATAGCTTCCACCTCCGTCTACACCTACAACCCACTGTTTGCCATGTGGTAGCGCCGCCCGGTTAGCGAATGCCCAGTTGTCGTTCAAAATGGCAAATAGGAGAAAATCATCGGAGATATTAATGTTTTCCTCCTCAAATAATTGCTTCAGCTGCTGTAATTCATAGATCCTCCGACGACGGAAATCAAAAGTCCGGTTGCCAATAATGCTTGTCACTCGTTGTGCTAGCGCAAAACGCTGTTCTGGTGTAGCGGAACTAATAGCGCCAACTTCCAATAAATCGTCCATCATCCAGTTAGCCAGGAGGGCATCTTCGGCAAACTCAGTACGGCCACCGCCAAAGAAAATACCTGGCTGGATATTGATATTGGTGAATCGATTAGAGACTAGAAATTCATTATCTCGATCAATGGCATTGACAAAAGCATTACCGCGGAAGCCCCAGAAACGGTTTTTAGCATTGTAATTCGTTTGGCTAAAAGTGCCGTTAATAGAAATTTGCTTATTCGACTGGTCCTGTCGATCGGGATTTTCGAATTCCGCTCTACCAAAGCTGGTTCGGCCCAAGACGGTCCAAACTGTCTGACGTTCGTCTAAGTTGCTATGCTCGCGCCACAAAGCCTCCAAAGCTGCACCACCACTATGCTGGTCCTGATTAAACTGATTGGTCAACAAGCCCGAATAACTCAAGGACGGATCAAGCTCCAGAAAGGGGCGCCGTTCAAAGCGGGCGCGATATTGACTGATATCGTAGGATTGAGAATGCAAAGAGGTGATTAGGGTAAACAGAAGAATAAAAGAGAGTACATTTTTCATAAGAAGAGCACTTAGGTTTTAGTAATTCACATTGGTGAAACTATTGAGTACTCCAATTTAGCTGCAATATCCCCCCTTGGTTTAACCAGACTTTAACAAGACGAACCAACGTGAACAATCCTATCCTCAGTTGCTTTAATACGCTAAAAAACATGCGTTACCTACTTTCAATCCTCCTTCTTGCCTGCGCTTCTTATTGCTGGAGCCAAAGTTTGGTTTTAACGGATTTTAACACGCAGCGTCTTGAGCGGCAAAAGACCGCTATGTTGGTATTAGGAGCTTGGGCCGTTGGCAATATCGGTACGGGATTAGCCCTACGTGGTGGTCAGGATGGTAGCACCCGCTATTTCCATGAAATGAATGCTGGTTGGGGAGCTGTTAATCTAGTGATTGCAGGATTGGGGTACTGGGCGAGTCATAAAGCGGACCCCGCGAGTTTTGGACTTGCGGAAACGATCAATGAGCAGCACAAAATCCAGAAAATTTTGCTTTTCAATGCTGGCTTGGATGTGGGTTATATGCTAGGTGGTGCCTACCTAATTGAGCGTAGTAAAAATACTACCAACAAACCCGAACGTTTAGAGGGATTCGGCAAGAGCATTGCCATGCAGGGAGCATTCCTCTTCGTTTTCGACCTCGCCACCTTTTGGGTACACAAAAAAGGGAATGCGGAACTGGATACGTTGCTACAGGGTGTGCAACTGAGTCCGGATGGTATTGGCCTACAACTCTGGTTTTAGGATTGAACTCAACCCAGCTAGGCACTGCCGCGTTTGAATAACATTAAGACTGGCCTGTCTAGCATGATTAAGCACTACCAACAACTTGACCTATTCGGAAAGAAGACTTTTGAGAAAGCGGTGATGAAGCCGCCTTTTCGAATAATGACCGAAATGCCGAATGAAGCTTGCTTCTACTACTTAATTCGTGGCAATTCGGTCACTTATACCCCATCAGAGGTCATACGTACTACTGCCGATGAAGGCGTTGTATTGCAATGTGGAACCTATTTCAGCGAACATTTTTTACAATCGCCAAATCATGAAGATTGCGAGGCGTTAGCGGTTCATTTCTATCCGGAGGTCTTGAAGGATGTCTATGGAGCGGAATTGCCAGGACTATTGCAAGAGTTGGAGAATGTGAAGCCCTTGCAACACCTGAAGCTAAAAGCCTCTAGCTCGCTCCGAAATTATGTAGAAGGATTACTCTTCTATTTCGATCATCCTGAACTAGTGAGTGAAGCCATTCTAAAGCTAAAGCTAAAGGAGCTCATTCTGCTTTTGGCCAAAACGGAAGATGGGGCGGTCATAAAAAACTTGCTAGCTAGCCTATTCACTCCAGAGGAGATTGACTTTAAAGCAGTCATTGAGGCGCATGTTTTTCACAACATTAGTGTTGATGAGCTGGCGCAACTCACCCACTTGAGCCTGTCATCTTTCAAGCGAGAATTTGCCAAACACTACAATTGCCCACCTGCCCGCTACCTGAAGCAGCGAAAGTTGGAAAAGGCCGCGCAGCTGCTGCAGGGAACAGAACTGCGGGTATCGGATGTGGCTTTTGATTGTGGTTTTGTCGATGTAGCTCACTTTTCCAAATCCTTCCAAAAGGCCTTTGGCAGCTCCCCTTCTGACTATCGTTTGGATTCGTAATGGGCTAACGGGACCAAGAATTAGACCATTTGGACTAAATTGACAAAAGCTTGGGCTAGCTGACCAAGCAAGGGGTCTTTTCTGCCAGCATCTTTGTTCTGCGAGAATTATAGAACAATCAAACCAGAACAGAGATGAAAAATTGGATTAAGATCACCTCACTCTTCATTGTCATCTTCCTATTCGGGCAAAGTGTCCACGCCCAAAAAAAGGTACAGACCTTCACCGTTACGCATATCATCAATGCTCCTGCTGATCAGGTTTGGGCGGTAGTTGGTGAAGACTACGGAGCTATTGCAAACTCTCACCCAAAAATCATTAGCTCAGATTACATCAATGGCTCTCTAAAGGCGGGCGAAGGTGCAGAACGGGTGTGTAACTTCAACGATAGTGGCAGTCGATACCTACACGAGAAGCAAGTAGACTTTGATCCGGAGAATTATACCTTTCGCAATCAAGTATTCCAGGCAGGAAAGTTTCCGGTTGACCCAGAATACACCTTCGCGCTTTACAAGGTGGAACCAATTGATGCCAATACAAGTCGCTTCACTTTCGATATGACCTACCGTACGAAGCCTGCCTTTATGGGCGGTATGATGAAAGGAAAATTCCGCAAGTTAATCGACGACTACGCCTTAGCGATAGAGCATCACGTAAACACTGGCGAGGCGGTTAACAAAGACAACTTCCGAGATATCAAGCGGGAATACGAAGGCCGCTAACAATGGAAAGAACTAAGCTATTCTGAGCATTAGTAAACGTCAATACTTTTACAGAGTTCTAGCACATTAGACAGCCCAGCAAGGAAACCTTCCGCTGCTGGGCTTTCATTTATACATCAGTGTCACCCTGTGGGGGCAATACGATATTACTTAAGGTCAAAGAGGCCTTGTACTCCAGGTGTGCGTGTAACGTTGAATCCTTCGGCAAAATCAAAGGCAGCCACACGTCCATAGGACGCTGCTTTAGCACGTAGAAAACGCTTGAATTGCTGGCCACTAATTGGCGTAGCTGCTTCCTGTTCATATTCCTTCGCTTCTGGATTATGAAACTGCGAACCGTAGGCCATAATGATTTCCATCTTGCGGTCGATATAGGGCGTAATATCCACTACGAAATCAGGCTCTAGATTGCGATCCTGGATATAATGGTAAACAACATCAGGGCGCCACTTCGTTTGGGGACTTCCGTCAGGGAAATGCGTTTGGACCTTCTCCAAGCCACTGTAAAAGCATGCATCTGCCGTCAGCTTTGCTGCGCGCCCATGATCAGGATGTCGATCATCGAGTGCATTCGCCAAAACAATACTCGGCTGGCAGGCACGAATCGCTTGAATGATCTTGCGGGTATTCTCTGGCGTAATAGCGAAGAAGCCATCTGCCATACCTGTATTCCAACGAAACTGAGCCCCCAACATTTCGGCAGCCTTTGCCGCTTCCTGGGCTCGAATTTCAGCTGTTCCTCGGGTACCTAACTCTCCTCTGGTGAGATCAAGGATGCCAACTGTTTTACCGTCCTCTATATGCTTGAGCAGTGTACCACTGCAAGCTAATTCTATGTCATCCGGGTGCACACCGATGGCCAGAATATCAACTTTGTTAACCGTATTATCCATTTAAAATTATCGCTTCTTCTTAATACTCAGGCTCTTAACCGGCGAAAGAGAAAATAGTTGCTGGTAGTGATTCTTTTGTTCGTCGGCAAACGTCAGCTCAATTTGAAAATTGGCGTCAAGTCGACGATCACCAACTGCCTCCAATAAAATACTATAGGTGCCTGAAAGTGCCAGCTGTTGGCCAGTCAACTCATTTTTGACCTTGAGATCATTTCTGCCAATCAAGCGCAGGCTCAGTAGCGTAATTGGAGTGCCAGGATTAGCCACCTTTAGAAAAGCATCGCGCCCCAAAGGAGCAATCTGAAACGACTGGATCACCAAGCCACGATTGCGAAGACGAGCTCGGCGCATAGAACGCCGAATGAGGGCAATTATGATGATCAGTAATACCAATAAGCCGAAGCCAACCCCAAAGACGAGCACGGGATCGTAAGCTTGCAAAGCCTCTGGCAAATATTCCTGAAGAGAAGATTCCATGGCTGCAAAGCTAGAAATTTTAGAGATAAGTGTTTGGTGATGCGTTGGGGATGGGTGTTATGTGATGCGTCGGGGGACGCATTACGAGCGGGACGGGGAATCATGTGATGCGTCGGAGGGCGTGTTAGTTGTTGCGTCGGGGAACACAACAACAGCGGGGGTGATGCGTCGGGGGACGCACCACGAGCGGGGGGACGCATCACGAGCGGAGGGGGTAGGTCCTTGAGCTTAGTAGCACTTTCAGGCTTGCTATTCGGATCGGAAGGCGAATACGGCTTGAAATGCTTGGAACTCGCTGAGTAAGTTGATGGACGGAATTTGAAGTTTCTCCCATAGCGGCGTTGGCAACACCAGACTAATGTTACGACGTGGCATATTTGGGTTCACATTGATCGTCTCCAGCTCGGGGTACAATACCTTTACGGATAAGAGGATATCATTGATCGAGAAGTTATGCTCCGCAAAGTTATAGACGCCAGAATCTACATCAGCTGTTAGTAGCTGCCGCAGGGCCGTGGCCAATTTATCCACATGGATGAAGGCACGTTGCTGTTCACCGCTCCCCTGAATACTAACGCGTCCTTCAAAATGCGCTTCGAAGATGAATCGGTTGATTACCGCATCAATACGATAGGTAGGGTTGTAACCGTAGACATTTCCTGAACGAATTACATGAACTTTCATTTTACTCGTCAACCGCAGTACTTGCTCTTCGCCAGCTAACTTAGCAATTCCGTAGTACGATCGAGGACTTGGGCTCGACTGTTCATCAACAGCGTCTTCAGAATCACCATAAACGGAAGCACTACTCAGATAGACCAAGTGCTTGACTCCTTGTTGCTCCGCTGCGAAAGCTACTTGAGCCGTACCCCAGTGATTGATCTGATCAAAACTATGGGCATCCATATCCGCGAACGGCGTAGTCACCTTTGCAGCAAGATGGAACACAACCTCTACTCCCTGCAATGTCTGATTGAGCTTACGCCCATCCAAAATATCACCATGTACGAAACGAATGGGCTTTTCCGCAAACTTCTGATGATCGAAGAATGCATAGTTCTTGCGAGAAAGGTTATCGTAGATAATGATCTCACTAATCTCTGGCGAAAACATCAGTTGACGCACCAAAGCATATCCAATATATCCGGCACCACCGGTGATCAGTACTTTCATGGGGAAAGAGGAGAATTAGATTGTTTAGGGGTAGTTAGACTAGTTGGGTTAGGGGTGGGTTTTAGGTGTAGACCAACTAATCGTTGATAGCAACTTCAAATTATGATTTAGCCAGATCGGTGTGGAGGCCACACTCTGTTTTCTTGAGACCAGCCCATCGTCCACCGCGATCATTAGGATCCCCCAGGCTAAACTTCTGGGTACAAGGAGCACAACCAATGCTCAGGTATCCCTGCGCCTCTAGCGGATGGGGTGGTAGATTATTTTGTTTGCGATAATGATGGATCATTCGGTTATCCCAATCCAGCATTGGGTGGAAACGCGTTGTCCCAAATGGGCCTGGAGCTTCCAGCTGGAAGTTTTTTCGCGTGGAGCTTTGATCTCTACGCACACCAGTGATCCAAACATCATACTCTCCCAGGATAGGCTCCATGGGTTTTGTCTTATTCAGGTAACAACAGTAGGAAGGGTCACTAGCGAAATGAAATCGGCCTGCTCCATCGCGCTGGGCGAGTTTTGGAATGGCGGATTCTACATTGATAATTTTCAACCCCAGAAGCTCAGCAATCTCATCCCGATAAGACAAGGTTTCCGGGAAATGAAATCCCGTTTGCAGAAACACGACCGGAATATCCGCATCAAGTTCGCTGATCAAATGCAACATGGGGATACTGTGCGTTTGGAAGGAAGAAGAGGCAAACACCTTTAGGCCTTCTTTGCGGTAAGCTGTAAGCCGTTCAGCAAACAGCTGCCGCTGCACTTCCACGACTTCATCTAGTGACGCGCTTGCAACCATACTGGATTATTTGTCATTAAAAAAAGCTTAGTACAAAAAGAATGCTTCCTGTACTAAGCCAATGAACGTATGTACAATGCAGTGCAAAGTTATAAGTTCCTGGCATTAATTCATACTAAACCTATAGGGTTTTAGCAATTTACTTGCCAAAGTATGAAAACGCCACCAAGAATAGAATAGTTCTACGCCCTAAAAAGCGGAGAAATACAGCACCCCACTATCAACTATCTAACCTACTAATCATCAAACAAATACTCCCCTACCCTCCTGCCAGCCAGGCCTTGAAGTCGCTGACTTTGTCTCTACTTACGACGATTTCAGTGTCTTTTGCTTGTCCAACCAAACTTACCTTAAGGCGGCTGCTGGAATAGACAACTACGTCGGAGATCGCATTAATCTGTAAAATGTGAGAACGGTTGACCCGATAAAAGTGGCGAGGATCTACCATTTGCTCCAAGTCTGTAAGGGTAAAATCTAACGCGTACTTCCGGCCGTCCAACTGATGTAAGCTCACCAAACGACCATCAGCGGAGAAGTAACTAATATCCGTGACCTTTACCGACTGGATCTTATTACCGCGACGGACTAAGAAACGATCTTTGTGCCGACTAGCCTGCTGGCTAAGCTGCTCCATATCCAGTCGAGTATTCGTCTTTTGTTCACCAGAAGCATGCAAGCGCTTATACTTATCAAGCGCTTGTGAGAGATGAGTGAAAGTGATAGGCTTTAAGAGATAATCGACACTATTTAGCTTGAAGGCATCAATAGCATACTCGTCATAGGCCGTAGTGAAGATCACTG
>CAJXOS010000141.1 GCA_913057725.1 uncultured Lewinella sp.
CTCATCAAAAGCATCAATATTGGCCCGGCCAAAGGTATCACTCCATCCTTCGTAGCTGTCTGGTAGCAGTAAGTTCCGAGGTGTTGCGCCTGGCGCCGTAAAGTAATTGGCGTTGTAGCCCTGCTCATGATAATCTACGTGAACTTGAGGCATCCAACGTTGATACTCGCCAGTATGTCCACGTGACTCTGGGTGCACGCCCCAGATCCAATCGCGATTAAGGTCAAACCAGTAGTGATTCGTACGGCCATTAGGCCAAGGTGCATAGTGTTCGAAGTCTCGTGGGTTAATCCCTGGTTGTTCGCGACTTGCACCATTGATCCAGTATACGTAACGGTCGCGGCCGTCCGGATTAATGCACACGTACATAATGACTACGCTATTGGCAAGTATATCAGCTGTTTCTGCATCAGTGGCGGCCGCTAGTCGATATGCTACCTGCATGGCGGCTTCTGTGTTCGATGCCTCGTTGCCGTGAATATTGTAGCTGAACGAGGTGAAGACAGGATCATTGGCAAGTACATCTTGGCCTTCGGCGCTTGCTGCAAAACCAGGCTCCATGAGTTGTAGGTGACGTCCACGAATTTCTTCTATTCTAGCGTGATTCTCTTTACTAGTTACGACCAGGTTGATCAAAGGTCGTTTCTCATAAGTCTCCCCGTATTGATTAAGCGAAATGCGGTCAGATTGGCTAGCTAGGTATTTAAAATACTGCACCGATTGGTGGTATTCTGTAAAGCGTTCGCCTAATTCATAGCCGAGAAATGCGGCTGGAGATTTGATTTCTGGATTATAGCTAAGCCCTTTTTCGAAATCAAAGCGTTCTGGCGTCAGATCTACCTGTGCTACCATCGCTATAGGTAGAAAGCACAGTAGGAAAAGTAGCGGTCGGATTATACTAGTCATGTGTACTATTGATTTAAAATATCCTTGTGGACGTACTATAGCAATGATAATAAAAATGTCTGTGCCAGCCCCATACTGCTCAAAAGCGGAAGTGAACTGCCGTAGGTATGCAGTTTATTCATGGTTGCCCTGAGTTGTACCTAGATTGAATATACTGGTTACAACACGGTTTAGGGTCGATTTTACGCAAGGCAACTTCGACTAAGATAGATGGAAGAAAAGAGTGGTCGTGTGGGGTGTAAGTGATTAGAAACGAGGCCAATTCGGCCTCGCCTTACTTACTTATCAAATAGCTGCAGGAGATCAGAAATTCGTTCCTTGACATCCTTACGATCTACAATGAAATCAAGGAAACCATGTTCTAGTAAGAATTCTGATGTTTGGAAACCTTCCGGCAAGTCACGCTTAATCGTTTCCTTGATTACACGAGGCCCAGCAAAACCGATGAGTGCCTCTGGTTCTGCAAAGTTGATGTCACCAAGCATCGCAAAAGATGCCGTTACACCACCAGTGGTAGGATCAGTCAAGAATGAGAAATAAGGAACACCTGCTTTGGCCAAAGTCGACAGCTTCGCAGAGGTTTTAGCCATCTGCATAAGACTGAAGGCAGATTCCATCATCCGAGCACCTCCCGTCTTGGAGATGATCATAAATGGAATGCGATTATCACGAGCATAATCGATAGCACGGGCGATACGCTCGCCTACTACCGAACCCATGGAACCACCGATGAACTTAAAGTCCATAGCAGCGATAATTAGAGGACGACGGTTTACCTTTCCTTTGGCAACAGTGATTGCATCGGTAAGGCCCGTTTTATCATAAGCGCTTTCCAGGCGGTCTGGATAAGACTTAAGGTCAACGAAGTTGAGGTGATCAACGGCACGATATTCTTCGAACAAGAGTTCGTAGTTACCGTCAAAGATCAGATCGAAATAATCGTAAGAACCAATACGGACGTGATAGTTACAATAGGAGCACTTGTAGGAATTCTCCCGAAGCTCCTTCATTGTAGAAGTTTCTTTACAGCGCTTACACTTGTACCAAAGACCCTCTGGAGCCTCTTTCTTGTTACGTGTAGCAGTCTGAATACCGTCCTTTAGTCGCTTGAACCAACCCATACTTATAATTTGAATGGTGGGGTCGTTAGGTGTTGCCTTTCTGGCTTTGCGAGGCAAAAGTAAGAAAGGACTGGGGATAATAAAAGAAGTGGGAAGATTTGTGTGAGCCCCCTTGATGGTTATAAGGACTACAAAAAGACTCACTGCCCTAGCAGTGAAGGTTCATCGCACTCATTATCAGCCTTCCTGGTTGAATTAATAGCGAAACGCTTGCACTGCATTAATAAAGGCACGTACACCATCAAGTGGTGTGTCAGGATAAACCCCGTGGCCCAGATTGGCAATGTGTTGGCCGCCGAAAGCCTTAAGCATCTCCGTAGCAGCTTGGGCTACCTGCTCAGGCTCAGCATAGAGTTGGCATGGATCTAGGTTACCTTGTAGGGCTACCTTGTCCCCTACCCTCTGGCGGGCAATTTGTGGGTTTTGTGTCCAATCCAACCCGATCACGTTACAGGGCTGTTCGGCGAGGCCTTCCAGGGCGTGCCAGGCATCTTTCGCAAAGAGTGTTACCGGTACCTCTTCGTGAAGAGCAGTGGCAATTTTGCCTAGGTAAGGCAGGGCGAATTCATTGTATAGCTTAGGAGAAAGAATACCCGCCCAGGAGTCGAATAATTGGATAAGGTCGGCACCGTGAGCTACCTTTTGCTTGAGGTAAGCAATAGTGGTCATGGTAATCTTTTCCAAAAGACGGTGAGATAGAGCAGGCTCACGGAAGAGCATACGCCGCGCTTTCGAGAACGTCTTACTTCCGCCACCTTCAATCATGTAGGCGAAAATGGTCCAGGGTGCACCTGCGAAACCGATCAGTGGTACACGGCCAGCCAATTGTTTCTTAGTCAGGGCTAGAGCGTCGTAGACGTAGGTAAGCTCACTCGCGGCATCCTCATCAGTGATCAGGCGCTCCACATCAGCTTCAGTCTGGATGGTTTCAGGAAAAGAAGGCCCCTTCTTTTCGATCATCTCGTACTTCAAGCCCATGGCCTCAGGAATTACAAGGATATCAGAGAAGATTATGGCTGCATCTACACCCAAAATATCCACCGGCTGAATGGTCACTTCTGCTGCTAGCGCTGGTGTTTCCACCAATTCCTTAAAGCCACTTAAACTGGCACGTACAGCACGGTATTCAGGAAGAATACGACCAGCTTGACGCATTAGCCATACAGGTGGGCGTTCAACAGTTTGGCCATTGGCCACGCGGAGCAAAATATCATTCTGTAATTCCATAGGCGCGAAAATAAGCGAATTTGCTTGCCACAACAACATTGCCCGTAATAGGACTCCATGGCGACAGAAAAAATAACAGCTTGATGACAATTTGAGTGGAATCGGGGGAAGATCAGACGCGAATGCCTTGACTAAGGACGCTAAGAAGCTAGCAGTCGAACTGATAAATTTTCTCTAATTTGGGGCGGCAGATTGGGTATAATCTGCCACAATCCTTATCTACTCTGTAGAGTTGACTAAGAACAAGATCAAAACAAACGTGTGAAACGAGCATAAGATTGATTAGTCAATTTTTTGCGAGACCGCAGCGATTACATGCAAGCAGTCCCGATAGTTATCGGGATTCTGCAAAGTGTACAGCTGCAGAAAACTTTCAAATACATGAAAAACCTACCGTTGCATTGGAAGATCATTATTGGATTATTCCTTGGTATCATCTACGCTTTCTTTTCGGTAAAGTGGGGCTGGAGCAAATTCACAATTGATTGGATCGATCCCTTCGGGACTATCTTTATTCGGTTGCTGAAGTTTATCGCCGTTCCACTGGTATTGCTATCCATTATTGCTGGTATTAGCACACTACCTGATTTGTCAAAATTAGGCAGGATGGGTGCCAAAACACTCTTGGCGTACATGGTAACCACCGTAGCTGCGGTAGGTGTTGGTCTTTTGATCGTGAACATCGCCAAGCCTGGTGAGTCTATCGCGGAAGAGCAACGGATAAAGAACCGGATGAAGTACGAGCTATGGGTCTCGCAGACCGATGGTGTAGAAATACTAGATGGACAAAACTTCCTGGCTGATCCTGATTATGCCGACTTCCGTACGGATGCGGAACAAGCCCTAGTAGACGAGCAAAACTTGGCTTCTGAGGATGCCAGCCTTGCCAAGAAAATGACCGATGCGGCAGCCATGAAAGACGCTGGGCCCTTGAAATTCTTTGTAGACTTTGTGCCGGAGAATATATTCATGGCCCTTTCGGATGGCAAACTCATGCTTCAGGTGATCTTCTTTGCCATCTTCTTTGGTATCGTACTATTAATGATTCCTAGGGAGAAGGCTGAGCCCGTCATGGCCTTTATTGATGGCACCAATGAGGTATTCTTAAAGATGGTTGAAGTGGTGATGAACGCCGCGCCCTTCTTCGTGTTTGCGTTGATGGCTGGCGTAATTGCCAAAATGGCTAGTACGACCGAAGAAGTAATTGAAATCTTCAAAGGGCTGGCCGCCTACTCGCTGGTCTTGGTGGCTGGTTTGGCCTTTATGGTATTTGTTTTCTACCCACTAATACTCAAGCTGTTTGTTAGAGATTTGTCCTACGGAGCGTTCTTCCGTAAGATGAGTCCAGCGCAATTCCTGGCATTCTCAACTAGCTCCAGTGCCGCTACCCTACCGGTTACCTTGGAGTGTGTAAGAGATAACCTGGGTGTTTCGAAAAACGTATCCAACTTTGTCTTACCGATCGGTGCTACTGTAAACATGGATGGTACCAGCCTTTATCAGGCAGTAGCAGTAGTATTTATGGCTCAGATGCACTTTGTAGATCTATCTGTCGCTCAACAGGCTACCATTGTTTTGACGGCTACTTTGGCCTCGATTGGATCAGCTGCTGTGCCTTCTGCTGGTCTAGTGATGATGATTGTAGTATTGCAGTCTGTGGGATTAAATCCTGCCTGGATTGCGATAATTTTCCCTGTTGACCGAATCCTTGACATGTGTCGCACCGTAGTAAATGTAACGGGTGATGCATCAGTATCCACACTGATCGCAAAATCCGAAGGTGATTTGGACATGGAAATACTTAAATCATAAGCATACAGAATGAGTCAAGTACTTGGTGTTGGTTCCAGAGTAAAGCACCCTGCGTATGGTGATGGCGTTGTGATTCGGTTGCATGCCGCTGCTTACGAGCTTGCTTTTACCCTTTATGGTATCAAACTAGTAGGCCGAGAATACGACAAATGGGAAGTCGTAGAAGCCATTGAGGCGGTAGAAACGGTGAGTTTTACCGATGCTGAGAAGGCATTGATTAAGATCCTTAAGAATTACAATGCCTTAAACGAGGAGATTCCATTAGGTGACCGTTGGCAAGGTGGCACCTTGGTCCTTCGTCCTTCGGACCCTGATCTAAAGGATAAGGAAATGGATATTGAGACCTTCTTTCACAAGATCGTTATGGTCCGTGATCGCCTACGCGTAATGGAGCAGCGAATCAATAGCAGTAATCTTACGGACGAAGAAAAGGTAAATCTGCAGCAGTATATTACGCGGATTTATGGAAGCCTGACCTCCTTCAACGTGCTGTTCAAGTACAAAGAAGATAGTTTTAAGGGTAGTAAGAGCTAATTCGTATTACTTGAGAAATTACAGACCGATTTCTTAATTGGCTAGTGAATGGCGAGGTCGCTTACGGTGCACCGTGTTATACGTCATTCACTAGTCGAAATCGCTAAGGCAATTATTCTGCGTTACTTCTAATCAATTCTGAGGCTCTTCAGCAAACGCTTTCCGTGCTTTTGCTGTTGTCACCTTAGTGATTATAGGTATTTTGTGCCTTGTTCACTGCTTATGGAGTGGAGAGCTTGAACGCTTCTCGATTCATTGCTGACAGAAATTAATAATAGTGAGAGTACTTTCTTTCCTGACCTGTATTGGTCTTCTACTGGGTTTATTCGGTTGTTTACGTTTTCAGAATGCTTATACAAAGATTCCTCCTGGTCCCTGGCGAGCTACCTTGCTTTTGGATCCCAGTACGGTCACCCCTAACCCAAAGGGTGAACCGTTGGATGAAAAGCTGAATCTGTCTTTTGACGAGGTGACTAACGGCGAACTTCCGTTCAATTTCCTGGTGGAATACACAGATGATACGACCTTTCAGGTGGTCCTCCTTAATGGAGAAGAGCGTATCGTTTCTAAAGATGTAAGTTTTGGTCGAAGTAAATCTCGCGCCAAGGACTCCATCCGCATTAATTTCCCCATCTATGATACGTACATCGTAGGCCTCTACGAAGAAGGGATCATTGAAGGCGAATGGGTGGTCAACTACCGGGAGAAATACAGCATTCCGTTTATCGCCCGCTTCGGTATGGACTATCGCTTTACGCAAATTCCAAAACCAGCGGAGATTGATCTAACCGGTACTTGGGAGGTAACCTTTGGACCAGGGGGAGATGAACCTTCACCTTACGCCGGCATCGGTGAGTTTGTTCAAACGGAAAACAACCTTCAAGGTACTTTCCGAACGGAGACTGGCGACTATCGCTATCTACACGGAGTAGTATCCGGTGATAAGGCCTATCTCTCTGTTTTTGATGGTTCTCATGCCTTCTTATTTGAAGCAAAGATTGACACAGAAGCAGAGACCATGGTAGGTTCTTTCCGCTCAGGCAAGCATTATCGTACCGTTTGGCAAGCGCGTCGCAATTCAGAGGCTACGCTAACGAGCCCGTATCAATTAACGAGTGTGAATGATGCCGGTACGCCAATTGATTTCAGTTTTATTGATACTAACGGTGATACCATCAGCTTAAGTGATCCTGCTTTTGAAGGGAAAGCAAAGCTAGTACAGATTTTCGGTACCTGGTGCCCGAATTGCCGGGATGAAACGCGCTTCTTGCTGGAGTACCTGCAAGCGAACGATCTGCCTAACCTCCAAGTTATGGGTATCGGGTTTGAGCGTTATCGTCAAGAAGAAAAATCCTTAGCAGCCCTTGATCGCTTCAAGACGCAAATGGAAGTCCCCTACCCCATTTTGTATGGTGGCTACTATGATAAAGGCGAAGCATCGGAGCGTTTACCAATGTTGAGCAAGATCATCTCCTACCCTACGCTCCTTTTTATTGATGGAGAAAACCGGGTACGGAAAATACACACCGGCTTTGAGGGGCCAGCTACCTCTCGCTACGAGGCTTTCCAAGCTGAATTCGAGGAAAGTATTCAGCAATTGTTAGCTACCTTACAGTCCGAATCGTAATAGAGCACTAGAAGAAGCTTAGTCCAACAAGATAGGATTTGTGAAAATTTGAGAACGCTGATTTTTTCTGTAGCAAGGCGGAAAACGAAAGCAACGCAGCGCGTTGGAGAGGCTTTCCAACGAAGATAGAGAGAAAAGCAGCAGGTCAAAAATCGCAAATCCTAACTTGGCGGGCTATAAAACCCAACCACCAACTTCAATTCCCGAAAGCGAAAAAACAGATGCAAAGATTCACCACACCTATTCTTTTGGCTTACAGCGCCGACAATGATGCTGCCATCAAGCAGTTGACCGATCGTCTAAAGCCGGTGTTAGATTTTAAATATGCCAGTATTGAGCGAGACCAGGAAGAGAGTCTGACCGCATTGGCTCAGGGCTTTGAGGGGCCTATTCTCCTTTTTGTCAGTGATAATTTTCTGCGCTCTACAAGGTGCATGCAGGATGGGTTGCGAATGCTCAATGAACACAAGGATCAACTTCTTCCGATCGTAATTCCTGGTTTCCGTTCGCAGGAGGATGGCAGTCAGGAGGTGATAAATACCAGTTTTGAGCGCGTAAGTGATATCATTCAGTATATCAATTTCTGGCAAGACCGCTATTTAGATTTGCGCCGCCAAAAACGGGAAGACCCTGAGCTTGATACGCCTGGTTTTGATCAGCATCTAAAGGCCATAAGAAGCATCAGTGGTGAGGCCGGTGAATACTTGCGATTGCTCCGTGGAATTGAACACTTGCATTTACCCGAGTTTGAAGAAAACACTTACGAATTGCTTTTTGAGTTTTTAGACGCGGAAGCAATTGGCGAGCAGCTACGAGAAGAAGATGGAGAAGTTGAAGACACGCCTACTCCTGAACTCCTAATAGAAGAAAATCCTGTAGAAGAAGTAGCCGAAGAAGTAACTCCACCGGCTCCTGCTGAGGAGCCAGCAGAAGAGGAAGAACCTCCGATTGACCTCACCGGTATCCCTGGAATTTCCTTGGTGAGTGAAACGCCAGCAGAAGAGGAAGAACCAGCCGAAGAACCTGCAAGTGATCCTGTAGAAGAACCTGTAGCTGAAGATGCTCCTGCAGAACCGGAACCAGAGGCACCTGAGGAGGTAGTAGAAAACACCGAGGAAGAGGTGGAGGAAGAACCTGAGGAGGAAATGGTAGCCGAAGAGGAAGAAGAGACCGCTGACGAACAAGCTGAATTACTAATCGACAAGTCATGGCGCCTGGTGGATGGTGGTGAACTTGCTGCCGCAGCGGCCTTGTTAAGTGCGGGACTGGATGAATTTCCGCAGTCGGAAGCCTTGCAATACAACTACGCCCTTTTGTTGGCTCAACAAGACAAGGCTAGTGATGCCAAGCAGGTAATTGATGATCTGCTTACCCGCAATCCACAGCATGAAAGTGCCTTGTATCTGGCGGCAGAGTTAGCGGATCTAAATGGCAATGCATCATTGGCGCAGAAATTCCTCGTCCGCTTGGTTCGCTTGAAGGATCAAGGCCCGGAAGTATGGTATAAAATGGGGCTACTGAGCTTACAGAAAGACCCTCCAAAACCAGGCGAAGCAGAACGCTATCTCAAGGAAGCTACTAAACGGGACAATTGCCCGCCAGAAGCCTTCTATGAACTAGGGTTGTTGTACGCGCAAGAGGGTAAAAATAAGAAAGCACTGAAGCAGTTTAGCAAAACAGCTGAACTACAGGAAGATCATCCTTTTGTGCATTATGACATGGCGCTATTGCTTCACAAAAGAGGCAAAGAGAAGCGGGCACATGCCGCTTATCAAAAGGCCATTGCGATAAATCCGGAAATTCAGACACCTGATAATGATGCCGCCTTTGCTCTGCCGGAGAAACAAAGCAAGCAAGAAGAGCAACAGGATACGCTTCAAGCACTCAAAACCAATGTAGAGCGCCTGGAAGAACTGATTCATCAATCAGAAGATAAAGGGCAACGTACCGGAAACGGCAAGACTGTCTTGATTACCGGTGCTACTTCCGGTATCGGCCGGGCCACTGCCATCAAATACGCCGCCAATGGCTATCGACTCATTATCACGGGGCGTCGAAAAGGCCGCTTGCAGGAATTACAGGAAGAATGGCAAAAGGAATATGGTATTGATGTCCACTGCCTAAACTTTGATGTCCGGGAATCCAATGAGGTGAAAGGAGCCATAGCCAGTTTGCCAGATGAATGGTTTGATATTGACATCCTCATCAACAATGCCGGCAAGGCCAAAGGTTTCGACCCTATCCATGAAGGTCAGTTGGACCACTGGGAAGAGATGATCGATACCAACCTAAAAGGCCTACTCTACCTCACCCGTGTAGTAAGCCCACGCATGGTAGCCCGCGGTAAAGGACACATCATCAACGTAGCCTCGACAGCGGGTAAAGAAGTCTACCCTAACGGAAACGTGTACTGCGCCACCAAACACGCTGTAGACGCCCTCACTAAAGCAATGCGCCTCGATCTGCACCAGCATGGTGTTCGCGTGAGCCAAGTGGCTCCAGCACATGTGGAAGAGACCGAGTTCGCCCTCGTTCGCTTTGATGGGGACGCCGAGCGGGCCAAAATCTACAATGACTTCAAGCCGCTCACCTCAAGTGATGTGGCCGAATCGATCTATTTCATTAGTCAACAACCTGCACACGTGAATATCCTGGATGTGGTCTTACAGGGTACCCAGCAGGCCAATAGTACGACGATTGATCGTTCTGGAAGGGATCGGTATGAGGAGGAAGAGTAGTTGATGGTTTGGGAGTTAGAAGGTTGGGGTGTTTGATTGGTGGAGGGTGATCTCCAGGCCTGGTAGAGCACCACTATTTTGTTTTAGCCCTCCATTGCCCTATCTTACCTGATAAACACCGAAAAATCTATGTCGAGTGCGAGCCAGGCCGCTACCGAATTCCTGGATCAGGTAGATTGGGCAGATGTATTGGATACCCTACAAGCACAGAAGTGTGTGCTGTTTTTAGGAGGTGGTGCCTATCAGTTGGGAGCACAGGAATTAGATGCTGCCATTCAAGCTTCTTTGGGATGGCCGGCGGCGAATCATCCCCATATCAAGCATTACAATGCGGACGGTTTTGTGCTTCTCAAGAAGAACCGTTACCGGCGACATGTGGCCACTGGTCTGCGTGAATTCTACAGTCAGGCTTTTCCAGATACTGAACTGGCCTTCGCCCAACTAGCAAGGATACCCTTTCATGCGATCATCAGTTTGACGCCCGATAATCTTCTGGCGAGGACCTTTGACAACTTGGGACTGGACTACCAGCAGGACTTCTACTTCCGCAACCGCAAAGCGCCAGACCAGTACGAAGAGCCGACCGCTGACAGGCCTTTGATCTACAACCTACTCGGGAATATTGAAGAGCCCGAAAGTTTGGTATTGACGCATCAAGATTTCTTTGACTACCTCAATTCGGTCTTCAACAGCAGCAGTATGCATGAGGATCTGAAGCTAACCCTAAAGAGTGCAGAACGCTTCATTTTCCTGGGCTTACCTTACGAGAAGTGGTATTTCCAGCTATTGCTACGCGTGTTATCCTTACAGGCAGATGAGTTGCAAGAAATTGAGCGCCTCGCTCTGCAGGAATTCGACAATGAAAATTTGCAGAAAATTTATGCCGGAGAATTTAAGCTGGATTTTGTGCCCGTAGGTATAGGTGCATTCCTGGACCGCCTCTTTCGGGAATGCGATCGGGCAAACTTGATTAAGGAGGTGGTAGAGCAAGAAAATGTAGACGACCAGGGACTGAACGAGGAGCAACTTCGAGAACTAGTAGCCGAAGCCAAAACGGAAGCTGCCATGGAACAGTTGAAGCTGCGCCTAAAAGCTCGTCAACCTCGATCAAACAAGTTATACACTGATCTTACCGTCCTGCGTAATCGCTACAAGTTGTTGATGCAGCGTGAAATGCGCGGTACGATTGATTCTCGTGATTTCAGTGTGGAAAACGCTCAGATTGTGGAGCAATTATTGGAGTTGATCAACCAAAGTGCTACCCTATGAGCCAGCAGTACCGCTACCCTGGGGTAACTCCCTTTAGTACCGATCAGCGCCATCTCTTCTTTGGCCGCGATGAGGATATTGATGAGCTTTACAAGCTGCTCATGCGAGAAACCATTGTGATTCTCCACGGTAAGAGTGGTTTGGGCAAAAGCTCATTGATCAATGCAGGCCTCCTACCCCGCCTGGAACAGCAGAGCGACTACCACCCGATGGAGATACGTTTAGGTGCTAGAGGAGATGATCATCAACAAGCTCCACTTCATACGACGAAGCAAGCCCTGCCAGCTGGACACCCACTACTACAAAAGTTACTATCGGACGACGACTCGCTATGGACCAGAGCAAAGGCCTTACAGTTGGAAAAGGGAAAGCAACCCCTACTTATCTTCGACCAGTTTGAAGAGATCTTCAGCTATCCGGAAACGGAGGTGACGGCCTTCTTGCAAGATGTGGCAGAACTGCTGCACACTGCCTTACCTTTGCGCTATCGCCGAAGCCTGGAGCGATCCGATAATATTACGGAGCAAGAAGAAGATCAGCTGGACGAACCCTTGCGCGTACGCTTGCTGTTTTCCCTTCGCTCAGATCGCCTACATCTGCTTGATCGCTTTAAACGCTACTTCCCCAATATTCTGCGCCACAGTTTTGAGTTGCAGGCGCTTACGGTGGCTGCAGCACGCCAGGCCATTGTGGCACCGGCCGCCTTAGCGGGTGATTTTGCCAGTCCAACCTTTACCTACGATGATGCCACCCTAGATAAGCTTTTAGAGTACCTCCAAGCGGAAGAGAGTCCAGGGCGTGTAGAAGGTATCTTGATTCAGATGTTGTGTGAACACTATGAAACCAAGGTGGTAATTCCGAATGGTGTTCGAGAGCTGAGATTGCAAGACATTGGCGAGCCAGATGCTGTGGTGCAAGACTACTACGAAGAAAAGATTGCGGGCCTGATCCAAGAAGAGCAGCTTCCCGCCCGGAAGCTCATCGAAGAAGGCCTCGTATCTGAAGGCGAGCAAGGTATGCGCTTAAGCTTGCACGAAAGTACTATAGAGAGCCAGCACGGCGTACACAAAGAAATGCTGAGCCATTTGGTGGACCAACGCCTGCTTCGCTCGGAACCGTTTTTACGTGGTGGGTACACCTATGAGTTATCCCATGATCGATTACTGCCCGCAGTCATCATGGCCCGTTCGATCCGCCTCGAACAGGAGGCACGAGAAAAACAAGAAAAAGAAGCCGAGCGCTTACGCCGGGAGGCGGAGCAGGAAAGGATAGCAGCAGAAAAAGCGCGTAAACAATTGCGCCAAGTGCAATGGTTATTAGGCCTTGTGATCGCGGCTCTGGTAGTTGCCGGCTACCTAGGGTATCGTTCCTCCGAACAAACGAAGGAGTTGGAGGCTGCATATGAGCGAATTACTGCAGAGCAAAAGACTTCTCAAGATCGATTAGACGCCTTTGAGGCAGAGGAAAAACGCAGGAAAGACACCGAAATAGATGCCCTATTGAACAAGGCGACTACCTTCCAAAATCTCAACCAGCCAGCACTAGCGCTTCGAGCCCTCCGGGAAGCCCTGCAAATTGATAGCACTCGACAGGATGTGCAGCAGCGTATAGATAACCTTCAAGCAGCTCAAAATCAGTAAGCATGAGATATTTCTTACTGTCCTTAGTGCTGTTGACTTCTTCTTTGGCTATCGCCCAATGTGATGCAGTGGCAGACCTATTGAGGCAAGGAGATGAGTTGCTACAGGCGCAACCTCCTAACTATACCGCTGCCATCAATGCCTATACCGCGGTAATGGTCGCCTGCCCTGAGCAAGCAGGGGCAGCCAGACAACGCATCAGCAACATGGTACAGGATATGAATAAGCTGCGGGAACGGGCATCAGCATCTGCTCATCAGGCTCAAATTGTACTGGATACCTTGAAAGCGGAGCAACAGCGGGCGCAGGAAGCACTAGCGGAGAGCAATAAGTTGGTCAATTCCTTCCATTTCTATGCCGATCGTTTCGCTTTAGCCTATGGTAACGTAAAGAGAAAAGGACGACTCTACTATTTCATTGACAAGCAAGGTCAGCAGGTAGAAAAACTGGGCGAATGGGCACGTGCCGAGCAGTTTGATGATCTAGGATTTGCCCACATCTGGAAGCAAGATGATCCACAGCCGTATCTGATGGATACCCTTGGAAAGATGTATCCTGTTGCTTATTCCTTGGAGAATATCGGTACGCATATTACTGCTCTGGATTTAAGTGGGCAAGCGCTTAAAAAGGTGCCAAAAGGTGTAGGGCAATTACTTAGTCTAGAAGTTCTGATTTTAGGCAACAATTCAATTAGTGTCCTACAGGAGCATATCGGTGACTTGACCAATTTGCAGATTTTGGATTTAAGTAGGAATTCCTTGATTAGCCTGCCAGAAAGTATTGGTGAGTTAATGAATCTACAAAGGCTGGACCTACGTCATAATTCGTTGGTAAGCTTGCCAAAAAGTGTTGGTAATTTGGCGGATTTACAACTGCTGTATCTACGCAAAAATTCTTTAAGTAGCTTGCCGGAGCAGCTGGGCGATTTGAGCAATTTACAGCTATTAGATTTAAGTAGTAATTCCTTGATTAGCTTGCCGGAGCGGTTGGGCAATTTGAGGAATTTAAAATCGCTGTACCTAAATTCTAACTCTTTAAGTAGTCTGCCAGAGGATATATGCGATTTGGCTGAACTAAACTATCTGGTTGTAGATGGTAATCCTCTAGACAGTCTACCAGCTACGGTCTTGCAGTCCGGATTAGTGCCACTAAATGATATTATTGCACTGCTGAATAATAAACAGCGGATAACTTACATACGTCATATAAGCAACAATATTCAAAACGCGTATGACTTTTCCCGGGACGATTTACGGCTACTGACATCTCTATTTCTTGAAGCTACTGTTTATGAAGGAGCTATTTGGACTGGTGAAGCCTATTGTGAATCTGGTGGTTCAGGATTAAGGTTGCGATCCAAGCTTGCCCTTGCTTATTTGTGCAATGGACAGGAGGAAACAGCTCGGACCACCTATGAGGTAAGTGCAGAACTAAAGGAAACGAATAGAGAATCGGCAAAGGAACTATTTCTAAAAGACTTGGAACGTATCTCAAACTATGGTCAAATTGATCCTGAACTGGTAGCACGCACAAAGACTTTTCTAGAAAACTGGTAAGCAAAGGGTTCGTATGAAGTACTTTATCCTGTTAATAGCGTTGTTGATGATGACCAGCCAGGCATGTGGGCAATGTGATGCCTTTGCGGGACTCTTGCAGAAGGGGGACCGACTCCTGCAACAAGTACCGCCTGCTTACGAAGAGGCTATCAATGCTTATTCAGCCGCGATAATCGCTTGTCCACAACAGGCGACAGTCGCCCAGCAGCGAATAGATCGAATGACTACGAGATTGGATCAATTACGCAGTGAGGCTACCAAGAATGAGCATAATATCCGGCAAAGTTTGCGGGAGGTAAAAATCGCTCAACAACAAACGCAGGATGCCGTTGTGCAGGGTAAACAACTTATTGCTGCCTTCTATTTCTACGCAGATCGTTTTGCTTTGGCTTACCGAAATAGTTCTAAGCCTTTCTACTTCATTAATAAGAAAGGAGCGCCAATTGAGAAACTTCAACAATGGGCGCGCGCAGAACCCTTCGATCAGCGTGGCTTTGCCAAGGTGTGGAAATGGGAAGATTCTCAACCATATTTATTAGATACCTTCGGTAATGTATACCCGGTCGCTTTTTCCCTAGCTGAACTTGGGCCGGAGATCACGGCCCTTGATCTTGAAGGACAAGATTTGACCGGCTTGCCGGATAGTATCTGGGAGCACCAGCAGTTGCAGGTTTTGCTGCTGAATAGTAATAAGCTAGAGCAGCTTCCCATCGGTCTCACTCGTTTAGCTAACCTCCGAACGCTGAATCTGAAAAGGAATCTGGAGCTAACTAGCCTTCCAGAAGGCTTCAGTCAACTTCAAAAACTACAAAATTTAGACATAGGCCTCGCCAGTATTCGAGAATTGCCGGAGGATTTTGGTCAGCTCCAAAATTTAATGACCCTTCACTGTAGTTTTACTAAACTTCGTGAGCTGCCTGAAAATTTTGGTCAACTCCAAAACCTAACTCACTTCATTTTAAGAGTGAGTTCGATTCAGAAACTACCTGAAAATTTTGGCAACCTTGCCAAACTGAAGCACTTTGACTTTGCCAATAATTCCCTTTATGAACTACCAAGCAACTTTGGACGACTCAGTGCATTGACCTACTGTGATCTAACTAGTAATCGATTACGACGGCTACCTGATAGTTTTTCAGAATTACAATCACTTATAGAACTTAATCTTAGCTCTAATCCATTACGAAGATTGCCTGAGAATTTTGGAGATCTAAATAAGTTAAAAATTCTCAATCTCAGTGGGAATGCAATAACGGAATTGCCTCAACAGCTTTGCCAGCTCCAGGCGCTTCAGATTCTTGATCTTGGGGACAATCGATTACAGGCGATACCTAATTGCTTGGATCAACTGACACAACTCTCAATCCTGGATTTGAGGGGGAATTGGCTTTCAGATTTTCCGTCTAACCTTTACCTGCTAAGGCAACTTGAAGAGCTAAGTATAGCCTTCAATAGCATTATGTCATTACCAGAAAGTATTGGACAGCTGGAGCAGCTTCGTAGCCTTCAGCTAGACGGTAATGAATTACAACTGCTGCCTGAAAATATTGGGCGGCTTCAAAACCTGGAACACCTTGGCTTAAGTGAAAATCAATTACAGGAGTTACCAGCTGTTATCTCAGGGCTAGATAATCTTTCCGTTCTGCGGCTAGATAATAATTCGCTTCGAACACTACCAGATAGATTCGGAGATATAAAGGGATTGACTACACTATTCTTGGATCACAACGAGTTTGAGCAATTGCCGAATAGCTTTGGCCAATTAGGGAATCTCAGGTCATTACATCTTAGAGATAACAAATTGAAGGGACTCCCAAGTAGTTTTGGTCGTTTAACTTCATTAGAGGAGCTGATACTCGATAATAACAACCTAGAAGAACTCCCTGATAGTTTCGGTTACCTAACCACACTAGAAGAATTGATTCTAAACTACAATCAACTAAAAGAACTGCCAACGAATTTTGGCCAGTTGGAGAAACTAGACATGTTACAGCTTAGAGGCAATCGTCTAACCTCACTACCGGCAAGTTTTGGTGAACTCCATGCCCTCACCTTTGCCTATCTCGACGGGAACGAACTCCAGACTTTACCAGATAATTTTGGGAAACTTCGAGGTCTTGTTTCATTGCATTTAAGTAAAAACCATTTACAAGAATTACCTAGTAATTTGGGCCAACTTAAAGAATTGGATATACTTCGCCTCAGTAAGAACCAATTACAGACTTTACCAGAGGATTTAAGCTCCCTTCAAAATCTAGAAATATTATCTCTTGAAAATAACCAGCTAGCAACCTTGCCGGAAAGCATAGCGCAACTAGAGGAACTTACTAAACTCTTCCTAAACGGTAATCAATTAGTGGCACTTCCAAATAACTTTGGTCATTTGCCAAAGTTGAAAGAACTACACCTACAGAATAACCAATTAACGACCTTGCCTGAGAGTTTTTCCCAACTTGACAGCTTGACTGAACTGAATCTAAGGTTGAACAAGCTCACTTCGCTCCCCGCAACATTTGGAGAATTACAAAGCTTGACCAAGGTTCAACTCTGGGGCAATGAGCTTACAGGATTACCAGCTAACTTTGGTGAATTAAGCACCTTGACAGACTTAACCCTAAACGGTAACCAGCTAGAAAGTTTACCGTCCAATATCGGTCAATTGCGGAACCTAATTAAACTCGATTTATGCATTAATCAACTACAAACGCTCCCTGCGAGTTTAAGTGAATTACAAAACTTGAAGACCTTCGAGTTAAATGCTAACCCCATTCAAACCATACCAGATTCAGTATGGTCCAGTGGACTTATCAATGTCTCACAGGTCATAAAACTTCTCCAAAGTGCGGTGGCTGAAGAAAACTCAAGCTTTGCTGAGGAAATTGCTCAGCAAGTTCCAATGCATTATAAACCTGTGGGTGTTGAGCTGGACCTGCTCAATCAGGCATTTTTCGACGCTAGTCTTTTTGAGGCCGCTATATGGGCGGGAGAAGCTTATTGTAGCATTGATAATGTTATAGGAATTGATACTGGAAGTGTGATTGCGAGAACTGGACTGGCCTATCTATTCCAGGGCGACTACAAGAAGGCCGTAGCTACCTATGAACCCTGGCTAGATGAGCCTATCTACAATCGTTCTGGTCGAGAACAAATTCTCAACGCTATCAATTCGCAAAGTTTACCAGAAGAACTTGATCCTAGCTTGTTAGAACGGATCACTGCTTTTCTGCGGGGAGAGAACGATGAATAGCAGCCCCACCTACTCCCCTACCGTTTACCTCGCTTGCGCTCTTTAATCACGTAACGCAACACCACACTGGCAGCAAGATTGATCTCTGGCGGATCGTAGGTACGAGAGAGTTTTTGTTGCTCCTGCGTTAGTATAGGATTTTCCACCTTTACACTGCCGAAATCAGCCAGTAAAATATTGGGTGTCAATTTGAGGTCCAGGAAGGCGCGCTTACTGAGGCGAGCTTCTACCATTGGTGAGATAGATAACTCCAAAGTCATGATGCGGGCCTGTACGGGGAATTGGGCGCTACTCAAGGGCGTAAAATTGTAGGAATAAAGTGTGGGCTCTAAACCGCCACTAATGCCAAATCGTAAACCTGAACGGCGCGGATCACCGAAGTACTTGCCGTACTCATAGCGAAAGGCGAAAATGAATGAGCTTTGCTCAAAACCGGTCGTCAGGGGAATCTGGTTGCGGCTGGTATCCGTGTAAATGAAATCGCGCCGGTAGCTGGATTTGCCAAATGATAAGCGCGTCAGTGAGAGCTCATGGAATACCTCTTCTTGATTCACCCACTGCATGCTCATTCCTGGGCCGAGCTGCGGCGAATGTAGCTCGTAATTGTAATCGATTTCGTAGTCGACTCCGCGTTCGTCCTCGATTTCAAAAATGCCGCCAGTTGGCGTTTGGAAGAATAAGAATAAGTCTCGAACCGTGGTAGTGCCTCCCGTTTTCTGTGAGTAAGTATCGAATACAGGATAGTAATTAATGGAAGTGCCAAAGAGCACAGTCTTGTCATTGGATTGGGCACTTAGTACACCGAAGGTAATGCTGCAAAGCAGCAGACTGAGGAGCGCGTTTTTCATCAGAGAATGGTCGTTAGATGAGTGGATTTTGTTGCGTGAGGTAAATTAGTTGATAGAATTGGATTGACTGCTACTACACAGCAACTAATTCAACAGAATGCACTCGCTCATTTTCGCATGAAAATGCACTAACCAAACTTATCTATGCTTCTTGTCCCGCAGCCTTAAACACCCCACTTGACTCCCAGTCGCGGAAGTCTACCGGTGTAACGGC
>CAJXOS010000142.1 GCA_913057725.1 uncultured Lewinella sp.
AGCCCTTGATTCGCGTGCCTTATATGGTTCAAACCTTAGCTGCACTTCGGTGTCTCGGGTGGTTCATTCATCGTCTGAAAGTATAACGGTGCGGAAAGTAAGAGAAACTCGCCGTTTGCGTTTTTGGCGCATGCCATCAATCACGTCAGTTTTGCGGCCAATGATACCGTGTTTCCATTCTTAACGAGCAGGACCTGCCAAAACCAGTGCGCTTCCAGGACGAAGCGTCAGCGGATGATGCTCTTGGCCATCTATACTTGTCAGATTCATGATGACAGTTGAGCCTAAAGAGATAGAAACTATCGTATCACCAAAGCAGGGTTCGCAATCGATGTGGTCCGCGATTCCCTGTCCAGGTTCGTATTCATTGACGATCAATTGATCTGGTAGCTGCCCCAGCAAGCCTTCTGCTGTCATGCGGTCTTGTACCGGCCGTAACCATTTCGGTAGATCTGCTACCCTCATATTCGCATTGATACTTCGATTGCGGTAGTCGTATTTGTAACCATAGTGCTGTACGCGGCGGCGCAGCTCTGTTGACCAATCCTCTTGATCGATTCGTTGCAATATCTCTGCTTGCTGATCCTCATCCAAGAATCCATCAATGTACTGAAGGCCGCGAATCTTGGGGAGTATAGCAAGTGGTGGGCCATCCCCCCAAAAATCTACCTCATGTTCCTTAATCATGCGTTGTAGCGGTTTACCTTGATGCAACTGTCTAAAGAGCCGGACCACTCTACGGCTGTGAGCCCCCCCTCCGATCCGAACAAGGCCATGAATGGAATGAACGAACTTGTAGATCTCTTCGTCCTGACCCTGCTGAGGCCGCCTAGAGACCATACTTTTCATGCCTAATTTTTCTGCCAGCTGTTGGGCAATTTTCGGCACTCCACTATCTACGTGATCGCTGACGATTTCAATGCGTCGACCTAAGTGCCGTCGTAGAACTTTCCTCAGTTCTCGACCCAGTAAATTACGCGCTTCTTGTTCCGCAAACTGATCCCCCTCATACCCCACCACACCAATTCTCAAGGTTGAATTACCCATACCCCAAAATTTAGCTCGTGTAAACCCAAAGACTCACGCTTCAGGCCGGTAAAGAAATTAGAGACACCACTAGCCTTACACTAAGCTCAGTGTGTCTGCCAATGAATCGTCATCAGCTAATCCTGCTATTTTTTTGGAATTCCAGTAGCTCATACTACCGGTAAAGAATGGATGAAACAAAGTTAAGGATAATGCATTCCCTTGTCAAGGGACATTACCGCTACCAACCTCATTTTCAAGGCAAAAGATCGAATTTTTCGGAGATTCCCCACATTTTCCGTACCTTCAAGGCCCCTCCTCCCCTAACATTTTTTCTGAGCGCGAGCATTGTACACACATAGATAAAGTGTAACCTAAAAATTCCTTAACCCATAGGTAATGCCACCGGTATTGCCACTAAATTCTATTAGCATGGCTAATCGTCACCTCGATGCTAAACCCAATCCTTGTACCTCGCCCGGAGAAATGCCCCCACTACCCATTATCAACTGGAGTTCCATCCAGCATCAAGCGCCCACGGTGGTGGATTTGGGAGACCCGGGCAAAGATGATCCACTTCCTAAAGCAGACATCGTCGTCATGACCTGGACCACTGCCGAATGGTCGGCGCTGGATCATGTCTTCCTACACAGTGACTCCGAACGAAGTGCTTCTGACAACAGCTGGCAAGATGCCTGGCACCTTCGATCCAATGATCAGCCTCACAACACTTTCGAGCTATGGGGTAAGTACCGAATGGTTGAGATCACAAATAATGGCGGTGCCGTACGCAAAGTATTGCTCTTTAAAGCAAATGCTCACCTGGCCTACCCTCCGTATTGTACTGGCTTAATGGAAATGGTGGGCCTCCTATTGGATGAAGCAAAACCCGATCAGCTCTACTCCATCGGCACTGCTGGTGGTTCCTCCTTACGCGACAAGCTGGGTGATACCGTTTTCACCAATGCCGGCCACATCATGCTGGAGAAGTCGGAAAATGATATTTGTAAAATCAACGGTAAGACGGTTGATGGCGAGTGGTTTCCAGATATGAGCTTGATTCCAACAGTAGAAGGCAACCTCTTATTCCCACTCAGCAAGGTTGTCAATCAAAAGGAGCTTGACTACCTCTTTTGCAAAATGGTGCATGATCCAAGACACGGTGACCCTGCTTGGGCCAAGGAGGTGAGCGTAAAAGACCTCGTCAACGCCGCACTTGACCCTGCTCACCTAGAGCATCCTCAGGCCCTCAATTGCGAAGGAGTCCCCTTACTGACTACCGACTTCTATTACATCGCCCATGGAGATGATTCCACTCAATACAGCGTACTCGAAATGGATGATGCAGTAGTTGGTTTGGTGGCGAAAGACAAAGGCGTCGACTTCGTGTTCGTGCGCAATATTTCTGATCCCATCGTGCCAGATAAGACCCAAGATGGAAAGAAAATCAGCGACGAGATTATGGAAGCCTGGTCTTCTCAGCTCTACCTGCGCTACGGCTTATACACGAGCATGAATGGTGCACTCCTGACTTGGGGAGCCATAGCTGGCGAAGACTGTTAGGATTATCACCAACAATTACGTTTTGGGTAACACAAAATTTGAGTGTAAATGCATCAATGCCTTTATACTGCAAATGTGTTATCCCAACCTGCATACCACCAACCTATATTCAAAACCAACCGCATGTCTAATTACAACCCTCAACGGCAAAAAAGCCCAATCACTACGAATGATCCACTCGAAGTGGAGCTCGTATTTAATGTTCGCCCTTGTGGCACCTGCAACTTCTTCTGGCCAGATAATCCCAGTGATCAACCCTATGGCCCTTATTCGATCTATGACTTCCGAACCAATTTCCCAGCAGGAAATGAACCCAAGGGATCGCCCGAGAGCTATCCCTGGATGAAGGTAACAACAAGTCAACAAGGTTTCCCGAATGGAGAAGTAATGGATGGCTGCCGAAAAGCCCCGATCATGACTATTGGAATTAACCCCAACATGACCGCCTTTCGACCGGGGAGAACTGGTACCAGTTGGACCTATCCCAGTTTCACGGATGATAATGGCACCAGCGGCGCCGCAAAGTATGCCTACTACTATCGCTACCGGAATGTTTACCAGGAGGAGTTCAACTTCGATGATATACAGAAGTACCTCCTTACACATACCTCCACTACCGTTACCGAATCCGGGAAGGTGACAACCGATCAAGTGGTGGCGGCCAAATCTGGCTTCGTCACCTCTGCTCCACGACCAGATGCTGCTCCTAGTTTCGAACTCATTATTCAATACGAAGGAGAGGAAGATGAAATAAAAATCACCTTAGACCGGCCAAGTGGTGCGAATCGCTATGTCCTTCTATTTGATCAAAATGGGCCGACCAGCGTTTTCCGCGAAGGCGATGTGCTCGCAGCAAAGTTGGAAGTGCCACCCGGCGAGGAACTTGAGTTGTATCAGGCGCTACAGACCTACTATGAGCAATTTGTGCCCAGCTTAGACCTCTTCTCGACCTACCTTCAGGGCAAGGGATATCATGATGCCAATCTGAAAATCGGTGAAGACGTGGGGCAATTGGATATGGTAGCCTGTGCTTCGCCCCACTGGAATCCAGGATTCCTGGGCGGTACACAAGACAGTGAAAACACGATCATACATAACTGTGTGACGAAGAACGCCTGGGCCATGAAGCAGCTCGTCATGACGCGGCCTGCAGTGTTGTTTCTAGTGGGAGAATCCTCTTATTCTATGTTCAAAAAAGCCTTCGGCAAATTCATAGATAGAAGCCCAGCATTACCAGGCTATCCAGAGGATTTCGCCTTCACGCTGTTCAAAGCTACGGCTGATAGTAGTAACCCCACCTATTTCAAATATGAGACGGAAATTAATGGGCGTCCGTACAAAATAAAGACGCGCCTTATCGTAACACCGCACTTCTCCTACGACAGCAATTTTGTTCCGCAATTCCGTTTGGATAGCACCACACTAAGGGACCTTAGTATTGACCAGCCAGATACTTTTAATTATTTGTCTACTCATTACGGCATCTCCTTTACCAAAGGCACCTTTGGTTTCAACACCTTTACTTTTTCTAAGGATGACGTAGAAGAAATTACCAGTACCTTAAAGAATAAGTATCCTGCTGCCTGGAAGGTATTGGAGGCCTGCTATTATTATCCGCACCAAATGATGGCCCAAATTCTGGAGGACATGTTTGAGCAAGGGGGCCTCTCCTATACGGGTAATGTCAAGAAGCGCCCGGGCTTCCTTACGCGCGGCGCTGGTTCCTGCCATTTCTGTGTCAATGATCATTGGAGCTTTCCGGCGGGCTGCCCATACGGAAAGAATGAAGAGCAGGCCCCACCCGCTGGATTTCTCAGCCAGGTTGCTACTCAAATTGCGAAGGATGGAAGCCTGAGTTAATCTGGTTCCGTTTAGCTGAGCTGTGCCAGTAGCCAACTCTTCTCCGTCAGGGTGGCGGTGTTGATGATCTGCTGGCGCAGCTTTTCTTTCTCTGCTTTAGTGGAGTGTTCAAACTTAAGCAGCCTCCTGGTAAATCGAATAAGGTTGCGGTAGTTGGTTCGGTGGTAACTGATGCCCGGCTTTCGTCTGAGGTAGGATGAGAAGGCATCGAGGTGACTTTGAAGTACTTCCCATTCTCCAAGCTCAAAATAAATCTTGAGGAGCAGCGTCCGAGCCCCCAAATTCAAGAGCGGATCATGGTAGTTGGCTTGCTGCAATAGTGGTAAGGCATCATCATAGCGCTGGCTGGTGTAGGCGATCTTAGCACGATTAAAGTTGTACATACGATCGCGGTACCGACGTTCCAACTTGCCAGTCCATTGCTCTATGAAAGCCTCGGCATAATCTACGTCCTGAATTTGCAGGGCTGTAGTAACGATATTATGGTAAGTAAATCGAGACAGCACCCCTTTACGAAGTAAATACCCTTGTTCAAGACCGCTTTGATATAAATCCATTACCTGCCGAAAGTAGGCTCGATGACCAGAATTGACCTGACGGACCGCAAAGTTGATCGCAAGTAGGTATAGATCCCGGGCTTCTGATTCAGGCAGGTGGGTAGCCTGCGTAAATAGACTATTGGAAAATCGCCGAAACACCATTTCATTTTCAGGCTGCTGGAGCACTTGAATACCATAATAGTATAAGCGCAAAGCAGGGATATCCTCTACCTGCTCTTCTGATAGATCTTTGATATAACTATCTATGGCCGTAGGTTCGAACCCCCATTTGTAGACCTGCTCGTGATTGAGCAGCCACATATTCTGCCGAAACTTCATGGCCAAAAATGCCCGATCAGCACTGCGACTGAGTGCTCCGAAATGATCATCTTTTTCTGGCTGGCGCGTCAGTGCTCGGCGGTAGTATGCTTCTTGATAGCGGTACTCCCGAAGCCAATACTCGGCATTGCGCACCTCTTGCTTCTCCAAAATTCGATGGGACTCTCGCAGAAGCTTATCGTGCAGCGTAGTACTCACGCGTTCCTCCAGGGCTTCCGCCACCTTTATCTTTAGTTCGAACTCATCATCAAGTATACTCTCAACAGCAACAAAGCGCTCCACCTGCTGTGACAGTGCACTTAGAAGCAGCCTCCAGGAAGCGTCAGCAAAATCCTTCTTTGGGTAGATAAGTTTCCACAAGTCGGTCTTAGGTGGCACCTCGCTGGCCTCTTCATAATTGGAGAGTAGAGTGGCAAATTCTGTGATATCTTGTCGGCGATTGTGGTAAGGCGAGGCTAAAAACTGCATAAATCGCTTCCTTTCTCGCTTACTAAGTGCATAAAACAGCTGAAAAAATCGAGGATAAACAGTAGCTTCTATCATATTATCTGTATACTATATCAAATATAGTAATTGATAATCAATCAATTAGACATATAATACAAAATAAACAACTCTACAATATTCATTTTTTGTTTTTGCAGATGTATTCTAATCTATCCACTTTTGTAATGTGCAATCAAAAAACCTGATCCCTGAACTAAAAAACAGATCATGAAAAGCAAAAAACTCTACAAAAGTCTCCTTTCACTCACGCTCTGCTCTGTCTTGGTAACTTCTGTCATAGCACAAGAGGAATGCATGCCAGATGTTACCGCCCCTATTGCAGTATGCGAAGGCAATTTACAAGTCGCCGCTGTCGAGGGTTACGGTGCCACGGTGTGGGCCTTTGATGTTAACGAAGGTTCTTGGGATGCTTGCTCTCCAGTCAACTTATTTCTAACTACTCTTGATGAAGATGACGGTAGTATTCCAACGAGCACCTCCATACTTCTTCCTGACGAAGAAGGCGCTAGCACTCAGGTCGTACTCTACGTAGTGGATGAAGCTGGAAACCAAAATACTTGCTGGGCGGATGTTTCCGTGGGGCAGGTCTTCAACAACGGCTGTCCGACGGATGAAGAACCTCCTGTGCCTATCTGTATCAACGGCCAGGTTATTTCTCTTACACAAAATGGCAGTGCTACGGTATGGGCGCAAGACTTCATCGCTGACCTTACCGACAACTGCACGGAATCACCTAGTGTAAGTATCAACTTGACGGATCAAGGCAATGGATTTCCGTCAGGACAGGAATCACTAACCTTCTATCAGACGGGCACCTATTCCGTTCAGATTTGGGCGCTTGATCAACATGGCAACTTCGATTTCTGCGAAACCTATATCATAGTTCAGGATCCAGCGGGCTGCGACGATGACACGACGCCTCCGGTCCCAGTTTGTTTTAGCGATCTACTTGTTAACACCTTTGCCGGGGATGTTGTCGAATTATCGGGCGAAGACCTTGATGCAGGCAGTTATGACAATTGTGGTGCCATTGAATTCCGTATAGTATTAGCTTCTGAATCCACGGGGTCTTTGCCGAGCACCAATAGTATCATCCTTCCGCCCGAACTAGGAACTTACCCAGTAGAAGTCTGGGTAGTAGATCCAGCAGGCAACGCGGACTATTGCCTCACTAATGTTACCGTCAATAGAATACTGTTTCCCGTGTTCGGTGAAATCTATCAAGATGCCAATGACAATTGTGAATTTGACCCTGCGGAAGAAAATTCTGGTTTTGGCGGTTGGATTGTCAGAGCCACCGACGTGGAAAGTGGCTTTACCAATACGACCACAACTAATGACGATGGCAGCTATGCCATTTTGTTAGAAGTATCTTCTGATGTGAGTCGGGATATCGAGGTAGAAGTATTTTTGCCAGATGGGATCAGTACTGGCTGTCCAACATCTATGCTCTTTGAAGACCAGACTGCACCAACTCTTGAAGCACATTTCGCGCTTGGACTCGCAGAAGAATGTGATTATCTAAATGTAGATGTAGCTACTCCCTTCTTACGCCGTTGTTTCCCCAATGATATCACAGTACGCTACAGTAACTTCTCCGCAAATGAGGTTGATGATGTTACAATTAACGTAATGCTTGATCCCTTCCTGGCTATCCAATCTGCCAGCGTGCCCTATACTGCCTTGGGTAATGGTGAATACCTTTTCGAGATCGGGACTCTAGCCCCGGCTTCTAGCGGACAAATAACACTAAACACATTGCTTAGCTGTGAATCAGAACTAGGCGCCACGCATTGTATCGAAGCTACCATTGAACCATTCACTTGTGAACCAGGCGGCACGTACGCCGAGTTAGTGATCAGCGGAGAATGCCAAGAAGACAATGACGAGGTCCTCTTTACTGTTCGAAATGCCGGTACTGCCAATATGCTGGACGCCCAAGAGGTACGCATAGTAGAAGATGTGATCATGTACATGAATGGTAATCCATTACAACTGGATGCAGGAGAAGAAGAAGAGTTCACCTTCCCAGCCAATGGTGCCACCTGGCGCCTGGAGATTCCACAAGATGCTAGCTTCCCATATGGTGGATTAGCAGCAGCGTTTGTTGAAGGTTGTGGTGGATTCACACAAGGCATTGCCACTCAGTTTGCCTTAGGTAACGCCAACCCGAATGTTGACGCACTCTGCCTGGAGAACATTGGTGCCTATGACCCTAACGACAAGCAGGCATTACCTCGTGGTTATGGAGAAGAACACTACATCGAAGCCAATACCCCGCTGGAGTACCTGATTCGTTTCCAAAATACCGGAACAGACACGGCATTCAATGTCCGCATTGAAGATCAGATCAGCGAACACCTAGATCCCAGTACTATCGTTCCTGGTGCCTCTAGCCACCCGTACCGAGTAGAGCTGAAAGAAGATGGTTTGCTCACCTTTTTCTTCGACAATATCATGCTCCCAGACAGTAACGTGAATCTAGAAGGCTCAAATGGTTTTGTACAGTTCAGTATTGAGCAACTAGCAGATAACTCGATCAATACCGTTATCGAGAACACCGCTGGCATCTACTTCGACTTCAACGATCCTGTGATTACCAATACGGTATGGCATACCATTGGCGAAGCCTTTATCACCGTTAAATCCTACGAGGTTTTGGAGCCAGGATTAGAATTGCGTATCGCTCCAAACCCTGTACAAACCTATACCATGATCCGTCTAGAAGGGATGGAAATAGACCAAGCACAATGCGAGATAATTGATAGTCAGGGAAGACAAATTGCCCTACTACCAATGCAAAACAATACGTTGCGTGTTGATCGCGAGCAGCTCCCGAACGCCGGGCTGTATTTCTTCCGGATCAGACAATCTAACACCCTAATTGCCCAAGGAAAACTCCTAGCCCATTAACATAGATCCCTAGTACATTCAGTAATATTCCAAAACTTTGCAAAGCCTCATCAGAATTCTGGTGAGGCTTTTTTATTGGCGAAATAAGCCTCTACGATTTGTTCCAAATACTTACGTGACTTGGTCATTGCACTGACGATATCAGGTGCCACATCCATGATGGAGATCACATCTACCTCACTCACTACTGACGCTTCATTCTGAGGTAGCTCATTCTTACCCACGACTAACAATGCATCCTTCTTGTACTTGCGAACTAAGGTCATCATACCGGCAATCACCTTACCCTCCAGCGTCTGTTGGTCCAACTTGCCTTCACCAGAAATGATCAGGTCGGCAGTCTGTACCCTAGATTCAAGCTGCACCCAATCTTGAATGGTCTCAATACCACTCTTAATCTTAGCATTACATAAGGCGACCAATCCGGCCGCGAGCCCACCCGCTGCCCCGCCTCCAGGAAGTTGAGTGATGGATCGACCGCTGAATCGCTCTAACTGCTTGGCAAAGTGTTCCATGCCATGCTCTAGTTGAAGTATCATGTCCGGTGTTGCTCCCTTTTGCGGACCGTAGACTGCGGTTGCACCATTTTCGCCGAGTAGTGGATTCTGTACATCACAGAGGCAGGTGATTTCTATGCCATTCAATCGATCATCAGTGGGAGGCATGATGTGGGCAACTTTGGCTAGGTTTTCTCCAGCTCCACGGAGTGGCTCACCGTTTGGTCCCAGGAATTGAAAACCTAAGGCTTGGGCCAACCCCATTGCTCCGTCGTTCGTAGCGCTACCCCCAAGAAATAGAAAGACCTTTCTCAATCCAGCGTCTAGCGCATGAAGGATAAGTTGCCCACTACCAAAAGTGGAAGTCCGTAATGGGTTGCGTTCCTTTTTGTCGAGGCAGACCAATCCTGAGGCTGCTGCCATTTCTATATAGGCAGCCTCCTCAGAACGGTAATAACTGCACTTCACCAAATGCCCAAGAGGATTTTCCACACTCGCTTCGACTTCCGTAAGCTTTAGGTGCTCGGCCAATACAAGCAGGGAACCATCTCCACCATCAGCCATCGGTACGAAATCGAAATCCACTTCTGGTTCAACCTGTCTTATGCCTGCGGCTACCGCCTCACATACCTGCATAGCGGTTAATGACCCCTTGAACTTGTCTGGGGCGATTAGTATTCTTCTCCGGTGCATGAGTTCCGTGAATTATAGCCAGTTTTGAATGTTTACACTCACTAGCACAATCAGGATAAAGAATCCTATCAGGATGGTCGTTTTCACGGGATCTCGTTCCCATCGGAACTGTAAGATTTGTTCGCCACTACTTTTTCCTGGCACCAGTATGCTAACCATATAGGCGATGAAAAGCGTCACGACTGCCCCTACGGCATTCCACCAGAACCAGAATACATCGGGCACAAACAGCCAGAGGTATACATTGACCAACACACCAACTATCAAGCCTAGGTTTGCCCCCAGAGTATGAATGCGCTTCCAGCCAATAGCGGCAACGAAGGTGGCCAGTATTGGGCCGTAAAAGACGGAACCGATTTTATTGATGGCTTCAATAACAGTTTTCGCTATATCGCCAGTGAAGAAAGCGAGGACTAGACAAACAAGCCCCCAGAACAAGACGGTGTAGCGAGAATACCTTGCGTACTGTTCCGTATCAAGTTGTTTCTTCCGGTTGAAGAAATCTTCCATACTGGCAGCACTGAGGGAATTAATGGTAGAACTCAACGAGGACATTGTTGCGGATAGAATCGCAACCATCAATATCCCAATCACACCATGAGGAAGATATTCTCTGATGAATATTGGGATCATCAAATCCGGTTTATCCGCCGGGATAAGTGCTCGAAAGTCCGCTTGACTGGCCACCATTGTACCGATTACCAAACCCATTATACAATAGATGAGGGTTATCGGAAAGCGGAGTAAACCGTTAAAGAGAAGTGTCTTTTTGACCGTACCCATATCCTGAGCAGAAAACAGGCGTTGTACCTGACTTTGATCGGTACCATAGTAGGAAGTGTACAAAAACAGGCCACCAATCAACATTGGCCAAAAGCCAAACTCTTCTCCTTCATTCAAGCCTAAAGACTGAAAATCTACGGCCTTCAATCGAGAAGGATCGAGTTGGGCGGTAAACTCACTCCAACCTCCTAAATAATTAAGACCAACACCGAGGCAAATTAGAATACCGCCAAAGAGGATAATCATCTGGATTACATCTCCATAAACTACAGCCTTCATTCCTCCCTGATAAGAGTATATGAGGGTCACCACTCCAATGATCAAGATGGTTTGCCACATGGGGATATTCATGACGCTAGTCAAGATAAGGGCTACTGTGTATACCATTACACTTGTGGCGAAAGCCCGGCTGATTTGAAAAACTGCACTGAGCAATATCCGGGTGGAGCTATCAAATCGCCTTTCCAAAAATTCATATACGCTTACTACGCCAGCGCGATACATTGGGGGAATTAGAAAAGCGAGTAAGAATAGCATTGCCAACGGTACTGCAAATTCGTAGGTTAACCACATCATACCACCGCCTTCTTTCAGTCCAACAAAGGCTGGAGCAGAAATAAAACTAATGGCAGAAATTTGGGTAGCTGCAGTACTCAAAGACAGCGAAAACCAGCCGAAGCTTTTGCCGCCCAGGAAGTAGTCTTCACTGGAGTTAGCACCTTTAAATAGACGACCTAACATCAAAAAACCGGTGATGTAGAGGCCAATAATTATATAGTCGAGATAATTCACGGATTATGGATTAGATCGATGACAGACGAGGCTGTCCATGAAAAATTCGCGCCCCCATACGCCTTCTTCAGCGACTGGGCTAGTCCTTTCTCTGGTTCGTAGTATTCGAAGAAGCCATACTTGTCGACAATCTCGAACGTATCCGCTTTTACTATTTGAGCAGTATCCTGAAAACCGTATTGCTTCAGACCATGATAGATCATCCAGTTCATATGTGGCCATACTGGTCCGCGCCAGTATCGACATGAATCAAAAGCTGGGCTTTGTACATCAAAGCTTGGGCACAGGTAATACCCAGAAGCATGTAACTCTTGTAGGTGGTTATTCAAAGCGGCTGCCTTCTCCTGGGAAGGGATTCCAGCATAAAGTGGAATAATACCGCCTATTTCTTTCATCGCAATCTGCTTCTCGCCTCTCAAGTCGTAGGAAGTGTACATCTGCAGATCGTCATTCCAGAATTTCTCTTTGAAAGACTTCATACTTTGCGCTTGCCATTCTTCCAGCTCAGCAGTGTCAAGCTTCAAGCGTTTTCCTAAGCGGATCAGGCTCTCATTCGACTTAATCAGGATGGCATTCATCATATCATCCTGAACGAGGAATGGGCTTTCTTCTGCAATGCCTGGTCCATCATAGCGGTGCCGCTGCCCCATGAGGAGTAAATAGACGTAGCGATCATATTGCTCCGCGGTTGGGCGCTCTGCCGGATCGGCGATATTGGTATCTAGTCGTTGGTAGGCTGGAAGATCACCAGGTTTGATCTGAATCCGTTCTAAGGACTCATCCCACAACGGCGAGTTATCTCGTCCTGACTCCCACGGGTGAAAAATGAACATCAAGCCTTCTTTGTGAGGATCACGGTAGTCGTAGAGAAAGCGATGATAATTGACGATTTTAGGAAAAAGGGACTTAGCAAATGCCAGTAAGTCTTGATCATCAGGACTCTTATCGAGCAGGTTTTCTAAGATAAACCCATGCACTGCTGGCTGCGTAATTCCTGATGACTTTGGCCGCGCAGGAGCACCAGGATTGACATTAGAGTGCCAAAAATCGAAATTTGGAAAGTAGGTCTCTTCATGCTCACTGTGAAAGATGATATGTGGTACCAAACCATTTTCCCATTGCCCCGAAAACAGGGAATCTAACTCCCGCATAGCGTGAGCCGGATTAGCGTAGTAATGCCCCAAGGCGATAAAGCCGGAGTCCCAATTCCACTGGAATGGATACAAATTACTAGTGGGGATTGTGAAGCCATCCCGCCAGTTCATACGGAGGACACTATGTGCTGGAGTAAGTAATTTTTCCAAGGTCAAAACTGCTTATATTCTTAAAACTAAAATGGGTAAGGGAAGGCAATATACCTCCCCTTACCTAACCTTCAAGTAGTGTAGTAATTAGAAGTCAAAGGTAGCCCGGAAGAAGATCCGTCGTGGTAGTATCGGACGACCAACGAAAAACGCTCCTCCACTAATCTGTGAGTTACCCTGTCGTGGCGAACCCTCGGTCACACCTGCAGTATCCAGCAAGTTGAATACCGAAACACCTAAGCGTAAGCTTTGACTATCACCTAGATCAATGCTATAGCCAGCAGAAGCTCGAACGATGTTGAAACCATCCAACTCTACTGTATTAGCATCATTGGCAAACTTGCTTCCGAGGAAGTTGCTCGAGAGATCAAAATCAAAATTGTTCTTATCGTAGCTCAAGCCCACTAGGCCCATGATGTTTGGTTGGCGACGTAGCTCGTTACCTACTAGCTCGTCATTGCCTTCGAACTTAGTAAACTCATGATCCTGGAAAGTAAGGTTTCCATAGAGGTTGAAACCAGAACCTACTTGGTAATTTAAGTTAGCTTCCAAACCTACGGTACGCGTACTTTGCACACTTACTTCCTCTGTAACACCTCCCTGGCCATCATTCACGAAATCGACACTACGACGATCACTTAGGCTTACTAGGAAGAGTGCGCCGGTAGCAGCAAACTTACCCGTATTGTACTTAGCACCAAGTTCTGCCTGAACCACGGTCTCTGGCTCATACGTTTGAGGAGCTCCTGGAGAGCTAAAGCGAACACCACGAAGTTCAGGGAAGAAGTATCCACGAGAAGCATTCGCATAGATATTGGTCGTGCTACTTGCTTTGTACAGACCAGCTGCAGCTACTGCAAAACCGTCGGTAGAAACACGTCCTTTGTTGAAGGTGTTACTGCCTACTCCAGTTTCCTTAGAGATGATACCCGTAGCCTTCTCCCAACGAACACCGATGTCAAAGTTGAACTTCTCTCCCTTGTATTCGTCCGCCAGATATACAGCGCTCTTAACGCTCTGAATTTGGTTGTTTGAGGTCTGGCGTCCGCTAATGAAACCTCCAGTAGAGTAGTTTACTGTATTGCCATCTGGGTCTACGTAAGAAATACCGACAACCCGAGGAGAATTACTGAAATCGCCCACGAAGTTCCAGATCCAGTTATTATCCTCAGCCTTTGTGTCAGACAAGAACGTACCGATCGTGAAGTTGTGCCCATTAACCGATTTGGTAAGATTCAATTCTCCTACCATTTCTTCCATTGGGCGTTGGCGATCCAGCACTCTATTCTCGAAAAGCAAATCGTTGGCACCTAGTTCTTTACCCGTGTCTACGTAGGTAAATACGGCATCAGCAGGCAAGCCTCTATCAACAAGATAATCAGCCTGCGACTCTGGTGTATTATGGGTACCATCACCATCCAGGAAGAGATTGAACCAGTGGTCATAACCAGCTGCTTTAGCTTTGGCAGAAAGCTTCCAATCATCTGCGAAAGAATGCTTCAGGTCCATCATGATGTACCCCCCTCTGGTGGTCACACCATCACCGATTGGTGATTCAAAACGACCATTTGGTGTATCAAAAGAGAAGTCCGTCGCTTGATCGGTCAAAGTCGTAAATACTGTTTCGCCATCATTACCTACTGGGCGCTCTTGTTCACCGTTGGCATTTGCTAGTGGGTAGGGAAGGTAGAACTGAACATTGTCATCAATCAACTGACCAGAAATAGTGAAGGTACTATTGCCCTCGTTGAAGTACTTCTTGATGTTACCACGAATTTGATAACCTCGTGTTGGCAATCCAGTATCCAGCGGTCCATCATCATAGCGATAGAAGCCAGAAAAGGCATAGTAGGTATTTTCAGATAACGGCCCGGAGGTGAGGAAGTCGAACTTCGCACGGCCACCTTCTGCGAATTCTAATTGCACTTTGCTGTCGTGTTCTGGTCCACCAGTAACACTTGAGTAGTTGATGATACCTGCCACTGAACCGGCACCAAACAAGGTAGAAGCACCACCACGCACAAATTCCAAGCTGCGTATTCCAATGTCATTACGGAAATAGACGTCGTGCGCAGAAGAGTTCAAGCCGAAGGTACTTAGTACCGGTACCCCATCAACTTGCAGTGGTGTAAACTGATACTGCCCACCAGAAGGCATACCTCGGACAAAAACATTACTAGCTACCTCACCACCACCACCTTCAGCAGTGATACCAGGAATAGTCCGAAGGATATCGGCCTGAGAGTTTGAAGCTAATTTCTGCAGTTGGCCTGCATTGAGGTAGGTCATCGACAGCGGAGAATCTTTCTGCGATCGACTCCCGAAAGTCGCTGTAACTACAACCTCATCCAATGCTAGATTGTCAGTGACCAGCGTAAAGTCTTGTGTGTAGGATTTTCCATTCTCTACAGTAATTGAAAACTTCTGTGGAGAGTAGCCGGTGTAGGAGATGATGATAGTTTGATCACCCGCTGGTAAGCTAAGGGTATAAGAACCATCAAAATCAGTCACAGTACCCGAGCCTGTTCCTTCGATTAAAATGTTAGCACCGATAAGTGCTTCCTGGCCGTCGTCAATGATCCCTGAAAGGGTTCCTTGGGCCATTACCAGCGAACTAGTAAGGCAAAATATGGCTAGGCTTAAGATTGGTTTGAATAGTGAGTATACGTTTCCCATGAATATTCCTTATTTTAAAGAAAATCAATATAATATTCTACATTAAAGCAAATCACATTGCAATTATAGGGGCATTCTTAAGCTGTGTTTAAGTAGTATTCTATACTTGACTAATACTATTCTGTAAAAAAGGGGCTCAAATAAGAAAAAACTGTCTATTATAGTTCGACTATGAAGCCAGAATACGAGAAAATCCAGGAACCGTCAGAACGATCATTTACGGCAAAAGTGGTCGCTCGCAAAAGTCGTCCACTGTTGCGTCAGGCATGGCATTACCATCCAGAAATCGAGATCTGCTTTACGAGAGAGAGTTTTGGTAAGCGGTTCGTGGGCAATCAGATTTCCGACTACGCACAAGGAGACCTGGTGATGTTTGGTTCTAATTTGCCGCATGGTTTTACAACCGATCATAAGTGTACTCAGGTGGTGATTCAAATGAATGAAAACTTCCTGGGGGATGGATTTCTACAGAAGCCCGAATTGCGTAAGATTCGATCCCTATTTCAATTTGCAAAAAGAGGACTCACCTTCGGAGCGAGCACCAAAACTGAGGCTCGCAGAGTTATCAGCAAGATTATGGCCACCCGGGATTTTCCGCAAATGATCCGCTTGATGGAGCTACTTCATCTTTTGGCGGAGGCCAAAGATGTGACGCCCATTTGTTCAGAGGAATACTCCTTAGACTTAGATGCTACGCACCTACAGCGCCTAAAGACGGTGTACGAGTATATATTAGTCAACTACAAAAATGACCTTAGCATCGCCGCTGCAGCTGATCAGATTAATATGACAGAAGCTGCATTTTACAAGTTTATAAAGAAGCATACAAAGAAGACATTTACAGAAATTGTCAATGAATTTCGCATTAACCTAGCCACAAAACATCTGATGACCACAGATATGAGCATCTCAGAAATATGCTTCGAATGTGGGTATAATAACATCTCCTATTTCAATCGGCGCTTTAAGGAAATCGTTGGACAGACTCCAGGAGTGTTTAAGCGAAACTATCGTTCCTCCTAATGTTGTTATACCAGGGTATTGTAGTATTTTGCCATCCCAATAACTATCCCCGTTTTGCGCAAATTTGCCATCTCTGACATCCACGGTTGCCTCAAATCCTTTGAGGCATTACTCGATAAGATCCAGCTGTCTACTTCGGATGAGTTGTATATACTCGGCGATTATATTGATCGTGGTCCGGACAGTAAAGGGGTCATCGATTATATCTGGAAATTGGAACGAGAGGGTTACGCTGTGAAATGCCTTCGTGGTAATCATGAGCAAATGTTACTCAACATCCTGGATGAGGCTAGCCATCCTTATGATCCTGGCGATGAGCAGCTACTTGATAGTTTTGGTGTCAATCATGCTATGCGAATTCCCGAGAAGTACATCGAGTGGTGTCGACAACTTCCTTACTTTTTTGAAGTGGATGAGTACTTACTGGTCCATGCTGGTTTTGACTTCAAAGGGCCAGACCCTCTGGCAGATATACACGCCATGATGTGGATACGGAATTGGAGAGCAGATATTGATCGCCAGTGGTTGAACGGTAGAATCGTTGTACACGGACACACTCCTACTCCACGCCCAGCTATTGAAATGTATTTGCAGACTGTGGAGTACACCCCCGAAATAGTCATCGATAATGGGTGCGTTTACTATCAGCGGCACGCACAACTAGGCTCACTTTGTGCATTAGACCTTGGTAAGCGTGAGCTATTCTTCCAAGAGTACATCGGCTAAACGATTATATTGATTCACCGGGATTAGATTGCTTCTTTCTCTACGGCCCAGACCAGCATATAGCCGGCCTCTGCCCGCTCGTAGAATATATCGAATTGGAGGTACTCCTCGTCTTTTCGCACTACTCCTGTCGTGCTTCCTTTGGGTCCAGAATAGACAAAAGGTTCAACTTGGATATGATCGATGAAATCGAGTTTTCGACGGCCGTGAGCCTTGTACAGTGCTTCTTTTGCGCCCCAATAAAAATGCAACTGATCCAGCTCTGTCTCAGCTGCAATACTTGCTGCCTCTGGCGGACAAAGAAACTTATGTGCCATTCTGGTAATCTTGGGAACAATGAATTGGATATCAATTCCACAAAGCTGCGGAGAAGCAATAGCTGCTGCAAACCCATGCGAATGAGAGATGGAGATATGATATTCCGATTTATCAAGTCTTGGCTTACCAAATTCATCCTTGATAAAAGCCCCTCTCGTACTACGCCCAGACATCTGATGTACCAGTTGACGAACAGCTAACCACTCTACCCTTCGCCGGCCACGCATCTCACTCAGCTGCCGAAGCTCTGGTGGATACAGAAGCAATTCCTCCATAAACCAACCTTCCGGTTCGGTGATCTGCCAGATCCCGAGTTCGGCGGTCATTTCACTAAGATGGTCGTGGCGAATGAGTGGCATAAAATGCTGTTTTCCGAATTACCGATTTCCTATCGGGATTGGTTAAAGCGAGCCAAAAGTACGGCTTAAAGTGAAAACTGAGAACTGATGTTAATTCTGTTGAGCAACATATTCAAATAGATGTTACGAGCGTAAGAAAGAGAAAGCCCACATTAAATGCGTCTCTCTTTTTTACTGATTTTGCTACCGTTCCTGGTAAAGGCTCAGTTTACCGATCCCATTAATTTTTACCACAACCGAGAATTTCGAGTAGGCCTGCTTACTCAAATGGACTGGAACATTCGACAGCCCTATGTTTCTACAGATGGTGCCACGGTCTTACGTATGGATCGGCCTACGACCACCGGTTTAGATTTGGGTTACCAAGTATTTAAGAAGAAAAAGTACCTGTACGCCATTGCTGGTATCAGCTATTATGAAGGCTATGCACCAGCAGACAGTTCACATTTCATTCAAGAGATCAGTGATTATCGATGGAAGTTTCAGGAACAGAGTTCTGTCAATTATTGGCAACTGTCACTTGGTCTTCGTACAGAGCTGTTCGGTCACTCTAGATGCTCGCCATACATTCAGGCCAATGCTTTGATTGCACTACCAGTGGCAACCACCTATGAAATCCTTTTTGATGAACCGAGCAACCAAAACTTCCCTAACTATCTATTCGTAGAGGATGGAACACG
>CAJXOS010000143.1 GCA_913057725.1 uncultured Lewinella sp.
GCTATAGGGTCGTGTGTGGTTATCGTGGGATCTCAAAGTGGGAAGTTGGAAGTCAGAAAGCGGAAGAAATTGCATGCATCGTACTTCCGATTTCCGACTTCTCTTTTCTTATTTAATTGCCCCAGCTCAGTCCGAAGCGCATTTCGATTTGCGCAAAAGGTGCTGATAGATCACCGCTGGTCAGGTCAAACTTATCGCTGTTGCCAACGAAGCGGTAGCCTCCTTCGAATCCAAGTCGGAACCATTGAAAGACGTTGAATTCAAATCCGGCGGAAGGCTGGAATACAAACATGCGGTCGCTATCGCCTTTATCGGTGGTCCATACTCGGCCACTACCTGTAATGAAGGTGAATCGGGGGTGGATCATCTTCACAGAGTTAGGTGCAATGCCGATTACTGGTCCGTGGTAGCGGAAGTTGAAATCGCCGTCGCCATCATTGAAACTGATGTCATCGCGAGTTTCGTAGCCACCCCAACCAATAAAGAGGTCGCGACCAAATTCTACGCCACCGTAGCCACCGCGGATCAAGGTCCAATCTTCTCCGTTGAAACTAGAGAAATTGTGGGCCGCCGATCCCCAGGCACCAGTGAGGCGCAGACTGGTTTGGTTAAATAGGGTTTCTTCTCTTTGAGCACTTAGGCTCACCGTAGCAATAAGGAATACAATTAAAAGCTGCAAGGATTTCATAACAGTTGGCTATTTGGGTGATTAACTATACTGCGAATATAGGCCCCGGTCACATGTCTGTCTACTGCTTTAACCCTGTTTAACTGGGCTTAACAGAGTCCTAACACTTTAGCCGCCAAAATGGGAAAGTGCTCTCTTAACAGTTTTAACAAAATCAGGGAAAAATAGAAGAAGGGGGTACTACGATAAATCTCCAAAGAAAGAATATCAGGCAAGCAAACATCTCTCATCTAGTATAAACTTATGCGTTTACTGCACCACCAATCGACGACTCAGCACCCGATCACCCGACTCAACTTGCAGGACATAGACACCCGTGGGGTAACTACTCAAATCCAACTCTAGCGGAGTAGTTGGATCCCAATCTGTTATTTGCGTAAGGATCGCACCGTTGATGTGACGCAGGCTAACTGTGGCGGGCTCTGACGATATCGTGTTCAAGCTTAACACACAGCGCTCGGTCGCTGGATTTGGTAGCACTTGCCACTCCAAGGCTGGTAGATTCACCGCTCGCAATGGGGAATAAGATATCGTACCGTCCAAATCTACTTGCCGCAAGCGGTAATACCAGGTAGTACTCGTTGCGGGTACGGAACGGTCGATATAGGTATAGTCATTTATGGCTTCTGGAGCAGAAACAGCCGCAGGTACAAAATTGAGTTCCGTAAAGTGGCGGCCATCAATACTTCTTTCAATGTAGAAGCCTTCATTGTTTTCTTCAAGCGTGGTTTGCCAATCTAGTTGCACATCACGGCGACCTTCCTGCACCTGAGCGCTAAAACTCAACCAATCAACTGGCAAAACAGACAGGGCGCAGCTACCAACGTAGATATCATCCACGTACCAACCGTCCCAACCATCACAGCCGTCCGTACCTAACTCCCAGCGTAAGCGAATAGACTCCCCTGCTTCCACCCCTAGGACAGATAGATTAATCTGGGTGGTCCCCCAGCTACCGGTAGTCGATCCTATATCCGAACCAGTCCATACGCGATCGCCAGCTAGCGGGTTATCTGTTTGGCTACTGTTGGGTAAAATATCGTTGTAGCCATTGTATAGAAAGGCCATTGGCGGTATACGCAACCAGTTACCTCCGTTCTGCTGTAGCTTCACATTGCCGCCGTCTACTCCATTTTCCAAAGAAAAATAGTGGTCAAAGACGAGATATACATCGCCATCAATATCTGCAGGCACTGTAATGAGAGGCGTCTTTAAGCGCAGCACGCCGTTGTTGGGTAATGTATCACAATGCCCTACTGGCGGATTTACACCAAATGCGGCGGTGCCTACTCGATCATCCGGGAGGTCCTCGCTCAGTGCCCAATGTCTAGGCACCCAACTTTCAAAATCTTCTGGATGAGCACTTAACGTCCATCCATCCGTTCCGGTCTCAAAATCTTCTGAAAAGAAAGGTGTTACCTCCTCTCCATTTACCAGACAAATCTCTGGTGGATTTGGTGCCAATACCCCCTTAAAGTCTTCACAATCGGGTGGCAATCGTAGTTCTACCGCCTCAATGGCTAGCTGCAAACTGAGGCTATCGGCACTGTTCAAGTATTCAACCGCATTTGATCCACCAACTGCTAATGAAAGCGCTGGTAACGCGGCATCACGCAAATCTAGATAGGAGGCAGTTAGGGCATCCGCCAATATTGAAAAATCAGAAGTTCGGCTCAGATAATACTTTTGAGCATGCCAGAATAAGTGGGCAGCTTTGGTCAGGCCAATACCCTGAATTCCATATCCATTGTAAGAACCTCCATCCACGAGTAGCGCATAGGCATGAGAAACCACCGTGGAGTTCGCGTGGACACCACCATAGTCATCACTGCTACACTGATATTCAAGATCACTCACTTTACCCGGACCGCCCAAACAGTTAGGACTCCACATATCGCGGATCGCTTCGCTCAGAGCACCAGTCGACTCAGCAATCAGCCAACGATTGCTACCGCCACATTCGTTGCGCATCGGCTTCTCATCTGGCGGACTATTGAGGATATCAATGGTCTCACCCCAAATATCCGAGTAAGCCTCATTAATAGCACCGGCTTGCCAAGCAAAAAGAAGATGGCTTGTGTATTCGGTATAGGCATGTCCCCATTCATGGCCCACCACATCATCCGTACTAATGGCATCACAATAATTGGTTGAATAGCCATTCCAGCTCGCGTTCGGGCAATCTAAAAAGGCCGCCTGATCAACCATTAACATATCAGAACCAGAATCATCGAAGGATTCAAAGCCAAAGGCATTGAGGAAAAACTGATAGGCTTCCTCAGAGGTTTCAACTTGCAATTGCTGCCAAGAATCGAGATCGCCAGGGAAGACGTCACCGTCTTGCCAAATGGGACTTCCGTTGGTGTTGGAGGAGTATAACTCCCGATGTGCTAATTCGCATACATCGGAATAGTTCTTTATAATCTGTCCCTTTCGGGCATCTACCACAATCTGCTCCCGAATGTTCTCCCGGTCAGCCAGGGTAAAAATGTATACTAGCTTCGTTGTATTCTTTACTCCTTCTACTAGCCCTTCGGCAAACCAGGTGAGCTCTTCAGACTCTATTTCGGCCTTCTGCATCGCTGCAAACCCAAAACGCTTTCGTAGCCAAACCGTAGATTGCTCTAGGGCTTTATCAGCGGAGAGATAAGTACCAAGCCGACCAATGTCTTTCCGGACCATGCCATCCACTCCAAGTAATTGCTGACTACTATTAAAGTGAAACTGCAAATGCCCATCAAAAACGGGTAGTCCGTGATGGTAATGCTGAAACTTAAGGTGATAATTACCGGCTACGTCTTGTTCTTCTTTATCTAAACGGAAACTAGCAGAAGACTCTTTCAAACCTAGAGCTGGCTTGAGGACCTCAATAAGGTATTCCGCTTTTTGTGATGGAGTTTGCCCTGGAAGACTGAGGGCTTCTTCCCAGCGAAGGAACGAGATATTGTCAGTTAACGGATCTTCATGCCAAGCAGAAGGATTAGTATCGGCAAGCCACTGTAGCGATATCGCTGCACTTGTCTGCAACCATACCGGAGATGACGCCAAAAGCGCTATCAATCCCAGTGCCAACCTTTTCATTATCTGTCCCGTTTGGCACCGTATACGGAGGGGTCACATTAAAAGTTACAGCTATTTGAAACAAATATGCCTAAAAAATATATAAGTGGCTCTTTATTTATGGAGTGGTCACCAAAAGCCGGCGAACGGCGAATTTCTTGCCCGCTCGGTTGCGCAGTACGCAGAGGTATACACCCTTACGAAAACCAATCACATTTAGTGTTTCCAGATGATACTCGTTGATGTAAATTGACTTGTCATAAACAGAGCGACCAGCTACATCAAAAATCTCCAGCTCGTATTGATCAGCGGGAAGATTAGTGAATTCGATACGGGTCTGAACGATTGCAGGGTTTGGATAAATATAAACCTCTGGCTCACGCTCAGAAACGTTTTGGACACTGCTGATTACTTCGTCAGACTTAAAAGTAACGGTCTCTACCAAAGTACCAGTAGGGTCAGCGTTGATCACTGCAATGGCCTCTTTGGCAGTATCACTCCAGAATGTATAGGTGACTAAAGTGTCAGTACCTAATTCATCGATAGGCAAAAACTCCAGTGCGATATCCGTGATATCTGTCCAAGGCAACACACCCAACTTGGCGTCCAAGCGAACGTCACGATACTCCGTACGCTTTTCTCGCAGTACATCGTAAGAACCTCCTGGGATAACCAGTGAGCCCCATCCATCTACAAGATCTATGCGTTCAGTAGCAACCCGCACACGGATAGAATCTGGTGAAATAGGAAGACCATCAAAAATATTACCTGGAATATCATCTGCTGCCAAGGATACCGTCAAAGCAGCTTCATTAGTGTTCTGATCAAAGAATGCTAGTGGTGCCCAGCGCTCCACATATGGTGGATTGAATGGAGCAACTACTTCAAAACCTTGTCCTAGCGGATCCATTCCTGCAAATCCAACAACTGAGAAGGTGTTTGCATCCGACTGGTAATAGCCTTCACCTCCATCTACTTGTTCAAAGAGGATATTTGCAGCAGGGAAACTACCAGAAGCGTCTCCGACAGAAGCGTTTTCAACAATTCTCTCGAGGGAGAATCCTGCTTGCAGCGAAGCGAAGTTCCATTTTTGTCCACCTCCAGGGGCGGTGATATCGATTCCTACTGGATCGGTGTCCGTAGCTGTACGCAGTGTATCACCAACCACAGGGAAATAGTCACTGCTTTGCAGCGTAATCTGAGCACCTAGGATCAAGGTTGATAGTAATAGGATAAGTGGTAAAATTTGCTTCATTGCATTTGTTTTTGGGGTACTTCCTTCCTGAAAATTTGAGTGTTATGTTCAAAGATAGGCGTTTTCAGTACCCCTCGCCTTTTCAAAACCGACAATAACATTTATTTAAATGGATGAGCACGCTAGTTCGCTGCAATAAAAAGGAACTTTTTTACTCAAAATTTTGCTCTATCCATAACACCTGCTACATCATCTAAAGAATCATTTATCAGAACCGTAGGAAGAGTCATTCCAGCTGGGAATGGCTCTCTTTTCTAGCGTTGGGCGTTTTGTTCCAGCCAATTACCTACCTCTTTACTGAGTCGCTCTACACACCCTGGTGCAAAGGGAGACTCTAGGCCTGCCAATTCCACCAGGCGTAAGAAAGACGCACTTCCTCCCGCCTTACACAAGCGCACATAATCAGACCAGGCCGTAGCATGATCCGCTTGATCTTTGCTCCAAAACTGGAACGCACAGATTTGAGCGAGTGTGTAATCGATATAGTAAAATGGCATTGCAAAAATGTGTGTTTGTTTCTGCCAAAAAGCACCCGCTTCTAAATAGGAGTGTCCATCATAATTCCGTTGCGGCAAGTACTTGACCTCTATCTCCCGCCAAGCCTGGTTGCGCTCTGCTGGAGTAGCATCAGGATTAGCATAAACGAAATGCTGAAACTCGTCTACAGACACACCGTAGGGCAGAAAGTAAATTGCCCCACTGAGGTGTCCAAATCGGTAGTCCTCTACCGCTTCCTTGAAGAAATTAGCCATCCACGGCCACGTGAAGAACTCCATACTCATGGAATGGATCTCACAAGCCTCGTAGGTGGGCCAATTGTATTCTGAAATACTCAAGTCACGACTACTGTACACCTGAAAGGCATGCCCTGCCTCGTGAGTTAGAACATCAATATCGCCACTAGTACCATTGAAATTTGAAAAAATAAAAGGAGCCCGATGTGCCGGAATATAGGTACAGTACCCTCCGGTAGACTTACCATCTCGGCTAACCAGATCCATCAACTGCCCTTCTTGCATGAAGCGGAAGAAGGTGTCTGTTTCTGGAGACAACTCGGCGTACATTTCAGCAGCCCGGTCCACAATCCAATTGGGTTCTCCTTGTGGTTGTGGGTTACCATCTGGAAAAAGCATGGCCTCATCGTAGTAACTCAGCTGATCCAGGCCAAGGCGCTCAGCCTGCTTTTCGTACAGGCGGCTTGCCAGCGGAACAATGTGTTGCCGGATTTGCTCCCGGTAGTACGCGACATCCTCCGCATTGTAGTCTGTACGCAACATGCGTGCATACCCCAGCTCTACAAAATTCTCAAAGCCTAATTTTTGCGCTATCCGATGACGCACCTTCACCAGGTCATCAAAGATGCGCTCCATCTCTGTTTGCTGACTCGCCAACCAATCCCACTTCGTTTTGGCAGCAGCAGCCCGCTTGTCCCGATTCGTATCTTCTTCCAGAGGTTGGATCGAAGAAAGATTGTAGGTCTTGCCTTCGAACTCTACCTGCGCCGATGCTTTAAGTTTATTATAGCTGCTGGCCAGGCGATTTTCCTCCTGCAGATCCTCAATGACATCCGGGTGGAAGGTTTTCAAACTCAATTCAGCGATCGCAAAAAGCTGTTCTCCATAGATAGCCTCTAGATCCGGGCGCCATTTTGAGACCAACAAGACGCGATAGAAATCGGTCTTTAGCTCCTCAAACAGCGGGAGTTGCTCATCAAAGAAGTTGTTTTCCCCTTCATAGAAAGCATCCCGAGTATCGCTGCTATGACGAATGTAAGCGATATTGTACATCGTCTGAAAGTCAGTTCTTAGCTGATAGATATCGGCAAAAGCTTGCTTAGCCTCTTCCAGGGTCGGTGCTTTTTCGAAAGCCTGTAAAGCAATAGAAAAATCCGCTTTCAATTTCCCCATGTTCGGGCGCTCATACTGGAACTCTGCAAAAGTCATTCATCGAGTTTTTCAATAATAGACGGGAAAATAATGAATGAAACAGTTGTCGGCTCGGCTTTTTGTACTAAGCCAAGGAAAACTTGGACCTGGCGTGTGCAAAAGGACAAACCTCAAAAGATAACTGTTCCATTAATTACCGTCAAACTACTAAGGCACGAAGATACTACGGAATTAGGGTTTAGAGCGTCCTACTAATGGCTGTTTATCAATCTTTTCGTAATTTTGTGAGCTTTTTCGGAATACCGCTATTTAGCGAGCAATCGCAGCAATTCGAACGGTATTTTCTATTTCAGGCAAACTCACTTCATGGATTGGAAGAATAAGATCGATCAAGACCGCCTACCTGAACACATTGCAGTGATCATGGATGGTAATGGCCGCTGGGCAAAAGAAAAAGGCAAGCCTAGGGTTTTTGGTCATCGCAATGGCGTAAAATCGGTACGAGAAGTAACAGAAGCAGCGGCGGAGATAGGCGTTAAGTACCTTACCCTCTACGCTTTTTCCACCGAAAACTGGGGACGCCCTAAGCTGGAAGTCTCAGCACTCATGCGCTTGTTGGTAGAGACTGTATATCAGGAAACCAACACGCTTATGGAGAACAACATTCGCCTGCAAGCTATCGGTGAAATTGACAAACTTCCGAAGGCTACCTATCAGGCTCTTCTGGACGGAATCGAAAACACCAAGGACAACGACCGCATGACACTCGTGCTTGCACTTAATTACAGTGGTCGCTCCGATCTCACAAAAGCCGCACAGAACTTGGCGACCCAAGTTGCCGAGGGCAAGATTGCTGCAGACGATATTTCCCCTGAACTAATTTCGAATCATCTCAGCACGGCAGGAATGCCGGATCCTGAACTATTGATCCGTACCAGTGGGGAAGCACGAATTAGTAATTTCCTATTGTGGGAGTTGGCCTATGCCGAACTCTTCTTTTCACCCATTTTCTGGCCAGATTTCCGCAAGCCGGACTTCTATCAAGCCATTGTCGATTATCAGCAACGAGAAAGACGTTTTGGCAAGATCAGCGAACAAATTGCCTGATCCTTTTTCATGCTATACAACCACAACTTATCTTTGTCGGTCCTTATGCATATCGCTAAGGAGTTTGGCCCAGCCAAGCTCTGGGTAAGCAATACAATCAAGACTACTGAAAGGACCGCTTTTGCTAACCGCAAACGCACTCCTGCTGAATATTACAGCAGCCTGACTGCTTAAGCCGCTTTGATATTATGATACAGATGTTGAATACGACTACTAAAAAGGCGCTCCCCTACCACCTTGTCCTTCGGGCCGCCAGCGTTTTGCTGTTGCTCCTGTTTTGGGCTTGGCAGCCGACTACGGTACATGCCCAATCGGCAACGGACAGCCTAGAGGTCTTTGACTACAGCAATCCTAAGGATTACGAAATCGGAGGGATTAAAGTCTCTGGCGCTTTTTTCAGTGACGAGGTAGCGGTAATTGGCGTTTCGGGCCTGGCCGTTGGTGATAAAATCCGGATCCCGGGCTATGACATTCCTCGGGCCTTGAAAAACCTCTGGCGCTTACGCCTTTTCACGAATGTGGAAATCATCGTAGAAAAGACCATTGGTGACGTTATCTTCCTCGAATACATCGTAATGGAACGCCCTCGACTTTCGCGCTTTTCTTATCGTGGGGTGAAGAAGTCTTTCCATGACGACCTTAATGATGAAGTAAATCGTTACCTCCTCCGCGGAGGTATTGTAACAGAAGACATCAAGGTGAATGCCTCTGAGAGTATTCGTGCCTTCTTTGTGGAAAAGGGTTATCTCGATACTCGAGTAGTAGTAGAAGAGGTCAATGATACTGCTCGCGTTAATGCAGTGCGCCTGGTATTTGACGTAAACCAAGGCCAACGTATTAAAGTCAAGAACATCAGCTTTGCTGGCAACGAGGCCGTTACGGATCGCCGTCTTCGCAAAGAGATGGAAACTAAGGAGAAGCGTCGCTTTTTGACCAGCTCAAAGTTTATCTCCGAAGAATTCTCTGCTGATAAAGACGCCATTGTTGCTTTCTATAATACCATCGGTTACCGCGACGCCAGAATCCTATCGGATAGTACTTGGCGAAACGAGAAAGGCGAACTGATGGTTCAGTTGAACGTCAACGAAGGCAATCAATACTACTTCCGCAACATCTCCTTCAAAGGAAACTCTATCTACGATACGGAGACATTAGCGGAGATTCTAGGTATCCAGCGAGGTGACATCTACAATCAGGAACTGCTTGCTACCCGATTGAGCTTTAGCCAAGATGGTCGTGATGTCAGTACCTTGTATATGGACAACGGTTATCTCTTCTTCCGTGCCGATCCTATCGAGACTGCCATCATCGGTGACAGTATTGATTTGGAACTTCGGATTTTTGAGGGCCCTCAAGCGACTATCGATAAAGTAACAATTGCGGGTAACGACCGTACGCACGAGCACGTAATTCGTCGTGAACTCCGCACACGCCCTGGTGATAAGTTCAGCCGCTCGGACATCATTCGTTCACAGCGCCAGATTACCAACCTGAACTACTTCAACCCAGAAACATTAGGAATCAACACCCCGGTTAACCCTAACCGTGGTACAGTTGATATCGAATACACCGTAGAAGAAAAGCCTTCTGATCAGCTGGAGCTTTCAGCAGGTTGGGGTGGTCAACGACGAGTGATTGGTACACTTGGTGTGACGTTCAACAACTTTAGTTTGCGGAACATTGCCAACCGTAAAGCATGGCACCCATTGCCACAAGGTGACGGTCAGCGAGTGAGCCTCCGGGCACAGACGAATGGTGATTTCTACCAGTCTTATAATGTATCCTTCACCGAGCCTTGGTTGGGTGGTAAGAAGCCAACCTCTTTCACTGTAGCTGGTTTCTATAACCGTTTCACCAATGGTGCATCACGGAGCAACCCTGATGCCTTCCAGAGTTTCAACATCACACAGTTCTCGGTAAGTCTTGGTACGCGTTTGCGCTGGCCTGATGACAACTTCGTTTCCCGTACTGGTGTAAACATCCAGACGCTTAACCTACAGAACTGGAGCCTCTTCAACGTATTCCGTACAGATAGTGGCGAGGTTGTACGTGGTGGCTTCTACAACAACTTTAGTATTACTCAAACCTTCGCACGAAGCACGATCAATGATCCGCTATTCCCGAAGGAAGGTTCTAATATCTCTTTATCGGTTCAGTTTACTCCACCATACTCCTTGTTTGAGGAAGACAAAGAATACGCTGACCTGCCTCCACAGGATCGTTTCCGCTGGCTGGAATACCACAAGTGGCGTTTTGATGCCGAATGGTACACCACACTTGCTGGTAAGTTGGTCTTGAAGGCACAAACGAAGTTTGGTGTACTCGGTAGCTACAATAGCGAAATTGGTACTTCTCCTTTTGAGCGCTTCCAGTTGGGTGGTGACGGTATCAACAACCAGCAGTTCGGTTATGCCGGTGTAGACATTATCTCTAGCCGTGGATATGAGATCAACGAATTCCCTGGCAACACTATCGGTAATGGCCAGGAGGTAGCTACACCACTGTATAGCAAGCTTACCTTCGAATTGCGTTACCCACTATCGCTTAATCCAAGTTCCACCATTTATGTGCTAGCCTTTGCGCAGGGTGCGAATGCTTGGCGGGATGGCCGCGACTTCAACCCATTCGAACTACAGCGTTCTGTTGGTGGTGGTGTACGTGTATTCCTACCAATGTTCGGTACGCTTGGATTTGACTACGGTATTGGCTTCGATAAGACAGGGCCACGTACCCTTCAGAACCTGGGTGACTTCAACATCATCCTTGGATTCGAGCCGGAATAATCAATCGGCTTAATTCATCCAAAAAGCCCCGGTTGTGTATCACAACCGGGGCTTTTTTATTTCTTTCTACAACGATTCTACGCGTAGCTCACAACTAGGGGCAAACAAAAAGGCCTCCGTTCACAGAACGCAGGCCTTTTGACTCACAGAGAAGTAATAAAATTACTTCACGTGCTTTTCGTCGCTGACGGTCAGTTTATGACGCCCTTTGGCACGGCGACGTGCCAGAACTTTGCGCCCGTTTTTACTGCTCATACGCGAGCGGAAGCCATGCTTGTTGCTGCGCCGTCTGCGGGAAGGTTGAAATGTTCTTTTCATCGCTATATTGATTTGAGCAGCGAAAAACTGCCGCTTTTTTCAAAAGTGTGGCAAAGGTAAAGTGAATATTCTAACTATCCTAATGCCCAGGGCTTTAAATCGTGAGAATATCAGACTCTTTTGACTTAATGAGCTCATCCACTTTATTGATATAGCTCTTTGTTAGCTTTTCTGCTTCATCTTCTTTGCGTTTACCGGCATCTTCAGGATAGCCACCTTTCACAGCGTCTTTAATCTCAGACATCAGATCACGGCGAGCGTTCCGGATACTTACCTTCGCGTCCTCTCCCTGGCTTTGAGCTTGCTTCACCAGTTGTTTACGGCGATCCTCCGTTAAAGGTGGGATCGAAAGACGGACCAGCTCACCATCGTTTTGTGGGGTTACCCCAAGATTGGCTTCAAAGATTGCTTTTTCGATAGGTTGAATCATCGACTTCTCCCACGGCTGGATGGTCAACGTTCGAGAGTCAGCTATTGAGATATTAGCGACCTGGTTCATTGGTGTGTCCGTTCCGTAATAAGAAACCATGAGCCCACTAACCATATTAGGGTTTGCTTTTCCGGTGCTAATCTTCATCAATTCCTTCTTCAGGTGATCGATTGAACTCGACATGCTACTGCCTGTCAACTCGAATAAGTCATTAATCTCCGTGTCCATATAACAATGGTATTTGTTTTAAACAAGATGGCAAGTAGCCCAACATTAGTGCTACTTGCCATCGATTTATTTGGCCTTCAAATATAATTATTCTCAGAAAACTGTTAGTCGCGCCCCGCTAGACTCATCACCAGATACAACAAGATAACAAGTGACGATAGTGCAGCTACGACATAGGTCATTGCAGCCCACCAAAGCGCATCTTTAGCGCCTTCGTGTTCCTGGCCTCTGGTGAAACGGCTCTCTTCCAACCAAACCAATGCTCGATCACTCGCATCAAATTCTACGGGCAATGTTACCAAGCTGAATATGGTCGTAATCGCAAAGGCTGCAATGGTCAAGTAAATCAGGAATGTACCTCCGCTTACCCCAAACATACCCAAGGCGAACAACAATAAGTATTGTTGTGAGCGTGCTGCAAGGCTTACAACGGGCACCATAGCAGAACGGAACTGCAACCAGGCATAGGCAGTATCGTGCTGGATGGCGTGGCCACATTCGTGAGCCGCTACCGCAGCAGCTGCTACATGCCGACCGTGATATACCTCCGGACTAAGACTTACTGTTTTAGTAGCTGGATTATAGTGATCCGTCAGCATACCTTGCCCTTGAACAATCTTCACACCTGTAACGCCGTAATGATCCAACATAGCCTCTGCTACCTGAGCGCCAGAGCGGCCATTAGCTAGAGGAACATTGGAGTAACGAGCGAACTTCGACTTAAGGCGATTGCTCACCACCATTCCGATTAGGGAGAAGATACCGGCAATAATAAAATATCCCATGTTCTGTTTTGCTTTTTTGCTTAAGACGTTCTTCTTACACCAGAGTAACTATTACTTAGTCAATAATAGTAAAGCCGGTGTAGCTGTGCAATACCTTAGGAATAACAATTCCCTCTGGCGTCTGGTTGTTTTCCAGCAATGCGGCAAAGATACGCGCCAGTGCTAAGGCACTTCCGTTAAGGGTGTGCGCTAGCTCTGTTCCTTTACCAGCCCGGTACCGCAGTTTTAAGCGATTAGCCTGGAAAGCCTCAAAGTTAGACACAGAGCTTACCTCCAACCAACGCTTTTGCGCAGCTGAATACACCTCGAAGTCAAACGTCAAGGCAGAAGTAAAGCCTAAGTCGCCACCACATAAACGAAGAATGCGGTATGGCAGCTCCAGCTTCTGGAGAACATTCTCTACGTGATCCAACATTTCCATCAAGGTGTCATAAGAACGATCTGGATGCTGAATCTGTACAATTTCCACTTTATCGAACTGGTGCACGCGATTCAAGCCTCGCACGTGCGCACCATAAGATCCTGCTTCCCGGCGGAAACAAGGCGTATAGCCCGTCATCTTGATCGGGAAATCATCTTCGTTGAGAATTACATCGCGGTACACATTGGTCACTGGCACCTCGGCTGTAGGAATCAAATACAGGTCATCCTCGGTCACGTAGTACATCTGCCCTTCCTTATCAGGCAACTGACCGGTAGCCGTAGCGGTAGCCTCATTGACCAAGTGTGGCGGAAGGATTTCTTCGTAACCAGCAGCAGTAGCTTCATCCAAGAAGAAACTGATCAAGGCACGCTGTAACCGAGCTCCCTTACCACGATACAATGGAAACCCAGAACCAGTGATTTTCACACCTAACTCCAGGTCAAAGAGGTTATATTCTTTGGCTAAATCCCAGTGCGGCTTAGCACTTTCTGGCAGTTGTGGAAGAAGCTCCTCCCAACCTTTATAGACCTCGTTGTCCTCATCGGTATTACCAGCTGGCACGGATTCGTGCGGCAAATTAGGCAGGTTATAAAGCACAGTACGCAATTGATCTTGCGTTTCTTTCAACTGTGTTTCCAAGTTCGCAGCCTGCTCTTTCAACTTAGTTACTTGAGCACGCAACTCCTCCGCCTTTTCACGCTGACCCGACTTAAACAACTGGCCAATTTCGCCGGACATTTGGTTTCGGCTTGCCAGTAATTGATCCAACTCGGTTTGCTGGGTCTTACGTTGATCATCCAGGCTAATGGCCTGATCCACGAGCTGTAGGTCTTCGTCGCTGAAATTACGCTTGCGCAATCCGCTCTTCAGCAGCTCCGCGTTTTCACGGATAAATGAGGTTTGTAGCATTTAACTTTAGTCTTACTTAGCTGTTTAATACAAAAAAGGAGAGGAAAAAATTACCGCAATCCACGAATTTTTGCAAAGATAGTATTTGGATTAAAAAAATAACCTTATTTTTGCGGGGCAAACATGCCAAGCTGCTCCTCTACTTATCAAAGCGCCTTGCGCCGTAGAGAGTGTCTTCAGACAGCAATTCTTAGTTTTCCCTGGTCGCCATTACTTTTGCTTCATTCTCCACTCCTGTGAGAATGAATAATGTCGAAGCCAAGTTCAATAAGAAAAGCCTGACAAGGGCATTGTTATCTTTTTCCGCACTACACCTTTCCAGTATCCACTGGAACATTCTTTTTAGAAACACCGTGTTTGTCGATTGGATTCTACAATAAGCGGTAATGGTGAAAATCAAACCACAAACCTCTACTCTCCCTAATCCATCCAAACAGTAAAGAAACAGAATTCCATTATGTTTGACATTTTGCAGTTGAATGACATGCTCGTACCCGAGCTGAAAGAACTAGCCGAGAACATGGGCCTCAGCGGCTACAAGCGCCTCAACAAACAAGAACTTATCCACAAGATCCTTGACCATCAAGCTGTGATGGGAGCCTCTAGCAAGGACAACGGCTCGGCAGATAAAAAGCAAGACAAAGATAAACCTAAGCGTTCTCGTAAGAAATCATCTTCGAAGAAGGAAGAGCGCGATGAGCGCGAACCAGAAGCGGAAGCAGAAGCAGAAGCAGAAGAACGTGAAGAAGCACAAGAACCCGTTGAAGCAGCAGAAGACGATCGCGCTACTCGTAGAGCTCGGGCCGTTCGCAAACGTGGCGAATCCAAGCAAAACGATAAAAACGGCGATGACGACGATAACAATCACAAAGGCAAAGATCGTAAGGATCGCCGCCGTAATGATCGCCGTCGCAAGAATGATGATGACGACAACAAAGGTCGCAATCATAAGCGAGGTGATGACAACGGAGGTAATAGAGAAGAGCAAAAAGAGAAAGCTCCTGAGTTTGATATCGAGTTAGATGGTATCATCGAGGGCGAAGGCATCTTGGAAATGATGCCTGATGGCTACGGCTTCTTGCGCTCCGCTGACTATAACTACCTTACTTCTCCTGACGATATTTACGTTTCACCTTCTCAGATCAAGCTATTTGGTCTTAAGACTGGTGACACGGTACAAGGTGCTATTCGCCCACCAAAGGAAGGTGAAAAGTATTTTGCACTATTGCGCGTATCCAAGATCAACGGCTTGGATCCGAAAGAAGTGAGTGAGCGCGTACCTTTTGACTACCTGACTCCTCTATTCCCTACAGAGCGTTTTACTATGACGACCTCTCCTACTGGTCGCGACTTTGGTAATCGCTTGATCGACCTGTTCACACCAATTGGTAAGGGACAGCGTGGATTGATCGTAGCGCAGCCTAAGTCTGGTAAGACTTTCCTACTAAAGGATATTGCGAATGCAATCTCTAAGAATCACCCGGAGTCATACCTAATCATCCTTCTAGTGGACGAACGTCCGGAAGAAGTTACAGATATGAAGCGCAGCGTAAAGGCGGAAGTAATTGCTTCTACTTTTGACGAACCAGCTGACAATCACGTACGGGTAGCAGGCGTAGTACTAGAGAAAGCGAAGCGTATGGTTGAGTGTGGCCATGATGTGGTTATCCTACTTGACTCTATCACTCGTTTGGCACGCGCATACAACACCGTAGCACCTGCCAGTGGTAAGGTACTATCTGGTGGTGTAGAAGCTAACGCACTACAAAAGCCGAAGAAGTTCTTTGGTGCTGCTCGTAATATCGAGAACGGTGGTTCACTTACTATCCTGGCTACCGCACTTACGGAGACAGGTTCTAAGATGGACAACGTAATCTTCGAAGAATTTAAAGGAACCGGTAACATGGAACTGCAATTGGACCGCAACTTGGCCAACAAGCGTATGTATCCTGCTATCGACATCACGTCTTCAAGTACGCGTCGTGAAGATCTGCTTATGGACAAAGACACCCTACAGCGGATGTTCATCTTACGTAATCACTTGTCAGACATGAAGCCTGACGAGGCCTTCGACTTCTTGCGTAAGAACATGATACACACCTCAACTAATGAGGAGTTTCTATCTTCGATGAACGGATAAAATGCTGGCGGTAAAATACCGCTGAGTGATATAAGAAAGGGCTGGTGCAATTGCACCGGCCCTTTTTGTTTTTCCCCTACCCTACTCTTGAATCCGGAATTGTCCGAGGCACTATACTATCCATCTACAACTCAACCTTCCCGGCATCCCTACTTTGCTTGCGTGATCGCTGACAATCACTCTTAATGTAAAGGGTTTAGAACACGGAAATCCCTAATTTCACGTTTCATATTGGCGACAAATAATTATCCCATGTTTCAAACTGCTACCCACACACGTTTGCTGACATTCCTTTCTTTGGTATTCTTAATTGGCCTTACATCCGCTGTAAGTGCTCAAAAGATGAACCACATTCAAGGAGATCTACTGATCCAATTCAAGCCTGGAACTGACGGCGATGCATGGTTACAAAGCTGGAATCAATTACAACCCAACACACTCCATATTAACAAGGCGGAGCAGGTATCCCGATTAGCAGATATGTGGTTATTACAGTTCGACTACACGCAAGTAGAAGAACGCAGTCTTCTAACCGCCGTTCGGCAAGCCCCGAAGGTCTTGCTTGCTCAGTTTAACCACACCGTGGAACTACGTGCAGTACCCTCAGATCTCCTCTTTGATGAACAATGGCAATACCAAAATACCGGCCAAACAGGAGGAACAGTCGACGCAGATATTGATGCTGTAGAAGCCTGGGATGTAACCACTGGTGGCACAACACTCGCAGGAGACACCATTGTAGTAGCTGTTCTGGACAACGGTATTGACCGAGACCATGCGGATTTTCAGCGCAATCGCTGGTATAACCACGGCGAAATCCCAGGCAATGATATCGATGATGACGGCAATGACTATGTCGATGATTTTGAGGGATGGAGTACCGTGACCAATAATGACAACATTGCTGGTGGAAGTCATGGTACAGCAGTTGCCGGTATCATTGGTGCCGATGGAGACAATGAGTTAGGTGTAACTGGTGTAAACTGGCACGTGAAGGTAATGAACATTCGAAATGACTTCAACACCAACGAAGCTAAAGTACTAGAAGCTTATTCCTACGCCTGGGAGCAACGGCGAGCCTACAACTTAACCGGTGGTGCAGAAGGCGCTTTTGTAGTTGCCACTAATGCATCATGGGGTGTAGACGAAGGAAATCCAGAAGACTTTCCACTATGGTGCGAGCTCTATGACTTGATGGGAGAAGACGGTATTATCAACTGTGGAGCGACAGCTAATGAAAACTTCAATATTGATGAAACCGGAGATATGCCTACCGCTTGCCCAAGCGATTATCTCATTGCGGTGACAAACACGAACCACAATGATTTAAAAGTCACCCAGGCTGGATTCGGGCTTACGACTATCGACCTTGGCGCACCTGGTGCTGAAGCCTACAATATCAGAAATGGCTCCAACTATGGCGGATTTGGTGGTACTTCAGGCGCAACTCCACACGTAGCAGGAACAGCGGCCCTACTGTATAGTATCGACTGCCCTACCCTAGTAGAACTCACTCAATCAGACCCAGGCGCAGCCGCCTTATTGATTAAGCAAGCTATCCTGGAAAGTGTGGACCCTATCCCTGCTTTAGCCGGTATTACCGTAACTGGAGGGCGACTCAACGTAAACAACGCCGTGCAGTATATGCTGGAAATCTGTGATGGTTGTATTCCTGCAACGTCTGTTCAGGTTAACAATATTACAGTGGACGCCGCTACCATCAATTGGAACATCAATGACAGCATCCAGTCCGTTGACATTCGCTGGCGCGCGGTTGGAGATATGGAATGGAATCTCCTGGAAAATGCCACGAGCCCTTTCCAACTAATGAACCTTGACCCTTGTCAGGAATATGAGTACCAGTTGCAGTCCAACTGCCTTTCTGAGACCATTGCGTTTGGCAATAGCCGCTTCTTCACTACGGACGGTTGTTGTACCGCACCGGAGGATGTGACAGTAGAAGTTATTTCCGGAAGCGAATTGAGTTTTAGCTGGGCTCCAATTACCGCAGCGGTAAGCTATGACATACGCTACCGTGTAAATGGCACCCCCACCTGGACAACGGTTAACGCGAGCACCAACAATATTACTATCGACGGATTGCAAAGCTGTACCCTTTACCAATACCAGCTCCGCACAAACTGCGCAGGGGAGACCACCCCCTGGACGGGCATCGGAGGTATCTTAACTGGTAATTGTGGTCCTTGTTTAGACCTTGAATATTGCCAGCCAGAAAATGTATTTGACTCCAGTGAAGAGTTTATTGCGCAGGTTGAAGTTGGAGGATTCTTTAGCAACAGCTCGGATGCCTCGCCAAATGGCTACAATGATTTTGGACAAAGTGTTGACGCCTTTGACTTAGAAGCTGGTCTTACCTATCCAATCCAGTTAACACCTGGCTTTACCGGTGCGCCACTAGTGGAAGATTGGCGAGTATGGCTAGATATGGACCATAACGGTAGCTTCACATCCAACGAAATAATCTTTGACACGGAATCCTCTACCGCACCAGTTAGTGGCTTTATAACAATACCAGTCACTGCCAATT
>CAJXOS010000144.1 GCA_913057725.1 uncultured Lewinella sp.
GCGTCATCATGCGCTTCAGCCTGGCCTCAGAATCTTGCCCCTTCCTGAATACCTTCGGAGAAGTTGAAGATTACTGTGTAAATATCATCCCCGCACTGGAGTGCCCAACGCCGGGTGGCTTTACACTTACTCCACTGAGCTATACAGAAGTGGATATTAACTGGGAACCAGTAGCACAAGCTTTGGATTTTGAGGCAGATTATAGAGCTACAGATGATGTAGAATGGACATCAGCCATGGTAGACGAATTTACCGTCACGCTAAGTGAATTAGACAGCTGTGCAGATTACACCTTACGCGTACGTAGCTTATGCAATGGAGAGACCAGCGATTTCAGCTTCTATGATTTCGACACCTGTGATGGACCAAACAACACCTCCGACATTGCGGAGCGACGAAACGAATGGCAAATATTCCCGAATCCGGTACAGTCGTATTTCGAAATTCAAATGGACCGTGAAAGCGCGCAAGAAGACCTATCCGTTGTTATTCACGACGCCTTAGGAAGGGTTATTTGGCAAGAAAAGTGGCCAACTGGTAGTACTTCCTACCGAGTCACGGAAGTGGCGCAATGGCCTAGTGGAATTTACACCGTCAGCATTTTGCAAGCCGGACAGCTCTGGAGTAGTCGCAGGGTAATTAAATAAGCACGGCGAGAATTAGAAGCAGATTACATCAAGTTCTCTGCTTCTAATTCTACTACTAGTCCCTTTCTACGGATTAAAAGGGGATGCATCAATGTAGTCCCAATTCGCCTGGTGGTGGTGATCGGTTCGAACCCACTCTTTCGGTTCGAATAACCAGAACCGTCCAGTATCGCCGGTCTTCTCCATATCGGCTACCGTATTTTGGTCAAACTCAAGAACGGCCGCACCAGACAATTGTAGTGTACTCCCTTTTTGGAAATCAACGAAAAGCAAGCCCGCCTTGGGGTTTTCGTAGATATTCCCGAGCGAATTGAACATATTATTACCAGGATAATCTGGAATCCTCAACCGGCCATCCGTTAGCACTTCCACAAAGCCGGGGTTCCCTCCTCGATGGGAGGCATCTGCCTTCCCGGCCAAGCTTTGTGTAGCCATAAAGAAGGTATCAGCCTGAGCAATCCACTGCTGCTCTGCTGTATTTAAGGCCTGTCCTCGCGACACCTGGGGTTCCGCTATTTCTTTTTCAGCGCCGAAGGTGCGGCGTTGAATGTACTTTGGGCAATTCACGTAGGCCTCCTGTACATTTACTTCAATCCTTCCATTCCGGCGAACAGCCATACCATTTACGCGATAACGCCTCCTGCTTTCCATTTCATGGAACAACATCCCGATCGCAGTCTCCTCCTTCAGGTGCTCAAATAGTACGTCTGTGGTCGCACTCCGTAGGGAATCCTCATGGATGACTAAACTATCGCCGCTTAGTACTTCGATAAAACCCACATCCCCAATTAAGAGGGATGTCCAAAGTTGTTCTTGAGCATCAGTACTTGCAATCACAACCATCGGCTGTTGCTGAATGAAGGGAATCGCCTGAGCTGCTATTTGGGGCTGTAGCATTCGGCCAACTTTATCGGCTATTTCAGATACACCTACCATTGTCTGCACGGCTTTTTCACCGCTGTGAAAGGGAGAAGTCATAATTGAGGTTATTGGTTGGATGATTAGTTAATCGCGTGATTTGATTCCAGATACTGGGGTTTGAGCTGTTCTACCGCATCCAGAAAGACTTGCTGCTGGCCAAGACATTGAGCCACTATAAGGCTACCTTGAATACTAATCAGCGACTGTTGCGCTTGCAATTGCGCACCCTGAAGTGTGTGACCTAACTCTAGGCCCAATTCTGTAAAGGCAGCTTGCCAACGCTCCATGCCCTTCTTGAGTTGAAGCCCAAAAAGATCTAGTCCAGTTTCAGTAGACAACGCACGGAAAATGCAAATGGCGTCACCGTCAGCATAGAAGGCCCGTAGGTTATTGATCAAAGTGGTTAGACGCTCGGCCGGCGGGTACTCTGAATCGGTTAACACCTGATAAATGTTCTGCTCTACCCAACTAGCAGTATACGCCAGAACAGCAGCGGTCATTTCTTCCTTACCTCCTGGAAAGCGATGGTAAAGACTGGCTTTTTTCAAGCCGGTGGCTTCTGCAAATTCCTTCAAACTCGCCCCATCGTATCCGCGGGCCCGTAGCACTCGTAAGAGCCCTTGCATCATATCCGCCTGATCTACTTTTTGTGGTCTCATATGTGGTTATAACATCGTAAAATTGAAAATTACCGAACGATCGGTAAAATATTAATTAAAACGTCTCTCCCCGGACTTATCGTAGGTCATAAGTCATTGAATTACTTGCCTGACTTAAACTTCTAAATCTGCATTTCTGGAATATCGCCTTCTATCACCAAGCGACCTTCGGTAGCAGCTTTAATGTCTTCGACGCTCACTCCCGGGGCGCGCTCAAGTAGTTTGAAACCATCTGGCGTTACATCGAGAACGGCCATGTTGGTGACAATTTTCTTGACGCATCGAACACCGGTAAGGGGCAAAGAACATTGGCGCAGTAGTTTAGACTGCCCTTTGCGGTTGGTGTGGGTCATGGCCACAATGATATTTTCGGCGGATGCTACTAAGTCCATAGCACCTCCCATGCCTTTTACCATTTTTCCAGGGATCTTCCAGTTGGCGATATCACCGTTATCGGCTACCTCCATGGCACCGAGCACGGTCAATTGAATGTGCTGACCTCGGATCATCGCGAAGCTCGTTGCCGAGTCAAAAATAGCAGCACCGGGTAAGGCGGTAATGGTTTGCTTACCAGCGTTGATCAAATCGGCATCTTCCTCTCCCTCATACGGGAAGGGCCCCATGCCCATAATGCCATTTTCTGATTGGAAGACAACTTGTAGATCTTTAGGAACGTAATTGGCGATCAAAGTTGGGATTCCGATACCCAGATTGACGTACCATCCGTCCTGTAATTCCTGGGCTATTCTTTTAGCTATGCCTGCTTTATCTAGCATGATTGTGGTTTGCTTTTGGTTGGGTGATGAACTAGGCTTCGCGTTGGCGAACGGTACGTTGCTCAATACGCTTCTCGTACTTCGCGCCTTGGAAAATGCGCTGAACGAATACACCTGGTGTGTGAATAAAATTAGGATCCAGTTCACCTGGCTCTACCAATTCCTCAACTTCCGCAATAGTAATCCTGCCGGCGGTAGCCATTACGGGATTAAAGTTCCGGGCAGTTCCCTTATAAATGAGGTTACCCATACGGTCGCCCTTCCAAGCCTTCACAATGGCAAAATCTGCCACAAGTGCGTTTTCGAGGATATGCGGTTTTCCATTGAAGTAGCGTACTTCTTTACCGTCGGCTACCTCCGTGCCATAACCAGCTGGTGTAAAAAAGGCAGGAACACCAGCACCACCCGCCTGGCAACGCGCAGCTAACGATCCTTGTGGAATCAAGTCCACCTCCAGCTCACCACTGAGCATTTGGCGTTCGAACTCATCGTTTTCCCCAACGTAGGAGGAAATCATCTTACGAATCTGACGCTTCTGCAAAAGCAGGCCCAGACCGAAATCATCTACCCCAGCATTGTTGGAGATACAGGTTAAATCCTTGATCTCGGCTTCGACGAGCGCGGCAATACAGTTTTCAGGGATGCCACAAAGGCCAAAACCACCCAGCATGATGGTCATGCTATCCTGTATGCCCTCAATAGCTTCTTTAGCGTTAGCTACTACTTTATTCATTGGTCTATTTGGTTAAGGAACAGCGCAAAGATCGAATTTCGATCATTTTCTGCGCAATACTATGAATACGTTGTAAAAATTAGGCTGCAGTTAGTACAAATGCCCGCTTGCGGACTAGCCCCTGCAAAAACAAGGTCTGAACCTAAGCACTTGTTCTCTATTCAACTGGAATAAGTCGGCCATTAACTACAGCATATTTCACTACACCAGCAGCATCACGGATAATCAGTGGAGGATTAAGCCCTACGGCTAATTCTCGATCATAGATTCCTTCAGCTCCTACCACAAGTACATCTTGTTCTGCTTGCTCCCACGGACGCCCCGGCTTCTGCACTTTAACTATTGCGTATCCAGCCCTGAGCAAGGCCATTTGGTCCATCTCCTTCACTGCTGCCAGGTTCTGAATTAATTCCGGAAAGGCTTTTGCTATTTCAGCGGTGTAGCCATTTCCAGCAAACTCATCATAGCCCCGCTGGTAACTGAGATCGCCAATATCATCGATACGGCCTCGGAAATAAAAGCGGCGGGCACCCAGATATTCTCGTTCCTGAAGGTCGAAAGCAACATCCAACAAGTACTCGTTATCATCCGAATGCCGATACTTCACTTCGCGAAGCAATAGATCATTATATACTCCACCTCGATTGTACGGAATCTTGTTGTAATCTGCTTTGGTGAAAGAGCGATAACCTTTTGTAGCGATACTCTGACAAGCCGCTAGAATACTGGCAAAATTGAGCTTGCGGATGTATTGCTTTTCGCGATCACCCGGGTATCCACCTGATTCGATGAGTATTGTACTTGTACCCCACAGCTGCATGTTATCGCCAAACGCTCTTGGTTCAAAAGCATCACTATAGCGTGCCACTTTTCCTGGCATATGGCGCTGCAAACCTGCATTAAGTTGTGCAATCACTTGCATGGCCCTTTCGCGATTGGGATTAACAGAGCGCCGGAAGTCGTAGGCTGGCGCTAGAAAAGAAAGCGTGGCCATATTCTCCGTTGGATAACCTGCACCATAGAAACGGCTTTGATCATGGAGATTAAAACCCCAGTCAGCGTCAAGCTCATCGCGTACTCGCTTAAGCAATTGCGCCTCTGGCGTACTTAGGCGCAAAGCATCCCTGTTCAAATCTACCCCTAAAGCATTACGACGCTCGAAATCCTCTGCACCATCCGGGTTTAGCATCGGGATAAATACGAGCGTAAGGCGATCACGTAGCGTACGTCTTAGATCATCAAAACCGTCGCCACTGGCTGAAAGGAAACGGAACATATCCATAACAGCAGCTGTCGCTGTAGGCTCGTCGCCGTGCATCTGCGACCAAAGCAGAACTTTCGTTGCACCATTACCATAGCGAACGGTATAAATATCACGGCCTTCTACAGACTGCCCCTCTACCTTCACATCAAAGTCACTTCCTAATTGCCCTAACAAGGCCACAATGTGATCGTGCTTGAAACGACGACCTTCTAGTTCATCAACTATATAGTCTGAATGGGCATCATGCAAACGCGTGAGCCAATCGTTTTGAGCAGTAAGTAAGAAACTGCTACACAGTAGGAAAACAGCTATTAGACTACGCATTTTTTTTGCTGCCAATGTAAGGAATATTAGCCTGATCGAGCCAGTCATTAGTGCGTAGTAAAGCTTACCTTTGAGTTTGCAAAAAATTAACCGATGCCCAAAGCCGTTACTAAATACCCATACACAACTATACCTGGGGACCCCCTAGGGGTTCGCATTTACACACTCCAAAATGGACTTCGCGTATTCCTGAGTGTCAATAAAAATGAACCTCGGATCTTCACCAACATCTGCTTCCGGGTAGGCTCCAAATATGATCCTGCTGATACAACAGGTCTTGCCCACTATATGGAGCACATGCTCTTCAAAGGCACCAATAAAATTGGATCCACCAATTGGGAAGCCGAAAGCAAGTTACTGGAAGAAATCGCCGACCTATTTGAGGCCTACCGCCAGACTTCGGATGATAAAGAACGCAGTGAACTCTACCAAAAAATCGACAAGCTCAGCTATGATGCAGCCCTGCTCGTAGCCCCTAATGAGTATGATCGCCTGACTACCGCAATTGGTGCTAAAGACACAAATGCCTACACCTGGGTAGAGCAAACCGTATATGTAAATGATATTCCGAGTAATGAGCTTCACCGTTGGGTAAAGCTTGAGCGCGAGCGTTTCCGCTATCTCGCACTACGACTTTTCCATACGGAACTAGAGACCGTTTACGAGGAGTACAACATGAGTCAGGCTAAAGATTTCCGCAAGGGACATCAAGCACTGCGCAAGATGCTGTTTCCTACTCACCCCTATGGAACTCAAACAACCCTGGGCCGACCTGAGCACTTGAAGAACCCCTCGATGCGAAATATCGAGGCATTCTTCAACACTTACTATGTGCCCAATAATGCGGCAATATGCTTAGCCGGAGATTTTGACCCCGATGAAGCAATCGCCCTCATCGACGCTAACTTCTCTGATTGGGAGGCTGTCGACTTCCCGCCTTTCAAACATGAAGAACAACCAACGATAGACGGACCACTCCGAGATGAGGTTCTAGGGCAGTCAAGCAGCTATGTACAATTGGGCTGGCGCCTTGGCGGTGGGCGGTCAGAAGACTATATGCTAGGGTTATTGATTCGACAGATGTTGTACAACGAGCAAGCGGGCTTATTTGACCTACACCTGAATCAGCAGCAGAGAGTACTCAATGCTGAGGCCTTTAATTTTATATACGAGGATTACAGTATTCTAGGACTCTATGGCAAACCTCGAGAAGGGCAAAGCCTGGAAGAGGTGGAGCAGCTCATGCTAGCGGAAATGGATAAGCTCCGCAAAGGCGAGTTTCCAGATTGGTTACTAGAGGCTGCTATCAGAGATATGAAGTTGGCAGATCTCAAGGCCGTAGAAAAGAACAACTCGCGGGTGGGGGCTATTACAACCTGCTTTACACTCGGAATCCCTTGGGAGAAATTTGTCGATCGATACGAAAGGCTAGGCAAACTCACTAAGGAGGATATCATCGCCTTTGTCCAGGAAAAGCTGGAACCTAGCAACTATGCAGTCGTTTTCAAGCAGCAAGGAGATGATCCGAATATCGTAAAGGTGGAAAAACCACCAATTACTACGGCTCCTCTACAAAAGGAAGCCATCTCTGACTATGCTCGCGACTTTTTACAGACGCCTCCATCTCGGATGGCACCCATATTTGCGGACTACGCTTCTATCCATCGGGAGGAGTGGCAACCTGGGCTGCGTTTTGACTACGTACACAACCCACAAAACCCGCTCTTTAGGCTCGACTATATTTTTGAGATGGGCAAAAGCCATAGTCTGGAGCTAGGCTTGGGTTTTGTCTACCTACCATACCTCGGCACTAGCAAGTATAGTGCCGCTGAAATTCAGCAAGAGTTCTTCCGCTTGGGGCTTCACTTTGAAGCCTACAACTATGATGAGCGCTGCCATCTATCGCTAACCGGACTGGAAGAATCAATGGAAGCAGGTATCCGCCTGGTGGAGCACTTGTTGAGTGATGTCCAGGTGAACACTGACAGCTGGGAAGCTGTAGTTGCCGATATAGTGACGAAACGCGCCAATCAGAAACAGAACAAAGACGTTATCCTACGCTCGGCGCTCAGCAACTACGCAAAATTTGGCCCATCCTCATCCTTCACACATCGGATGCCGGAGGCTGAGCTGCGGAAACTAGAACCAGAGGCGGCATTGAACTGGGTGAAAAACCTATCGCAATACGAGCATAGGATCTATTACTACGGCCAGTTGTCAGCTGCGGAGGCTGGAACCATTATTCGCCGTCACCACAAAATCCCAGCTAACTTTCGGGCGCCATTGACGCCTAAGCGTTTCCCGGAATTGGAGATGAAGTCCAATAAAGTCTACTATGCCCATTTCCCAATGGTGCAGAACGACGTCTTGATGATTTCTAAAGGCACGCCTCATTTCAATATGGCAGAGCACCGTATTCATGATCTATACAATGAGTACTTTGGATACGGGCTGTCCTCGATAGTTTTCCAAGAAATCCGAGAAGCAAAAGCCTTAGCATATAGCACTTATGCTTACTATAACAGCCCGGTCAAAGCTGATCGCGCACACTACCTACGGGCGTATGTAGGCACCCAGCCCGATAAGGTAGCAGATGCTTTACCAACCCTGGTCAGTTTATTAGAAGACATGCCAGTGCTAGAGGTGGGTATCGAGCAGGCTCGCCTTTCCTTGCTACAGCGAATTGAGAGTGACCGTATTCCACCAAGAAGATTGTACTGGGAGGCGCAAGGCTCATGGGACATCAATGTGGAGCACGATATCCTGAGAGATATCTATGAGCAACTCGAAGTCTCAGGAACGAAAGACCTCATCGACTTCCACCAACAATACGTCAAAGGGCGCAATTACCACATTGCGGTTATGGGCGATCGAGCGTCGACGCCATTGCAATACCTGGAGAAATTCGGGGAAGTGGAAGAGCTCTCGATGGAGCAACTCTTTGGCTATTAGATCGCAGCAGCGTTCAAAACAGCTTGAATGGCGATTTAGGCAATAAAAAAACCATATAAGTCAGGCAGGAATGCTACTTACAGCTTCCTATCTGGCTCATATGGTTTCTGATTAGGAGTGTGCTTAAGCCTTTACGACTCAGATGAAGAAGAAGTGTTCTTGTTCTCTTCTTTCATACCATCTTTCAACTCCTGCTCTAGTGAATTGCGAGCTGTATTGAACTCACGAATTCCCTTGCCAATACCGCGCATCAGTTCCGGAATTTTACGGCCACCGAAAAGCAGCAAAATAGCAAACACAATGACCAGCATTTCTGGTCCTAAAAAGTTTAATAACAGCAAAATATCCATGCTTGTAAGTTTAACCTCTACGTTCAGAGGTGCATTTTAAATCGTTAGCCGAAAGGCAGATACAAAGGTAGGTGAAATTCGGTTACTTCGCCAGCCTTCACAGCCACTTACTTAGCTTTGACACTTCCATGAATCAAAGGTTTAAGTAGTGCCTTTATAGCGATTAAAGATAAGAATTATCAGCGTTCTTTCTCCTAATCACTATCGCCTTAAACTGGCTATTACTTCTTCAATCCAATCTCGCGCAGGCGCTCATCCAGATAATTTCCTGCAGTAGTAGGAGCATATGCTACCGGACGCTCATCCGTTACACAACTATCAAGTACCGTCAAATCCATTCCACTCTTAGGGTGCAAGAAAAACGGGATACTCAAACGAGGTAGATGCCACATTTCTCGTGGTGGATTTACCACTCGGTGCGTGGTAGACTTCAGATAGTTATTGGTAAGTCGCTGAAGCATGTCGCCAACGTTGATAACGATTTCGTCATCTTCTGGCTGAATGTCCTGCCACTCGTCATCTTTATTTAACAACTGCAAACCACCAGCAGATGCACCTACCAACAAGGTGATCAGGTTGATGTCTTCGTGGCTTTCAGCGCGGATAGCAGATTTTGGCTCCGAGGTGATCGGTGGGTAGTGGATAGCACGCAAAATGCTGTTCCCCTTAACGATCTGTTGCTCAAAGTAATCTTCCGGCAGATCTAGGTGAATGGCAATAGCTCTAAGTAGCTGTCCACCTTTCTCTTCAAAGGCCTGATAAAGCTCACGACCCAAACGTGGGAAGTCTGGCATTTCTGCTACCTGAACATTATCAGGATACTCCGACTTCAATGGGTCATCGCTAGCTACCTCCTGGCCAATCTGGAAGAACTCCTTCAGGTCAGCTACTTTGCTACCTTTAGCGTGTTCCTTACCGAAGGAAGTGTAACCGCGTTGGCCAGCTAAACCAGGAACTTCATATCTCCCTTTCACATCCTTTTCCAAAGCAAAGAAAGCCTTTGAAGAACTATAAAAATCTTCGATCAAGGATTTAGGGATGCCGTGGCCGGTTACGCCTACGAATCCAATTTCGTGAAACGCCTTTCCGAGCTTATCTACAAAGGCAGCACGCTCTTCAGCGTTACCGTGCTCGAACTGGGAAAGGTCAACCAAAGGGATGGTACGTGCACTCATGTTTATTTGGTTTTGGAATAATTCGAATTAAATACTTGCTGCAAAGGTACCGTTTTCAGGGCGATCGGGTCAAGTAGGCGCAAGTAGATACCTAGTTTTCCTGCAGGTCCTTATTTGCGATCTGGTTTGTATCTCGACAACTGCAGCAATTCCTGAGCGTCTTGATACAGAAGCAACTCACTGAGCGCCAATTCGCGTTGCCGGTCCATAAACTTCTCTATGATTCGGTAGCCAATGTAGTTGGCAGCTTCCCCTGGCGATTCTGCCGGCAAGGCCGGTGATCCGTTTGGAGCTTGCTCGATCAATTTGCGAATATCCTGATAGCGGGAGTTGTACAATAGGTCTTCTGTCTGTAGGTGCGTCCACAGATTCAGCTCGTTGCTTTTTAACCACTCCCATTGCGCTGCTGTAGCCCGGAACAATACTGTATCCGGCACTTCGGGCTGCAACTGTCTTAGCAAGTATAGCTTCTTACCATTGTGTACCATTTCATCGATCAAGCGAGTGCCAGGCGATCGTCCAACCAGATCTTCAACTAGGACCCGAAGCAAAGAGTTGACTAAATGATCCTTATTATAGCTACGCACCAAGTATTCGGAGAATATCGGTGCTCCAGGGCTGTATCGTTGATAGTTGAAATCCTCGCCTAAGAACATATCAAGGCTGGCACCTAGTTCATTGTCGCCGAATATGATGCTCTGATAGTTGAAGGCAGAATTGAAGGTCACCAAACGTTCAGGTGCTGGCACCTCAGGGAAGTAATAACGAAAATATTTCAAGGCCTGCTGAAGCTCCTCCTGTATGGATGTCAGGTCAGGATATACCGTTTGTGTGGTATCATAGACTGCGCGATACACGGGTGAGGTGACGAAGCCGCGGAGATAATCCAGCTGCTCTGGCTCTAAACTACGTAGAGAACCAGCCTCCATAATACCCTCTACAAAAAGGCTGGTAAAATCGGGATGCTCATCGGCCAGTGCTCTCAAAGAAGTAGCAAAATCATTCGTATCCAGCTGAAAGAGCGCTTGCTCAAATCGAAGCACATTAAGTGGTGCTTCAATATCAGAAACATCCGGTAAAGGACGTTTATCTGTGGTGCAGCCGGCGAAAAGTAGAAGTACAAGACTAAAAATGAGCAAACTTGGCTTACAATTCTGGTACATGTCGAGATTTACTTATCAAAAAGCTATTTTTGCCCTGATTATGCCGAATCTTGATCCAGACTTTAAAATCAGGTAGTTTGGCCCGTTGAGAAAATGAATAATTGCAATGGATGCAAAAGCAGTTTTTCAACGCCACAAGAACGGCAAAAATTGTAGTTCCGTCTGCTCGATTCGCCAACCCCATAATTGCACAGAAAATGACCAGCGATTCTTGCTCGTTTTTTAAACAGAATCGCCGCTAGTTTTCATGCTGTACCTAGTGAATTATAAAACAGTGAATACGATGAAAAATCTTATTGTGGTTTTCCTTCTTGCCGGACTAAGCTTTGGCCTCTCTGCTCAAAATGACATTCGTTTTGGCTTCCAGTTGAGTCCTACTGTGTCTTGGCTAACCACTAATGATAACAAGATCAACGCCAATGGCCCGAACTTGGGTATGCAATTGGGGATGATCGGAGAATTCTATTTCCGTGAAAATTACTCTCTGGCAACTGGAATTGGCTTCCACTTCAACGCTGGTGGAAAGCTTTTCTATGAGGAGACTATTGATACCGTAAGCATCTGGACCGATGCTAACATCCCAGGAGACAATGTGTATGAAGGTGGTACCGACTTCAAATACAGCATTCAATACGTAGAAATTCCGATTGGCTTGAAGTTACGGACCCGTGAATTTGGCTACCTGAGATACTATGTGGAGCCTCGGATGTCACTTGGATTCCGAACACAGGGCCGTGGAAACATCCTAAATGACGCTGCAGTAGATAGTGAGGAGGACTTCGACATCCAGTCTGCTGTAAACCTGCTCAACATCTCTTGGGGTATTGGAGCGGGCGCTGAGTACACCGTGTCTTCTAGTACAGCTATTGTAGGCGGCATCGCCTTTCAAACAGGCTTTACCGATGTTACAAAAGACAAAAACACCTTGCTTGTAAGCAATGGCCGTGAAACAGAAGAAGATTCAAAAGGAAAACTAAACAGCATCGTCCTTCGATTGGGCGTAATGTTCTAGCAAATAAGACCGAAATGACTGATACACTGGACCCCAAACTGGAAGCACAGATTGAGGATTTCATCGTTCGTGCACTAGCAGAAGACATAGGCGACGGCGACCATACTTCTTTAGCCTGCATCCCTGCAGATGACCGCTCAGTAGCTAATTTACTGGTAAAGGATCCTGGCATCCTGGCTGGTACAGCTATCGCTGAACGCATCTTCAAGCATGTGGACCCGACTTCTGAGATGACTATCAACATCAAAGACGGGCAGAACATGAGCTATGGCGACATTGCTTTTGAAGTAAGCTGCAATACACAGGCTCTCCTAAAAGCAGAGCGTCTCGTATTAAATACTATGCAGCGCATGAGTGGTATAGCCACTTTGAGCAACCGCTTCAAGTTTGAGATTGAAGATTTACCAGTTAAGATACTTGACACCCGCAAGACTACTCCTAATCTGCGTTTCATTGAAAAATGGGCGGTTCGACTAGGTGGATGCCATAACTACCGTGATGGTTTGTACGACCGGATCATGGTTAAGGACAACCATATCGATGCTTGTGGAAGTATTACTGCCGCAATCGAGCAAGTAGCTGCCTACCAGGCCAGCAACGGCCTTTCTCTACCCGTTACTATTGAGGTTAGAAACCTAGTAGAGCTATACGAAGTATTGGAAGGTGGTGCCGGAAAGGTAGACCGAATCATGCTCGACAACTTTGAGTTACCTATTCTGGCGGAGGCCGTAGCGGTAATCAACAAACGCTTTGAAACAGAAGCCTCAGGCGGGGTAAATATTCACACCGTGCGTAAGATTGCTCAGACTGGTGTTAACTTTATCTCTGTAGGTGCTCTGACGCACTCTGCCGTTAGCCTCGATCTAAGTCTTAAAGTAGCCAAATAGACTAGAGGCATTCTTTGAGTAAAACAAGGCTATGCCGTATAAGAAACTGCTATTGATCGCAACTTTGTGCTTGCTGGCTATCACCAGCTGGGGCCAAAGCAAGCAAGAGTTAAAAGAGGAAGCGAAGGCCTACATTGCTGCCGAGCATTATGAAGACGCCATTCGCACCCTCCAGCGATCACGGCAGCTTGTACGTAATGATGAAGAGAGCCGTTTCCTGCTGGCCGTATGTCATTACCAACTAAATGACCTTAATAGTGCGCAGGAGCTACTGACGGCACTCACCGCCGAGGACAAATCTCCTTATCCAGAATGCTGGCTGTACCAGGCCCGCATCTTCCATGCGCAGCAACAGTTCGGAGAAGCTGCCTCCTTCTACAAAATTTATCTTCGCACACTTCGGTCTGATCACCCCAACCGGGCGATGATCATCGAGGCTATTCGCCGATGCGATAACGGGCTACGCCTTGTTTACCGGGATGCCAAAGCTATAGTAGAAAACATGGGGCCAAGGATTAATACGACAGCTGATGAATTTGGGCCAGTTCCAAGCCCAAATCGTTCCTCGCGATTGTATTTCTCCAGCATCCGTCCTGGGAATAGTGGCGGACCTAGAAATAAGAACACCCAGACAGATGAGAAATATGGCCTCCACCTGAGTGACATGTATAGCACCGAGCTCACCGGAGGGCAATGGCAAGCGGCCCAACCGATGCACAGCCTACTGAATAGTCCGCAGCACGAATCCCTAATCGGCTTCACCGGAAACGGTAATGTGCTGCTGTATTATCAAGGTTGGAACTGGGAAAGAGGCGAAATATTTGCAGATACTTTTAGTCAGGAACGTAGCCTTACCACTACTCCTTTCCTAGCCCCCGTCAATGCTCAAGGTGGCGATAAGGCAATGTATGTCTACTACGACACCTTGCTCATATTCGCTAGCCGGCGTTCTGGTGGTTATGGAGGTCTAGATCTCTATCGCTCCGCCTTTCGGAATGGGCAATGGACTACTCCAGAAAATCTGGGGTCACAAATCAACACGGCCTTTGATGAAACTACTCCGTTCCTGGCTCGCGATGGTATGACGCTTTATTTCAGCACCAATGACAGTCGGAGATCACTTGGAGGTTTGGATGTTGTTCGCTCCGTTTTCGTACCAGAGGCTGGACGATGGTCTGAACCAGAAAACTTAGGTGTACCCATTAACTCTGCAGCTGATGACAGCCACTTTTTATTAGCTCGCGATGGCTTTACTGGCTACTTCGCCTCTGCTCGTAAAGATGGTTATGGACAGCGAGACCTTTACTTAGCTTACTTCACCAAGTATCGGCAAGAGATGGAGCCGCCGGTAACAGCGTTTGTTCCGCCACCTCCTCCAGCTCCGACAACTACCCCGTCAACACCAATTGAAGAACCACAACAACAGATCACTACCACTCCCCCACCCGTTGTGGAGACTCCTGTGGGTAGCACCTGGCAAAGCGATTACCGAGATTTAGCCAGCATTGCTACTGAGCCCACTTGGCTTGGAAGCGTGCTTAATACTTATCGAACCAATTCTCGAGATCACCTTATAGTCACTTGCTATGTACCTCAGCAGGCGGGTGGATCACTAACGGCAACATTGTATGATGCGATGCAGGCGATGGGGCCACTCGTCCGACGTCTGGAATCTGCAGGAGTGCCAAGTGATCAAATTTTCCTGCGCGCACTTGCGCACGGAAACTCGACTTATAGTTTGGCTGCACATATAGCACCACAAGAAAGTCCACTCCCAAGCAGAAGCGCACCAATTATTGGTGTAAGTAATACCAAGGGACCATCTCTGATTGCTGCGGATCAAAGCCTTTGCTACAAAGTACAGGTTGCTGCCGTTCAGCGCACTTACGACAATGAAGACCTCAGTGGCCGCAGCGACGTTATGGTTGAAAAAGCGGGAGGTTCTCCTTACTATCGTTACACTGCTGGTGCATTTTCCAGCTATCGAGCGGCGGCAGATTTTCGTCGTTCTTTGCTAGCTGCTGGCTACCGAGGAGCCTATGTAGTTCCATTTTTATATGGGAAGCGACTAGACAAAGACGAAGTTCGCAGCTACACCGATGAATACCCTGATTTACAAGCTTTCCTACGTCGCTAATGGCCATCTGGTGACAGCCATCACCTAGTGGGCCCGAAATAATTCCTTACTTTTGAGCAAGGCCATACACCTGCTTGAACGTGCAGGAGATACGTATTGGCTACAGTGATTGACAGCAGAGACTAGAGTGGAATGAACAAGATGAAATTTTTGCGCGAGAGCATCAAAAACCTCAAGACAGTAGGTACCGTGACGCCAAGTTCGCGCTTTCTATGTCAGGCCATGCTGAAAGGTATTGACTTTTCGAAGGCCACATTAATCGTGGAACTAGGCGCGGGAAATGGAGTACTAACTCGCCATATCCTAAAAAAAATGCGTCCGGATGCCCGCCTATTGACTTTTGAAGTTCAAGCAAATTTTTGCGAGCTACTACGCAAGATCGATGATGATCGCTTAGTAGTAATTGAAGATTCCGCCGAGTATATTGCTGACTACCTACGCGAATTCGACAGGGAAAAGGCAGATCATATCATCTCCGCTATTCCTTTTGTAATTCTACCCAAAGACCTAGCCAAGAGCATCGTATCCACTTGCAGTAATCACTTGGCACCAGATGGCAGGTATGCACAGGTACATTATTCGACCATTCTAAAGTCGATGTACGAAGAGGTATTCCCAAAAGTAAAGATCAACTTTACGCCACTGAACATTCCACCGGCTTTTGTATTTCATTGTAGTAACTGACCTACTCATATCTACAATCATGCGTTACCTTATTTTCTTACTCAGTCTGAGTATCCTCACGGCCTGTGGGCCAGTGAATCCACCTATTAAGAATCCACTCAAACCACAGTCGGATTTACCAATAGATCGTATCAGCTTACCTGATGGCTTCAAGATTGAAGTCTTTGTTGATAGTCTTGAAAATGCCCGTTCCTTGTGCTACTCGCCGAACGGAACACTCTTTGTTGGCACCCGCGGAGAGGGTAAAGTATATGCCCTACGAGACACCGACGGTGACTTTGTAGCCGACGAACGCTATACCCTTGCAGAAGATCTGGAAATGCCGAATGGTGTTGCCTTCCGCGATGGTGACTTGTACGTGGCAGAAGTAAGCCGGATTCTGAAATTCACGGATATTGAGAATAAACTGGACAACCCTGGCACTCCCGAGGTCGTCTATGATCAATTCCCTACCGAGCGTCACCACGGCTGGAAATACATCGCTTTTGGTCCTGACGGAAAGCTTTATGTACCCGTTGGTGCGCCTTGTAATATCTGCGAATCAGAGGATGAAGTTTTTGCGAGCATTACCAGAATGAACCCAGATGGTACAGACCTAGAGGTTGTACAACACGGTGTACGCAACACCGTAGGCTTCACCTGGCATCCCGAAGATCAGCAACTGTGGTTTACGGATAATGGCCGCGACATGTTGGGCGATGATATACCTGCTTGTGAACTTAACCACGCTAGTAGCGATGGCGAACACTTTGGTTATCCATACTGCCACCAGGGCGACCTGCCAGATGAAGAATTTGGAGAAGGAAAAGACTGTGCCGACTATAAAGCTCCAGTCCAAAACCTAGGTGCACACGTAGCTCCACTGGGAGTAGAATTCTACACTGCAGACATGTTCCCAGCGGACTATAAAATGCGCGTATTAATTGCGGAGCACGGTAGTTGGAACCGCAGCAAGAAATCAGGCTATCGAATCACCCAAGTAGTTTTGGATGAAAACCAAAACGCAGTGAGTTATACGCCTTTCGCCGAAGGCTGGCTAGATGAAGAAGATGATGATGCCTGGGGCCGGCCGGTTGATCTAGAATTCCTTCCTGATGGCTCTATGTTGGTATCTGATGATTTCGCTAATGCCATCTACCGAATTAGCTACGACGGTTAAACAAAGCCCGTTCCCAGTTGGCTAGAATAGAAAGGGGGAAGTTGGAAGGACAACGTTTCGAATACGTTCGACTCCAACTTCCCCCTTATCATTTTATGCTTAACTCAGCGAAGAGGATCACCGAGCAAGATCTAGCATATTAGCGGCGGCGCTTGAATAAGCCACCTAGTAAGCCTTTACCTAGCATACCTGCAACATCGTCGATGATGCTACCGTCGCCGTCAGCATCCAGGAAGCCAGTGATAATGCTCATTGCAGGGTTCTTGCTTTGCTCTTGCTTAGCAAAACCAGTCAATAGATCGGTAACTCCACCAGCATCAAGGCCTTGATCACGCTTGGTTTTACCCAACATACCCATTACTACAGGTGCAAGCATAGCCATCAGGTCGCCAGTTTGGCCAGAGTTAAGGCCACTCATCTTACTGATCATATCCACAGCACCACCTTGGCGGTTACCAAGAATGTGTCCAAGGATGCCTGTACCGTTGGTTGTACGAGCGCTTGGAGCATTATTTTGGCCAGTTACCATACCCATTACATCATCAAGAATGCTACCGTCGTGGTCGCGTTCTAGGGCGTTGTTTAGGGCAGCCGCACCATCTGGTGTAGAAGCGTTGCGGGCCATTGCACCTAGTAGGGTAGAAAGAATGCCAGTTGTAGCCGCGGCAGTTTGGCCACGATCAGCACCGCCTAGTTGTCCGGCTAGTTGGTCAATCAACCCTTCTGATACTTGACTTTGAATGAGGCTAGTTAAATCCATTTGTATTTTTTTGATTTATCTGATAATGTGGGCGGCATATTTGAACGCACCAATGAAAAAAATCAGGCTTTTATTACCGTCCACTCTTACAGACGTGGGTTTTGGAAAAAAGTCATTAGGTAAGTTAGTATTTTTTTTAGGGAGGCACAAAAAAAGGCAGCAGGCCCGTTCCTCTGAACGTACACCTGCTGCTGATGATTCAAACTACTCTCTCAATGGTTCGTGCCTCGTATATACTAGGTTAGTATAGTCAAATTTAGTGGAGCCGGGAGGTTTGCTCAAACCGGCTCGGTTTTTTGGGGATATCAGTCTTTGTTAGCACGAGCTACTACGCCATCTGAGCCAGTAGCATAACACAAATTAGCGTCCAATTAATGGACATTTTGTATGCTTTGGTTGGTGTAGTTTACTCGGCGAAAACAAAGTAATAATCCAATGCTATAGGTAGCGGGAATTTTTGTTTGCTAGGATGATAAGAAAACGATCTGCTCATCGGTCTATTGCATGAAGTAGCAAATATTTTTTGGTTGAACTAAAAACGCACACTCCTAAGCACTGAAAATCAAAAAATTAGGTGCGCACCATTCATTTTTGGCGTACCTTTGCAATTGTTTAAGCAGATGCTCTTGTGCATCTCACCCGCACACTATCGCATTATTTTTCTACTGAATGCTCGTCAAAAATTAATTTCCCTCTTTTGATTCAG
>CAJXOS010000145.1 GCA_913057725.1 uncultured Lewinella sp.
TGATTGGATCGTCTTTGCACGAGATTATGCGCGATTCGTCAAATATTATAACCATACCAATGCTCCTGATGGCGACTGGACTGAATTCTGGAGTGCCAACCCCGCCATTGTTCTAGCCAATCTGGCCGCAGCTCCAGTAGATGATTTTCGAGCAGCGAGCCGTACACTATTTATCGAGCTTCAGAAGCTAGAGTATCAGGATGGTAGCCCTGCAAGTGAGCTACATTTGCGCGAGCATTTCAATCATCTTTTCGATCTGTTTACTACCCTTTGTTGGCAGCTGGATCGTCACATTCGCCTTCTACCAAATGATTTGGTGGTGAAGGAAGTACTGCGCAATCGCGTCAATAAGTTCCTGGCACCAGCACTAGCAAAATGGGTAGCTTGGCACAAGCATGCCACCGCTACATTACTAGACAATGGTCAAACGACCTTAAGCTCGGACTTATCAAACATTCGAGTCTTGGGAGCTGATTTGGTAGCGACCGAAGATTTCTATACCGCGCCAGGACCACAGCTAATCTTCACGGACGATTGGCTATCGGAAGGAGAAACAGATTGGGCCACCTATTTAGCTGGTATTGCAGCTGACGATACTGTTTTCGGTCCTGATCCATCGGTGGCGGAATCAGTAAAGTTCGCGGTTCGTCATTTCTTCTTTACGAGTGTGTATGAGCAGTTTCTACAAGCTTATAACCTTGCCGTCAAAGAGGCGGAAAAGGCCTTGCAGGACTTGTTACATAATTGGAGTAAGCACGAGCCACACTTTGCTTTGTTCTTGGCGTTCCTGCGTCTGCTAAGCAAAGAGCAAGCGTATCTAAATACACTTACCGATCGTCATTTGCGCTTCTACTACGAGCGGGTATTGCGCTTGAAACCTATTCCAACTAAACCGCATGAGGCATTCTTGGCCATTGAATTGGCTAAGCACGTTGAAAGTCACCTTCTAGCGGCGGGAACAGAGTTTAAGGCGGGCAAAGACGAGACCGGCCAAGAGATCATTTTTGCGGCAAAGGAAGATTTTGTTGCCAACAAGGCCAAGGTCACTGAACTGCGCAGCATTTTCAAGGCGCCAGCCAATCCGTCCATTTACCAATTTGGTGATCCCGAGCGACCAATCTACCGGAATGCGGATGCTAATCGTTACTTCGCAGCAACGGTGAGCAACTCTGCTGATGGACTCGGAGAAGAAGAACTCACTACAGCAGATGGCCGCTGGCATCCCTTCGGGAATCGGGCCGTCGGTGGTAGTAATAAATGGCAGGTTCAAATACCAGAAGCTCGCATTGGTTTTGCTATCGCTTCTAACTACCTGTATATGCGCCAAGGTACACGTACCGTGACGCTTGCCTTCAATGGCAGTAATATGAGTGCGCTGGCTGGGGTGAAGTTCAAAGTAAGTCTTACGACCGAAAAGGAATGGTATGAGCGCGAGGTGACAGTTGGGTCTCTCCCCGCCCCAGATAACCGCTATGGCCTGCAGTGGACTATAGAAGGAGATGAGCCTGCTATTTTGCCCTATGATGCCAAAGCTCACGGTGGAAGTTTCAACACTGATTTTCCGGTGTTGAAGGCCGAATTGGTCCATGAGAATGGAGCGCTTTTCCCATACCAGGCATTGAAGAATTTAAGTGCAAGCTCTGTTAGCTTGAATGTGGCTGCAACCGGTATGCGAGATATCGCTCTTAGTGGCTCTACAGGACCACTGGATGCTAGCAAGCCTTTCTTCCCCTTTGGCCCAGCACCTGGTAACGGGGCGGTATTCGTGATTGGTGATAAGGAGATATTCCAAAAGGAGGCCATTATTCAATTGAATGCGACCTGGAAGGATGACTTCCCTACAAATACCTATTTCAAGGAGGCCGGTAGTACTAGTTTAAGTATACTAGCGGCTGGCGATTGGACAAGTGTAGCGGATGAAGATAGAAGTATACTAGTTTCGGGAACAAACAATGCTGTTGAGTTAACTGGAAATACTGCCATTAGTTTGACCAGTGATCATTTGATTGCTCCTGACTTTGGGATTAATGTCCCATATTCGGCACAAGATTCAGCCGGATTCCTACGGTTTTCGCTGAATGGAGATTGGGGGCATAGTGGTTACGCTTTGGCGTTAGCAGCCTACGCAAAAGGTAATGGAACAACCCCTGCGCTACCCAAAGTGCTGTACGAGCCTCAGATGCTCGGAATTGAGCTAGCCTATTCCGCTACCCAGGAAATCAATCTCTCAAACCCCAATACCTACGCCGGGCTAACGGCCAATTTCTTCCACCTCCATCCTTTTGGGGAGGCAGAAAAAGTACCTACTTCTGGTACTACGCCTTTACTCCCGCATTTGGTTCCGCAAACCAACACGACAACCGCGGATGGACCGATCAATAACATCGGAAAAGATGGTGGTGAATGGCACATTGGTGTAGAGGGACTAGATGCACCGCAAGTGCTGTCCTTACTCGTACAAGTATCCGCCGGATCGGCAGACCCTTTGATGGCCAAGCCAGCTAAGCATCTACGTTGGTGGTACCTGAGCAATGACGAGTGGGTAGCTTTCGCTGATGGTGATGTAAGCGATGGTACGAAAGGCCTCCTGCAAAGTGGCCTGGTACGGCTAAGTATACCCGCCGACATCACAGAAGATAACTCGCTACTGCCTACCGGAAAAGCTTGGATTCGCGCCACTGTGGAAAGCGCCGTTGATGCGGTAAACCAGATCGTAGGTGTGCACCAGCAAGGCATGGCAGTCCAGCAAATCGATAATAACAACGACCCACAGTTGGGAGCACTCCCCTTACCTGCGGGTACCATTGCTAAGTTGCGCCAGGCATCTGGATCCGTAAAGAAGGTAGAACAACCCTATGCTACCTTCGGAGGTGCCGCTGCTGAAGAGCCAGCTGATTTTTATACGCGCACCAGCGAACGTCTACGCCATAAAGATCGGGCGATCAATATGTGGGACTATGAGCGTCTATTGCTCCAGGAGTTTCCACAGATTCACAAGATCAAATCTCTGAACCACCTGCGCTATGAGTCGAGTAGTCCTGCTCCGATCTATCGCGAGCTGGCTCCAGGTCATGTGACCATCGTAGGCGTAGCGGATATCAGAAACCAGGAAGCAGTGGACGTACTGCGACCATACCTAAGTCTAGCGGACTTAGAGTCGATGTCGGACTTTCTGCGCAAACGCATGTCTTGCCAAGCTACGCTTCACGTTCGGAACCCCATTTTCGAACCCGTCCTGGCTGATTTTAAAGTCCGCCTGTTCGATGGCCTGGATGAGACATTCTACGAAGAACTCCTTAATCAGGAGATCATCGACTTCCTTTCCCCTTGGGCGAGTGGTAGTGGAGCAGAAATCGAATTCGGAGGTAAAGTCTTCAAGTCAGTGCTCGTGAATTTTGTGGAGGAGCGCCCTTACGTGGATTATGTAGAAGACTTTAAGTTGAGCCATACCCTCGATACTGCCCAGCAGGATGTGGAAATGGTTCAGCCTACTAAGCAGGTATCTATTCTGGTATCTGCACGAAATCATGTGATAGATATCATCCAGGACGCGCCGGAAGCAGAATGGACGGAGGATTGTGGCTGCCAGCCACAACTACGCCTGGATGCCGAAATAACAACACCTAATACCATCATTAATGATAATCCCGGCAGATGAGTGATCAGACCCTGACCATATTGAAAGATGCACAGTTGCCGGAAGCTGAAAACTATCAGGCTTTACGCGCAGCTGGCTTTGAGGCCATTGAAGAGTTGGGTAACCAGCAATGGACCGACTACAATGCCCACGACCCTGGCGTTACCTTGCTGGAGGCACTCACCTATGCCATCAGTGAACTGGGCTACCGCACTGGCTTTGATATTGCTGATATCCTGACCGAAGAGAGTGGTTACATCAGCTTCCGACAGGCGCTATTCACTGCCCGCCGGATTCTGACTAATAACCCGGTAACGGTAAATGATTTTCGCCGCAGCTTGATTGATCTGCCACGCTTGAGAAATGCCTGGCTACTGTGCAAAGAATGCGCTTGTGAGACTACTGTTTACGCGGAATGCAAGGATAGCGAACTGTACCATGCTCCCCAATGGCGACTGCTGCCTAAAGATCAGATGATTCGAGGCCATGAGCATCCCGTATTTGTAAAGGGACTTTACGATGTACTCCTACAGCTAGAGCTCGACCCAGAGCTGGGGGACTTAAATAACCGCAAGCTAGTACAGACCCTAAATGTAGATATTGGCGAGCCTGACCTGGCACCGCTGACCATAGAGATCCGTTTCCCCGACTGGGCAAAGGATGATCCGGAACTGTACGCCCTTTTCACCTCTACCGACCCAAGCTTTGCCTTGGCCATGGATAATGATGATACAGCTGACGAAGGCCAGCCGACGGATCAAGGTATACGAGTGACTCGTTTCTCTCGTGATCGGACAACGGCAGAAGATGTAGATAATGCCGGCTTAGCACAGGGATGGCGCAATGTCTTCTACTTGGATCTAGTCATCCCATTCTCCGTAGGAGGCAATGATCATGTACTAGAGCTAAACAGCGTGCCGCTGCGATTCTTCTCACCTCGTGAGGGAGTGAAACGAGCGCTGGATGTAGCACAGTTGAGGTCAATGATCTTTGAGGATGCTTCCTCTGCAGGTTTGGTAGATCGTTATCGCCGCAAGCTCTTAGCTATCGAAGAAGCAGTGGCTAACGCCCGTCATCAATTGCACCAGGTTCGGAACCTGGGTGAAGACTATTGCCGCATAGAAGGTATCCGAACCGAAGATGTCGCCTTTTGTGCGGATGTAGAAGTATCGCCAGATGCAGACATTGAATTTGTATTGGCCAATATCTTCTACCTGATTGAAAACCACTTCAATCCACGCGTGCCCTTCCACACCTTGTCAGAATTGGTGGCAGAAGGTATTGCTACCGAAGAGATCTTCCTGGGGCCTGCATTGGAAAACGGCTTTATCAAAGAAGAAGAACTGGAAGCGGCTCAGCTTAGAGCCATTATCCATATTTCAGACCTGTACAATAAGCTGATGGATATCCCAGGAGTGGTAGCTATCCAGAATGTGCAGTTCACCCGCTACGATGACGATGGGATTCCAATTATGCCATCTCACAGTTGGAGTATTCCTATCCGGCCACTGCATATCGCCCAGCTTTATCAGGAGGCTTCGCGGGTGTTGTTCTACAAAAACGGTTTGCCGTTTCTCGCTCGTATGGATGAAGTCAGAGCAATTCTGGCGCAGCTACGCGGTGCGGATATTGGTGGTAAACTGCCATTGGCAGAGCGCGACTTTCCTATTCCAGTAGGTAACTATCGTGATCTATCTTCCTTTGTGCCTGTTCAGCATACTTTACCACTAACTTATGGTATTGGTACGGATGGATTGCCTCTACGTGCATCGGAAGAGCGCCAGGCATTGGCTAAACAATTGAAAGGATACCTGCTGCCATTTGAGCAGCTTCTAGCTGATATGACGGAGCAGCTGGCCCATACGCCAGACCTGTTCTCTACCGATGAAACCGTCGATCGTACGTACTTCACACATTTCTTCGATGCCACTACCAGCCCAACGGAGATTGCAGATTATGCAGCCTTGGTGACGAGTAGTGCAACAGAAGGAAATCTACGCTCGATCACCGAGTCGCAAAGTGTATTCGAGGATCGACGCAACCGCTTCCTGGATCATATGTTGGCTCGTTTCGGAGAGCAATTCAAAGATTATGCGTTGATGTTGCACGCCAATTCGGATCGGGTGCCCTTTAGCCAAAGCAAACTGATTCAAGATAAGATCCGCTTCTTGCGCTTCTATCCTCGCATCAGTGCCGATCGCGGACGTGCTTTCAATTACCGTTATCCAGAGCGCTGGTGTGATCCTCGTAATCAGGCTGGAATTACCGATCGTATTTCGCGATTGTTGGGTATGGAAACGCTGCTGGCGTATTTCGAAGTGAACATCACCAACAATATGGGCACCTTCGAAGCGCGCTTTACGCTAACTGATCCTACGAGTGGTGGCCTTGGCTTACTACTCCAAGAAGAGACCTTAATCACTGCTACCACCGGTGAGGCAGCCGAGGATGCTACTTGGCTATTAATCGGAGATATAATTGCGAATAGCACCGATCCTAGTCGCTACACGACCAATGGCAGTGGAGATGATATTCTAGAAGACGAAAATGGCAATACCCTTGCCGAGCTACCGGGTGGCGTCACGCCTACCGATGTGATTGATTTTTGCACAGAGGTGCTGGCTAAGGAACGCTTGTTCCCGGTTGAACATCTATTGCTTCGTCCGGTATTCCCGGGTAGCCCGTTGATGTCGGTTTGCTTACCCGATGATTGCACGCATTGCGGAGAGGAGGATCCTTATTCCTTCCGTATCACTTATGTGTTGCAAGGTAGTTTAGAGCCATTCAGCTACGATATCGATTTACGGCGTTTTGCGGATCAGACGATTCGTCGGGAAACACCTTCCCACCTGCTGCCTAAGATCTGCTGGGTGGGTAACCGTACAGTAGAAAAAGACCTGTGCGCGCCGATTTTTAGCCGCTTGGTCGCACTGCTGCAGCAATATCAGGGCTTGGATCCCGAGGCAACGTCAACCTGTGATTGTGCAGAAGAACTGTATGACGGATTCGATGCTTTATTCCAGCCTTGGATAGAGCCGCAGTTGCTCCTGTACCGGCCATTTGACGCTTGGACAACGGATCTACGGGTATTGTTTGATCCACTACAAGCTGCTGACTTCCCATGTCTCAACTCAGATGATGGCTGGGATGCCATTCGCGAAGAACTATTGAATCACTTCGTAGAATCAGCAGTACAGGCTTTCCAGTTTGATCGTTTTGAGCAAGCATGGTGCAGCTGGTTAGAAGAGAACAATAACTTCCTTTGGCAGCCGCTTGGCACTGAGTTGCAGCGACAGACGGAACTGTGGTTGGCGGAAGTAAGCGGCCAGGCCAATAACTGCTATTGCGCGGAGATGATGCTGTCTTACTTCGGTGACCGCTACCGCCGCTGGATCAGTCGCCTGGTAGATGAAGAAGCCGATCTGACTGATCTGGAGGCACTACAAGCCAGAATTGAAACGGATGTCTGGCAGCCTTTCCGTAACGACTTAAGTATTGCATTGGTTAATGATCCTCAGCTGTGCCCGCTTTCGGACTTAGAGAGTACCGATGAGCGCTGGGCTGACCTTCTTAGCCGCTGGCAAGTATACTACGGCGATTGGATAACGGTGGCGTATCGCCACGAGGTGCTACTACGCATTTTCGGTGAGCTTACCAGTATCTATCCGACTGCCACCCTACACGATTGTGATGACGGTAATGACGATAATCCCGTTCGATTAGATAACACCATTCTTGGTACCCTCTAAAGCCCTCAAGTGACATGTTACCAGTAAACATTTCCTATCCATTATTTGAAGCCAATCAGGTGCTTTCCAATGAGCATCTCAATCAGCTTTTTGACTACCTCGACGAGCAGGAACGCCTGACGCGGACCAACCTTATTGGTATCGGTATCGTGTGTGGTCTGGAGCCTAGTATCGCCGATAGTGGTGATAGCATTAGCATAAGTAAAGGCTGTGGCGTCACTTCGCAGGGCTTCCTCATTAGTTGGGGAGTGCAGCAGGCACTAGAATGGTATCGCCCTTATGAGGTGCCAGATGCTTTGCCTTACCGAGAGTTTGGTACGGGCAGTGATCCTTTCGTTCCGTTCCCTATGTGGGAGCTTACTGCTGATCGCAATGACGATCCCACTGCAGTTCGGGTATCGAGGGATTTTCTACAGGGCGTCAATCAAGCACCAGGAGAGGGTGGTGAAAAAATATTGGTGTTATTCCTGGAGTGTGAGGCTGAGAGCAACCGAAACTGTTCTCCGAACTCCTGTAATGATAAGGGTACTACCGTAACGGCAAATATTCGTCCATTACTGATTCGCCGGCAAGACATTGATTTACTGCAGGCACGTATTCGAGCATTGGGGCCGGAAGCTGAGGCGTACTTCAGCATCGCCGATTCGATGAGTAGTCGCCTGGATTTGCCTACGCTAAAACTTCCACGTTTTGACGTAGCAGCCACTAACTTGGGCAGTACCACCTCGATCTTCTCTGCCTTCCAGTTGGCCATGAGTCAGCCAGTAGTGGAGGGAGTAGCCAATGCACTTAGTGAAGCACACCAAGCCTTTGCGCCGCTATTGACGGATTTCAATACGAACCCTTTTGCTAACCTGGATTCTTCCTGGTCCTACTTGTATGATGGTAGTATTGAGACCAACGGACAATACCTCTGGTACCAATACTTCTATGATCACTTAGATACCATTATCCAAGCGTACGAGGAATTCCGCCTGCGAGGGTTGGAGGTGCTGGGGTTGTGTTGTCCGGATAGCCGATTGTTCAAGCGACACTTGTTCTTGGGCAATATGGGGACAGACCCAATTGATGATAGCTACCGCCATAGCTTCGTGCCATCGCCACTCTTTACTCGGCAGCAAGGAGCACTGGCAGAGCTACGATTACTATTTGCTCGCCTGGTAACTTTGGTACAGGAATTGGAACTACCGCCTAACGTGAATACGCTGGTAGGAAACCTTCCTGGAAGTATCATTGGAAATCGTCCAGGCAGTATCATCGGTGGCGTACGCCCAATTATTGATACGGTCAGACCGATTACAGGAGGCTTTACCACTGGCGTGGAAACCGTTCGGCCTTCCTTTACGTCTTTCCAGCCGGGTACTTTGCGTCCGATCACTAATTTTGCTACCCTACGGCCACAGATTTTGACGGCTTTTCGTCCTCGTTTGGCAACAGCTATCAAAATTACACCTAGCTTATTAGGAGGTCCGCTTTCGCGTAAAGCCATTCCTTATCACTATCGGCCAGTACCGCTCTACGAACAGTGGAGCTACCACTTGAGCCGCCAAGGTAAAGCAAGACATAATCTGGGCTATCGTTCTGATTCCTGGAATACGACCGATCTCTTCGTTCGATTCCCATTGCAGTACGACTTAGAGCCCAATAATTTCCTACGGATTGAAGGACACATTGGCCAAAACTATGTGCTAGTTCTCAACGAAATATTAGAGCAGAAAGAGCGCAGCAGATTACCTATTGATGTGGTAGCACTGAAGTCTGGTTTCAATGGAGATACCATCCCATTACCAGCTGACGTAGCAGAATGCCACTTCCAGGATTTGGATGCACTGTATCAGGCCTTCCGCGAAGAACTGGTGTGCCAGATTTGCGAAACGATTAAGCGATTCTACCTCACACCAATCTTGCCGAGTGAGACACCTCCGGGTATCTTTGGCACGCGAATTCCGCAGTTACCATTCCTCCAAGCTTGTGCACCGAATTTCCGCTACTTCGACGATTCTGTTGGTGCTTACTATGAAGATAACCTAAGCCGGCATACGGCTACAGCACCGTACCTCGGAGGCTTGGATACCGCTTATATCTATCACGTACTGTTTATCTTTAATCTAGTACGCCTCGCAGAATTAGTACCTACTGAGCTGTCGCAATTAGACATGGATGCCTTCCGGCTACAGCACAATGCCGTGATGGGCTTGATGCAGGCACTAAATAATTATGCGCTGCAGATCAGCAATGATGTACGTACGAATGGTGAAAACGAATCTGAGCAGATTGACGTAGAGGAGTTTTCTGATCAGATGGACATGATTCTGTACGCTTGTAAGCTGGAATCTTTCCAGCGTATCTTCGATGAATATCAAGACCGTCTGGACAAAGTACGGGAGCGACTACTCTTCAGTAAGTTCGCTGATGATCATCCAGGCTTACAGCACAAAGCTGGTGTGCCAATGGGCGGTACCTTCGTGATGGTGTACCATGGCGAGGATCAACCAGATGATATTCCTGTTCAGGAAGGGAACTTCACAATTCGTGGTCAGGTCGTAGTTGATGGTCAGGCCTTACCGGGTGCTACCATCGTCCAAGTAGGCACAACCAATGGTGTTACTACTGATTTTGATGGCAACTATACCATCCAGGTCAACAGCCTGCCTGCTCGTTTGGAAGTCAATATGGTAGGCTTTGAAAGCCGAGAGATAATTGTCACTTCCGCTAACGAACGCGGTGATGTTGATCTCGCGCTTCCTGCCGATGAAAATGATACCCTGGGCCGTTTTGCTAACCTGGCCCCAGGTACTGTGATAGCTGATTTCTATTTGCCATACCTGTGTTGCTCAGATTGTGCTCCGATACAGTTTGTATTGCCGAAGGAACCACCAAGTTTCAGTTGGGAACAGGTGGGCTGTACCACGCCAAACTTCACGGGAGAGATCCTGATTAGCCCGAGTGGCGGTACACCACCTTATGACTATTCTACTGATGGCGGGGTGACCTGGAATGCCTTGGGTGAGGGTACAGTCTCAGTTAATAACGGAGATGCTATCCAAATTCGCGATGCAGAAGGTACGATCTCCGTACGCCGTACGGTAGAACTCCTACCACCGTTATCTATAGATCCAGGTGCGAGCGTCTGTGATGCCGACGGAGCTAACTTCCGGGTAGAAGTATTCATCAATGGCGGTCGACCACCTTACCGTGTAATTGCGAACGGGCAGACTTATGAGGTGCCGGTAGGTGAAAACGTTGGTTTTGCCAGCTTCCCAAGTGGACAAGGAGGCGAAGTGGTAGTGCAAGATAGCAGCGATCCTGCTTGTGAGCGAACCTTCACGGCAGAAGCCATTACCTGTGAACAGCCATGTGGCTTGCCTTGTAACGGTATCACCCGTGAATCTGGCCACCCATTCTGGATCCAGCGTAACCCAGCAACGGGTATTCGCTACCTCAATGTTGAACTGCAAGCAGCTAACCTAACGGTAATTGGTGATCAGCCGAACCAAATTGTGAGCTTTACCGATAGCCAATTGGCTCAGTTAACAGAGATACTCAGCCCGAATGGAAACTTAAACTCTGCTGGAGCCTTCACCAGTTTCTGGAACCAGCGTATTCCTCAGGCGAATGAATTGATCCGTTCCGTCTTAGAGCCTGTTTTCGGTACACCTGAACATCCAATTCTGACCTTGACTTACGATGCTGCCGGTGTGGATGGTTTCACAACTCTTCGCGTTGAGCATTACGATTGTCACCAATACTCGATGGAGCTTTTGGTGCGCTTCTCCGGAGCCGTACAAGGTAGACATGATTATGAGCGCAACTGGATTTACACACAAAGCGGTAGCCAGGTGTTTGAACGCTCAAGTCGCAACAATCAAGAGCAATTTGAGGGCCGTGCCATCTTGCCTGCTTACAACAGCGTGATTCGTGATCGTTGTAACCCGAGCTTACCAGAACAGCGCTTGTGCGTGGAGCCAACACCATTTGAAATTGGAACGGAGGTGAACACGCAGGAGATCTTCCTCTTCGCGCAAAACTCCAATGGCCGCGATGTAATGTGGATGACCGAGTGGTTACTACCAGCTATCACGATGGGCGATCAAGCCTCAGGTGCGGTGACATTGGACTTCAGCAGAAGATATGTGGTACGAGCCATTGCCGTTGATCGGGATACGACTTGTGCAAGTGTAGCCACAACTACGATAACATTCTAAAGTAAATGGTAAACGGGCAGCAACATATCATTCGACAGCTGGAGCTGGAATTCAATACGCCTGCACAGGCGGATCAGGATTATCATGCCCTGGCGGAACGATTGTCGCTGCTCGGTACCGATCATATCCCTCGGGTCCTGGATAAGGTCCTGTCGGATTTGGTGCCACCAGACACTTACGTCCGCTACGATAAGATCGTCTTGGATTGCGATCTGGAACACTGGGATGATTTGGAAATGGTTATTCGCCAACAGCTATCCGAGCAATTGGAAGCCATCATTGAGGAACAAGAACCTTCGCGCCAAAACAGATTGACAAAACCCGAAACGGACTTGTCTTCATCTGGAGGGACCATCGTTGGCCCTGCTGCCTGGGTTCTTCATTTTCTGCACCATGGTTTTCTGCCCTGGTCGGCACCTCAGGAACTTGAGCCTTCCGCCTTGGCGTATGAACTAACCGAACTGCTAGCCAATCAGGTAGCATTTGCCGAAAGGCTTTTCCGTGATGTTTCTAAGAATAAGCTGGTCTTGCAGCGATTGTTAGATCAGTTTGGAGAGAAAATGTTGCTCCGCCTTTTGGAAGCACAAGGAGTTACGCTTTTGAAGAATCAGGAGAAGCAACTGCTGGAAAATGCAAGAGAACGTAAACGGGATAGCATGACTTCCTTCTTGACCTACTGGGGCGACCAAATAAGTAAGCTCGTTAGTCAGGACAATGAATGGGAAGCCAGAGATAAAGCAACCCGACAAAGAAATACTGCACCAACACCAGGAGGGAAAGATGCCTCTAAACAAAGAAGCCGCGACGATAAAGTAGCTGTGGAAAAAGCCATGTACATCAATAATGCTGGCTTGATCCTGCTTAACCCATTCATGAGCCGTTTCCTACAGTTACATGATGCTGTGTCAGATAAGGAGGTAAAGGATGTGAACCTCGCTACGGTATTGTTGCAAAGCTTGGTTACTGGCCAAAAGACAACAGCTGAATGGGAGCTTGTGCTTCCTAAGATTCTCATGGGGCATCCGGTGGCAGCACCTTTAGAGTCCGTGTCATTGGAGTCAACGCACCTACTTGGTGGTGAGGAGCTTATTACCGCTGCTGTTAAGCATTGGTCCGCTCTTGGCAACACTACGGTAGAAGGGTTTAGAGCGAACTTCCTGCAACGAGAAGGGATGCTGGTGGCAAGAGGATATGACTGGCACCTTACAGTGCAAAAGGCACCCTACGATATGCTATTGGATACCCTGCCATGGGGAATTTCCATAATCAAGTTGCCGTGGATGAATGGAGTGCTTCAAGTAGACTGGGGCTAAAAAACGGAGGGCATGAAGACTAAGACCACTCAGACTAAGACCACCAAGCCGAACCGTGCAACACGGAAGACTGCCTTTGTGCAAAACAAAGGAGACGGAGCCTTCTTTAAGGCACAGCCTGGTGTGAAAGTAGGTAAGCCCAATAGTCGTTTCGAGACAGAAGCCGATCAAATGGCCGAACGCGCCGTAAATGGCGGTGAAGCCAATGGAGCCTTGTTTGGACAAATATCCCCCGTAGTACAACGTAAAGAAGAGACACCAGTACTTCGCCAGGAAGAGGAGGAGTCCATGCAGATGGAAGAGGAAGAAGAAGCGATGCAAGCCAAAGAGGAAGAAGAGGAGGCCATGCAAATGGAAGAGGAGGAAGAAGCGATGCAGGCCAAGGAGGAAGAAGAGGAGTCCATGCAGATGGAAGAAGAGGAAGAAGCGATGCAGGCTAAGGAGGAAGAGGAGGAATCCATGCAGATGGAAGAGGAAGAAGAAGCAATGCAAGCTAAAGAAGAAGAGGAGGCCATACAAGCCAAGCGCTCGCCTCGCAAATTGCTTCACCGGGGTCTAGATCTTGCTCGATCGATACGAATGCGTAAAGGTAAAGGGGACCCATTAAGCCCGGAAGTAAGGGCCAAGATGGAGCGATCCTTTCAAGCCGACTTTGGTGGCGTGAGAATTCATACCGACCAGGATTCGGTAAAAATGAATAGAGCGGTAGGAGCGAAGGCTTTCACCACCGGAAAAGATATCTTCTTTAATCAAGGCCGTTTTGATCCCTCCACTCAGCGAGGTAGACTGCTATTAGCACACGAACTAACGCATACCGTTCAGCAGGGAGCGGTAAAGGAAAAAAAGGAACCTACCGCAGAACCTCCTCAGACAGATACCGATGCTGCAACTAGTGCACCCGCGGCTGACCCAAATACTACTGTCACGCCTACAGATTCAGCAGATGCTGGTGCAACAGTTCCTGTGGCTACTCCACCTACGGTTGATGGCACTCCTGTTACCGACGACGCGGCAGCAGCCGATGGTCAAGCGGTAGCAGAGGAAAAACCAGTACCACGGAAACCAGGTGATGACCCAAATTTCCAGGCGCTTAAGCGAAAGACAAAAAAGACCGCAGCCGCACAGAAAACGACCCCTACTGCAGGCTCTTTGGCTGAGAACGCCAAGCAAGCTGCTCCGATAGCCGGCAACGAACAAAAAGGCCAAGCCCAAACCGATCAGGTAGGGGAAATGGATGAGCAAGAGCCTCAGCTCTTTGATGCGGCTACCTTCAAAAAACTCTTACTGGAGCAGATCAAGAAGATCTTGCCTAAGAATGAGGAGGAGGCCGACAAATTCCCGGGAAGTGGGAAAATGAATCAGGTGCAGCAAAATGCCGGCCAACAAGTAGCTAGTGAAAAGGAAAAAGCCGGTGGGGCCATCAAGAATGCCAGTAGTAAGGAGCCAGATCCAGCTTCGGTTACAGCCAGACCTGTTGATCCACTCGCACCACCTATTCCTGGTGTAGAACCAAAGCCACTACCTGCTGGTAAGACCAAGCCACCCTTCCGGAATAATTCTGAGGTCAAGCAACCGCTCGTTGACGATGCCAAACGCATGGATGATGAGATGGCCACGAACGATGTTACGGAAGAGCAATTAGCCAAGTCTAATGAACCCGAGTTCCTGGATGCGATGAAGGCTAAAGGAACAGCTAAGTCTAGTGTAGAAACCTCCGTTACCCAATTCCGCCAGGACGAACAAGGAGTGCGGGATAAGCATGAGCAACAAGCCCAAAAGCAAGGGAAGGATACGACATCCGAGATGTTCGCTAACCGAAAGGGCTTACTGGCTGATGCCGCCGGTAAACAAGACCAAACGTCTAAGGATAATACGAGTGAACGCGCCAAAATCAGCGAGGAGATCAATGGGATCTTCCTGAAGACCAAAACGGACGTTGAGAAAGTACTTGGTCCAGCCGATGGTAGTAGGGAAGGCATTATTGATAAAGAAGTTAATGACCGTTTTGATAAAGCTTCCAAGTGGGCCAACCTTCGTTTTGAAGGTTACATCCGCCGCAAGATGGATGCTTATAAAAAGGAGCGCTATGGCTCCTGGTTCGATCCTCGTGGTTGGGGCAAGCGCATCAAGGATACCTTCGTGGGAATGCCCGACGAGGTAAACCAGTTTTATGTAGATGCCCGTGAGAAGTACATCCAGGATATGGATGTGGCCTTGACTGGAATTGCGCAGTATATCGCAACGGAGCTGGGCAAGGTGAAGAAGCGCATTGCCGACGGTCGTAAGGAGGTGAAAGACTTTGTGGATAGCTTGCCGGATAACCTCCAGAAGCTAGCGAAAGATGCCGTTGAGAATATTGAAGATAAGTTTAGTCAACTCGATAGTGCCGTCACCTCTAAGCAGGATGCACTCATCGATACCATAGCTCAGAAGTACAAAGAGAGCCTGGATGCCGTTGATGCGCGCATCAAGGAGATGAAGGAGGCCAATAAGGGGCTGGTCGATAAGGCGATGGATGCCATCAAGGGAGTAATTGAGACGATCAAAAAGCTCAAGAAGCTGATTACAGATCTCCTAGCCGCTATTCAATCCCTGATTGGGGTGATCATGGCGGATCCTATTGGTTTCATGAAAGCACTCTTTGCGGGTATAAAAGCCGGTATGGACAACTTCGTGGCCAATATCAAGACGCACTTGATTGCCGGTCTCTTTAAGTGGTTGACCGGGGCATTAGGTCCGATGGGGATTACCTTGCCCAAGGATATTTTCTCTTTGCCGGGAATATTCAGTTTGGTGATGCAGGTCCTAGGGCTCACCTGGGAGTTTGTGCGGAAGAAGATGGTCAAGCTCTTGACGGAACCTGTCGTGAAGGTTGTTGAGACAGGCTTTACCATCATCAAGAAGATTCGTGAGAAAGGAGTGATGGGGCTTTGGGAAGAAGTCAAGCAACAGTTCAGTGACCTGAAGCAAACGGTCATGGAGTCCATCCAGAACATGATTATTACGCAGGTCATTCAAGCCGGTATCAAATGGGTGCTTAGTCTGCTGATCCCAGGAGCTGGTTTTGTGAAAGCGATCATGGCTATCAAGGATGTGATTGTCTTCTTTGTCGAGTCGGCTATTGCTTTGATACCTACTCTGATTAATGCGATTCGAGCAGCTGCTGCAAAGAACTTCTCCGGCATCGCCAAGGCGGTGGAGCAGGGATTGTCTACTATCGTGCCACTGGTGATTAGTTTACTAGCCAAACTGTTGGGCATCTCTGGCCTGGTGAAAAAGGTGCAGAAGATCATCAAGAACATCCGCAAGCGTATTGATCGCGCGGTGAACAAGATTATCCTAAAGGCGAAAAAGTGGGCCAAGAAGATCATGAAGAAGGCCAAGAAAAAGGCCAAGAAGATCAAAGATAAAATCGTCCAGTGGTGGAAGGCTAAGAAGAAGTTTAAGGGTAAGGACGGGAAACAGCATAAGCTGTTTATGAAGAAAAAAGGAAAGGGTGCGGTGCTGATGGTGGCTAGTAAGATTACGTCATACAAGGATTTCATTAAGCATATTGAAAGCGTAGCCAAGACGGATGATCAAAAGAAGAAGGTTAAAGAGGCTGAGCCTATTGCTGCTAAGATTGATGAAATTGCCAAAGGCCCAACAGCTGCCCCGACAAAGAAAGAAGTAGAGGAGAACAAGGAGAAAAAGCAGGCGGAAATACAAGTGGAACTAAATAAGCTTAGTCCGATTGTCTCCGAGTTGTTCGGATTCGCCGACGGCGATCAACCAGATTGGAAACCTGATTTTGGATCAACTACAAAAGGAGAAGCCACGGTTGGGGAGAAGATGACTGCTGTTAAACTCAGTAAGAAAAAGCCGACGGATGGCTCAGAGGGATCTGGACCAACACAAGCTAACCATAAGTTATTTAATAAATTGAAATTACGCCGAGATGGTGGCCGATCTTTTTATGTGCGTGGACACCTATTGAATGAAAATACCCATGGACCCGGTCAATGGAAGAACATGACGCCACTCTCTCAGCAGGGCAATAAAAACCATTTGACAGAGGCTGAAAATGCAGTGAAGAAAGCGGTGAATTCTGGAGCTGTGGTCAACTACACGGTAACTCCAAAATACGATCGCGGAGATTTGTCGGTAGATAAGGATAAATTGACAAAGGCTGGCGTAGATGCGGATAAGCATAAAGCGATTATTGAGATTCGTTCTGCTGAGGAGCATGTACCTACAGCTTTAACAGTCAAGGCTGATTTAATGAGTAAGGGTACGGATGGTAAGTTTACCAAGGTGGAGAAGACTTTGGTAGCAGAGAAAGATGTGGACAATCCTGCGAAGACTGACAACTTAAAGAAGTATGAGGTTGGCGAAGGCAAGGCGAGAGAAAATGTACATTTACTCAATGACAGTGCAGAAAAAATCGCGGAGAATGTCCCAGATGTTGATCAATCTTCCGTTTCAACCATACAGACTCTTGCCATTCAATTGAAAAAAGACAAGAAGCTCACTTCTTACAAGTCTATTTCGGATGCAATCGATGCCAGTGAGACTATCCCAGATGTCCTGAAAGCAGCATTGAAATTGACTGTTGACAAACTGGATAAGGCAAAGAATGTCAAGTACCAAAACTAGCCTATGAACCCAATAATGATATGGGCTGCCCACCTTAAAGTGGGCTTACACCAAGCGAAGGAAAGTGGTCATGTTAAGACGGTGACCGAGTATTATGCGAATCCACTAAAGAGTGATCAACAGAATCCTGCTTGGGATGAGACGTTAAGGAATATCTTCTCCTATGCGGATGGAATGGAGGTGAATTGGACAGCTGATGCTACTGGTGCAACTGGAGGCCGTCTTCATTTTATGAAAATGGAACATGTTTTTCAAAACTGGGAAGGGAAGCTCTATGAATCAGAAGACCTGACGAACGAAAGAATGCTAGCCTTCTTTAAGCCTTTTGATCTCATCACCGATGAGACTCAATGTGGATTTCTACATGAACCAGATTTTGAATCACAATCCATCTATTATAATCGCTCCGGTGAACCTGCTCTGTACGATCTCGACTTGGATTTCAAAGGCTACCTCGACATGGCCCTGGCCTCACGTATCTACTATTACTGGCCA
>CAJXOS010000146.1 GCA_913057725.1 uncultured Lewinella sp.
CATTATAAAATTTCCCAACACGCTCTAAGTTGCGAACAGCGGTTAAGTCAATACAGGACTACCGGAAGAATTGAAATTCTTAAGTGGAGGAATTTCGGTTGAAAAAACTTAAGAACTTCTGTGTTTAAAAGTAAGATAACCAGTATTTTACATGAGTTCGAGGCTAGTTTTTTATCAAGAATTGCAGTTTTTTGTTTAAACCACACAGTTGAAGGATGTCTTATTTTTCGTCCAATTCAACAAGCCATAGTGATTATGCAAAAGGCAGTAGCTCTAGTTTTTTACGTGCTCTTATCCTACCTGTTGGTCGCGCAGGATACGCTCACCTACACACCGTTGTATTCTTCGTTTTTCGGCGGCAGTGATTTTGAGCAAGCAAGAGATCTTACAGTAGATAGAGAAGGTAATATCTACGTGACCGGCGGGACTTCTTCGCCCGATTTTCCTGTGACCTCCGGAGCGTTCATGACGACCTACAATAATGCGGGCAGCAACACCGTCGGCAATTGGGGGCCGATGATGGTATTTGTGAGCAAGTTTTCTCCGACTGGAGATCTCATCTGGTCGACCTTCCTGGGCGGACCAAATTATGATCGAGCGTACGCTATTGAAGTCGATGAAGAAGGTTTCGTATATGTCGGAGGAAGAGCAGGTGCTGATTTTCCGACTACCACTGGTGCATTTCAAGAGGATTTTATTCAGCAAGGTGGTATTAATGGCCTCTACGGCCACCAAAACGGTTTTGTAGCCAAGCTTTCGCCGGATGGCGCTGAGCTCATTTGGGCTACCTATTATGGCTCTGATAGTTTTGGGTTCTTCCGGGATATTGACATAGATGAAGACGGTAATGTTTACGGAATCCTCAATGCGGTTCGGAGACTTCCCAATGGAATTTCAGCGGATGCCTTTGATACGACCCTTAACGGAAACTTCGATATGGTGCCCGTCAAATTTAGTGCGGATGGTAGCTCCGTTATTTGGGCTACTGTCCTGGGGGGATCCGGAGAGGATAGGGGAGGCCCTTCCATTCGGGTAGGACCAGATCAAAGTGTTTATGTGGCCGGAGCCACACAATCAACCGATTGGCCTGTAACCAGCGACGCCGTGCAAACTCAGAATGCGGGACAAAGTGATATGTTCGTAACGCGATTATCGCCTAATGGAGATTCTTTGATCTACTCCACTTATTTTGGCGGCAGCGCCAACGAATTTTCAGAAACACATTGCCTGGAGGTAGACGAGCTCGGGCATGCTTATCTGGCGGGTGGAACAATGTCTATAGATCTGGTCACCACCCCAAATGCGGTTAAACCTACCAAGACCACAAATGATGGCTTTGATGCCTTGCTGGCCAAGTTTTCACCTGATGGTACAGAACTGCTAGCCAGTACGTACTATGGGGGAGCAGGTGGTGATGCAGCCGAAGGACTATTCGTAGACTCACTCCAGCGACTCTATTTTGGTGGAGGCACACATTCCCAAAATTTACAAGTAACTCCTGGTGCTGTTCAGCCCCAGTTAGCTGGAGACGCAGATGGATATTTCGTACGTCTATCTCCACAATTTGACTCGGTCGAATACAGTACCTATTGGGGCGGTAGTTCTGATGAGGCCGTCCGTGCTTTTCATGTTAGTAGCGGCGGAAGTATCGCCTGTTCCGGTCAAACTGAATCCATAGACCTTTCCGTGAGTCCCGCAGCCTTTCAGCTGATGCACGCTAATGCTGGTTCGGAGGCAGATAGTTATTTGAGTGTTTTTGAGTTGGAGGAGCCTACCCTTGTTTCTACTTTAGATCTAGTTCCAATGGGGCCGGATTTTAGAATTTATCCCAATCCATTTCAAAGCGAATTCTCCGTGGAATTAAGTGGTGAATCTTCTACTCCGGGACAGTTGCGAGTTTACGATCCAACTGGTCGTCAAGTATTGGAACAGAATATTTATCCTGGAAAAAATGCTATTCATCCAAGAGCTTGGAAAGCTGGCGTTTATGTGTATCACTATATAAATGATAGGGAACAGCTAAAAACTGGCGTTCTGCTGAAAATGTAGGCGGCACCATGCGAAGAGCATACTTAGCTATAAGGTGATTGGGTGTTGAACTTCCAAACGCGGCTTTGGCCGGTGTCTGGTGTGCTTTTTTTCTTTACGGTAGAGCAATTCAATGAGCACGGTGTCACTCTTCAATTCCTAAACCGACGTAAGTAGCTGTGGTTGGAATTATGACTTAGCATACTATGTCTTTCTAGTTGTTTACCTGACGTAACTTCCTTCTTGGCTTTCAATCCTACACCATGTAACTAGAAGGAGCGTAAGAGTTGAAACGCTTACGCTGTGGGGCGCTTTTCGATAAGCCTTCTTGACATGTGGCAGAAAACCTGCTTTGTGAACAATAGGTACATTATTCGGAACAATAGTGACAACACTATATTCTCCAATGGCTCACCTTTGTCGTGACGATCATTCCAAAATGATCATAAGACACATTACAAAAGAATAGGCCATGAATTTCAACAGAAAAATGGAGGAGACCCTCCGCTTATACGAGCGAGCAATTGATAATTTCCTGCTATCCGCCGAAGAAGAAATTAAGCTGGGACGGATGAAAAAGAGGTTACTGCGATCTCCAAAATCATTTCTGAAAAAGAAAAGGAAATATACTTCGCCTATTCTGGACGAAAAGGAGCAGAAAACTTCCAAGCCATCTCCGGTACAAGGGAAGTACAGTCTTAATCCGGAAGAAGTTGCGCAATTTGCGGAGCAGGGCTACTTATCTCCTCAACCGTTTCCGGGTTTCCAGCAACTGGAAGCGGATATGGTGGCGGAATTAGACACTATTTATCAGCGTAAAGGGACTGCACAAGAAGGTTTGATGCAGCATATGCATATCTATCAACCACAGCTGTGCCAACCCTTTCTGGAGCATATTGATTTCTTTGTGGATCAGGCGGCTTCCATATTTGGTGCTCCCCGGGGAAATCTGATGATTGATACCCAGGTCTTTTCCTCCCGCTTGCCCGCACCGCTGCACACCGATTTTCCTGCTGAGCACTTTTTTGATTTGACTCATCTTCCCAAGATGCTTCATTTCCACATGAACCTTCAAACTGGTGGTGAGGACTCCGGACTACGGCTATTTGAAGGCACGCACGAAGAGATCATATTTCCGCACTATGCACTACGCTATTTATTGGAAAATGAGATAGAGGTTGATATCGATCGTGCCTTGAAATCTATTGTGATCAGCGAACGGAGTGAACTTAAAGATGTCACCTCTTTATCTGCAAATGATACGGAACATTTACTGATCCTGGAAGACCATGAAGGGAGGGAGGTTCGCATCCATGATTTCAATGTAGGGACTTACCTGAGTCTACTTTATTTTAAGGAAAAACATGGCGCAGCCAAAGCGGCTAACAAACCGATCTCCTACGGCCAGACACTGGGAGAATGTGTGACCTTCAATCCTTCTATTATCCATTATTCAGATGTAGCGGAAGAGACTCACGCGAAGCCTCGATTTAGCATGGCAGTGCGAGTGATTGAAATCCCCGATGCACGCGCCTTCAAGATGGGACCCGTTTTTGCAAACAAGGCCTTCCGCTGGTTCTTTAAAACGTTCGTTGGTACTGGTATGGAGCGCCTGGCCGGTAACTGTATCAGCTATGAGGAATTTATGGCCCATTTGCCACACCGCGACCGGCTATCCGAATCTGAGATCAAAAATATTCTGTTCGGTGATCAGCAGGTGACTCCACAGACAGAAGTTAATCCTGCTCCAGTGATGAGCAAGGACGTACTACTACCCTTCATCAGCCTAGATTCGATCCTGGAATTGAACAAGCGAGCAGGTTTCGCAAAACCAGTTAGAGCTGCCTTAATGGCCAGCTGAACCAACCTGCTCAACAGGTGAAGTAAGTCCATCTCAAAACCATAAAAATAATTGCATGACCTCCCTGTTATTAATGTCCCTGTTGTCATTTCTCACTCCTAAACAAGCTTCCGTTGACCTTGTAGTAACCATCCCCAATATCGAGGAATACAAAGGCGAAATAGTGATTGGTATCTTCGATAAGAGCGATTCCTTCCTCGAGGAAAACGCTCAATACAGGGAACTCCGATTCCCCATACAATCCAATATGTCTGCTTTTGTTATCGAGGATGTTCGCCTGCGAAATTGTGCGCTGGCCATTTACCATGATCTCAACTCAGATGGGGAATGTAATCTGAATATTCTGGGTATTCCTAAAGAAGGCTACGGCTTTTCCAACAACGTGCGGCCACGATTTTGTGCGCCTTCGTATGAGGCCTGCCGGGTCAACTTGCAGCAGCGTACTAACATCACAGTGAACCTGATTTATTAAGCAGTTGACTTCTTCTTCACGTAAATCAGTGAACAAATGGTAAAAAGAGTATCGTCGGAGGATAGCCGGCAACAGACGGGTGTGAAACTGTCATGGAAAGACCGCATAGTGGGAATGCTATTATTACTTCCCGTCCCCTGGATGACCTCGGTGATAGCCGTAGGTTTGCTATGGGATCAACTGTGGATCCGATTAAGCGCTACCACCTTGGCCAGCAAAGTAGGGCTGATACTTGATAAGCGAATCCAGAGCGTTGGGGCGGTCCTGCTAAGAGATAAACGCGATGCGCCTTATCTATACAGTTTTTTCGGAATCGGCTTATTCACACCCTTACTCTTTCTATCCCTTCTCTTCTGGCATGTACAATTCGGTCAGCAAGCCAGTTGGGGAAAGTGTATAGGGATTGCGTTTGGCTATCATGTTTTGATGATGGGCCCTTATTTCCGGTTCTTTGCTTACATCAGCACGCTGATTCATAAGGGAGGCCATGCGGCCAAAGGTCTTTTTCGGGCTCCATTTACTGTTTTCAACAACTTTTTTGGCTGGATATTGGGGCCGCTCTATGGACATATTCCAGAGGCTTATCCCATGGGGCACTTGCGTATTCATCACCGACATGATAATGGACCAGAGGATGTGGCGACAACCATTCATCTTGATCGAACCCAGCCTGCACATTGGCTGATCTATCTCCGGCAATTTGCAGGATTCTGGACCGGCTTCAGTATCGTTCGTTATCACCTACAGCATAAGAACTGGAAAAATGCTCGTCGGATGATGAGTGGAATGATGGCCTATTGCCTTGCCTTTAGCTTATTGTTGCTGATCGATCCGTGGTTTGCGTTTGCGTACTTTTTATTGCCGTTGTTGTGTGTAATCATCTACCTGGGCGCGATAAACTACACCTGGCATACCTTTATTGATCCCAATGATCCGGACAACGACTACATAAATTCTGTGACCATTTTACGGGGGCATTATAATGTCTTCAACGAGGATTATCATGTAGTCCACCATCAGCGTCCTCAGCTGCACTGGACGGAGGCACCCAATCATTTCCAGGAGAACATCGAAGCGTATCGCAAGAATAGAGCGTCTGTCTTTGCCGACACCCAGGAATTCGAAATGTTTATGTGGATCATTACTAAACGTTTTGATCTGCTAGCAGACCATTTTGTTGATCTGGAGGGCGACCTTAGCAAAGAAGAAATTAAAGCGCTATTGATTCATAGAATGCAAGCTGTGTAGCTGATTAAGAAGCCATGTTTCTGTAGCGCCCCTCGAAAGTAAGACATGGAAAGCAGATTGCCACTGCGGTTTTTATGGAGAAAATTCGTCTTGTTTGTAATCCTTCTAGCAATCAAGTTATCTTTATACAAAGCTATTTCGCATAAAACCCAGTACTATGGAAAAACGAAGTCTGCACCGGATTCCTCAGGTCTTAAAAACCTACCAGAATATTCATGTTTTCGTTAGGTTGATGATGCCTATACTTTTGCTCCTTTCCTTCCTGCCGCTTGATTCCTTTGCTCAAGAGCAATCTCAATTCCAGGCCGAGGATCTAGTCGGTGCCTGGACTTCCAGTTTCACAATAAGTGATACTACCTACACTCAAGTTTCCATCGTGGATGAATCCTATGTGAGCATCAGCGTTTACAATGAAACGGAGAAGCTGTTCTTTGGCACCTACGGTGGAAAGTGGGAGTTAAAAGATGGAGAATTACTACTTACGTTTGAATTCCATACTTACAGCCCAGATAAGGTGGGTACTACCGTCTCCACAACGCCAAGAATCGAGGGTGAAGTTCTTCGTTTTGATGATGAGAAAAGAGTCTGGGAACGCATGGATGACGGTAGTCCAGGCGATTTGGCAGGGGCTTGGCTCATTACGGGTCGGGTTCGAGATGGCGAGTTGCGATCACGACAGATTGGTCCAAGGAAGACTATGAAGATCCTTTCTGGCACTCGCTTCCAGTGGATCGCATACAATACGGAGACCAAAGAATTTCGAGGAACGGGTGGTGGTACCTATACCACAGTAGATGGAAAATACACGGAAACCATTGAGTTCTTCTCGCGCGATGGCTCAAGGGTTGGTGCGGTATTGCCTTTTGATTTTTCCCTGCAAGATGGTGCCTGGCATCATGAGGGATTGAGCAGTAAGGGGCAGCCCATTCATGAAGTCTGGACCTTACGGACGGTACTAGACGGTCGGGGTGGAGAAGGAAAGTGATGTCATTACATTTGCAACCATTGAACATTAATGGACTCCTTGTTTACGTAGGAAACCTTCCTACGTATCGCTCAACAGTAGGAGAGGAGTAGGTATTTCTACACTTTCACTACTACCAATAGTTCATAACATCCAGTTCATCATGCGCATTCATTTTCTATTGCTTAGCCTGCTTCTAAGTGGGCTGGCGCTTCATGCCCAGCAGGGTAGAGACACTACCTTCATTATTGAATCCAAAGCTTTCGAGGGAGAACGAAAGATCCACGTTCACTTGCCAGAGCGCTATGAGCGAAGACCTGATGATGACTTCATGGTGGTTTATGCTTTAGATGCCCATTCAGAACGCTACTGGAATATGGCTAAGGGCAATTTGACTTACCTGGTGGATAACTTTCAGGTACTTCCGCTAATTATCGTAGGTATCCATCATGACAACCGTGGGAGAGAGCTCATTCCTCCAAACGTTGATACCGTTTCAACGGAGAACAACAACGGCAAGGCACACCTCTTGCAGCAGCACCTGCGAGAAGAGGTAATTCCATTAATTGAGGCCAATTATAGGGTCAACGACAAAAGAGCCATTGTCGGCCATTCTCGAGGTGGTGCCTTCATTACCACCACACTCTTTAGTAATCAACGAGATTTGTTTGACGCCTACATCGGTATCAGCCCAGCCATGCACTACATGGACAACCAGATTATGAAACAGGCTGCGGACGAACTAGCGACCAAACCTGACTTCAAGAAGTTTCTATTCTGCACCTACGGTACGGTGGGTAGCTACGAGGACTCCTTCGGGAAACAGGTCATGCAGCTGGATTCTATGATCCAGGCTTCCGCCAATGAAAGTCTGGCTTTGGGTTCTACAGAAATCAACACGACAACCCACTGGACGGTAGTTATCCCATCTTGGAACCTAGCCTTAATGGAAATGAGTCGCCAGTACACGGTAGATCAATACATGCTTCAAGAATTTGCTGCCAACAAGGGGCAAGGACTTCGTAAGCAAACCGAGGCTTACCTCGCGGCACAAGAAGCAAAACTGGGGTGGTCACACCCGCTCAATACTGCGGATCTGAATTATTACGCCAACGAATTTAAGGAGCTGGGCATGACGGACCGCGCTTTCGAATGTTACCAATGGGCGCTGAGACTTACCCCTGACAACCTGCAAGTGACGCAAAACCTGGCGTACCTGTATAAGGAAGAGGGCCGCCCGGTGGAGGCGCTACGGTATTTTCAGTCAGCGCTCCAATTGCTGGAAAAGCAAAAGGATTCGATGGATGAAGAACGTTATGCTGACAATAAGGAATGGCTAGAGGAAGAGGTTGCAGAGTTGGAAGCGGCTGGGAAATAGAGTGTAGGCAAGCTCGTACAGAATGTCCAATATGGATGAAAAAAGGTCTAATCAGAGAATTCTGATTAGACCTTTTTGTTGTGCCGGAGGCGGGACTTGAACCCGCACGCATTGCTGCACACGCCTCTGAAACGTGGCTATATTGGTCTGTGTTGGAATGAGATGCTTTTTAAGTGTTTGATTTTTAGTGTATTGTGTTTTATTGGTTTTTCTTGATTTCAATAAAGATCAAAATGTGCTGGCAAATTGCTGGCAAATTTTTCCGTATCTTAGGAGTCCAAGAATACCAACAATGAATACATCTATTAACCTGGAACTCGATCAAAGATACCAAAAGAAGGACGGTACCTATCCAATAAAGCTCCTCCTGGTTGTCAATCGTGACCCTATCCGTATACCGACAGGATATAGTGTAGAGGCGAAGTACTGGCAATCGAGAAACCAGAGTATCAAATCTTCCTGCAAAGCGTTCCCGAATGTCACACGAGTAAATACCTTACTTCAGCGCAAGAAAGCCGAGGCTACTGATATTCTCTTGTGCTTAGAGGATGAAGGCCAGCTTCACCGTCTATCACTTAAGGAAATCAAGGGGCAGATTCAGGGTAAAAAGACCGCAGTATTCATTCTAGACTTCTGCCAGCAGATCATCGATGAACTTGAACAAGCCGGCAAAGTGGGAAATGCCAGGGTGTACCGGATGCTATGGCTCAGTCTCCGTAGGTATGCGGGCGAAAGAGACTTTCCGCTATTGCATGTCACCTATACCTGGCTCAAGAAGTATGAGGCTTGGTATCTATCACTTGCTAAAAGTAATGGTAAATCGAATACGGTTAATGGCCTCAGCGTGCAGATGCGCACTTTGCGAGCGCTGTATAACCGGGCGATTAAACGTGGTCTTCTAAGTGCCGATACCTATCCTTTCAAACAATACACAATCAAGCGAGAAGCTACACGCAAGCGCGCTATCACACCAGAAGATATAGCCAGGCTCAGAGCGGTAGAACCCAAGAGTAGTCGTCAACAGGAAGCGAAAACCTACTTTCTCATGAGCTTCTACCTAATGGGAGCTTCATTTATTGATCTAGCCTTCCTTAAAGTAGAAGACATTCGACAGGGTAGGGTAGAGTATAAAAGAAAGAAGACGGGCCGGCTGCATAGCATCAAGGTTCCGCCACCCTTGCAGATCATCTTGAACCCGTATCTGGAGGATAAGGAGCCTGATGATTTCCTATTAGGCATAGTACCTAAAGATGCTCCCCTGAAAAGACAATACACCCGCGCCCGTACGGTCATGCAACGTTATAATCGCTCTCTGAAAGAGCTTGCGGAATTAGCTGGTGTTGAGGCGGACATTACGGGCTACACGGCTCGGCATACCTTTGCCAGCCTCGCCAAACATAAGGGGGTTCCAGTGGCAGCGATATCCGAAGCACTCGGGCATGCGGATCTGAAGACCACCCAGGTCTATCTTAGTCAGTTCGACCAGGATACGATGGATCAGTTTCATGATATGATAGTGGGGCAGTAGAGCTATTCCTTTAGGGCTAATTTGATGTGTGAAGGCAACATCTCCTTTCGATTGACTTAGAGAGTAATTCAAATAGGCTTATGATCAACGTGCAGCAAGCGGGGTTCTTAGGGGCTGCCCCTAAGCAAGTCAGCGGGGGCTTCGGCAATAGTTTTCTCCGTATTGGAAAACTGTTGACGGGGAACACGCGTACTTGCCTCATTGCGTGTTCTGCTATTTATCCGTAATTTTCTCAGGTGCTTATACGCAATGCTTAGTAGTGAGGTTTATGCGGCTTGTTTGTGGGAGTTACAGGATTATATGCAATTATTGCTGTACCCTAAGGTGGATTGAGTGCAATGCGGTTAAGCCAGAGTTGTGTGCAATCAAATTATTATCACATAAGAGATTATTGGTTACAAACGCTGTTGCTCAGTGACTTAGTCGACTCTATTCCATTTCAAGATTCTCTAAGGTTTTGAATGGTTCAAACAGTGGGAATGCTTTTTTTGCTTCGTCTAATATTTTAAAGAACTGATCATCGTCTTTCAATTGGTAAAAGCACAACGCTTGATTGTAGTATACATCTGCTTTTTGACCAAAAGAGTCTATGGAAAATTGAAAATAAATTAATGCTTCGGTATAAAAGCCAAGGTTATAGAATATTCCTCCAATCTCATAGGCAAGGTCAAAGCTCTCTTCAATATCAAAATATGATTTCCATACGCAGTCGATAGTCTGCGCAAGCCTACGACGCTCATCAAAAGTGATTGTTTTATATACATGCTTAAGCCTCGGTAGCAGTTTGATGAAAAAAGTTGAATCATAGAAACTCAACCTATAGAGAGCCAATAAGTCTTTCAACTTAAGCCTTGACATATTGGAGTATGCTAGCTGTTTAATACTGTTAAAATCGTCGGGGCCAAAATCGTCCACAAAATGCTGATAAGCTAGTTTTAGATAACTATAATTATGGCTATCATTCACGAATAGTAAACACCCGAGCTCAAGATGGAAGTTTGAATAGGTTGGGAATAGTGTCTTGCCACCTTCTTTTGTACAATATGCGTTTAGTGCATGGTAGTTCACCCAAAGTGAAAAACTACCGTGTTTTACAACGTCCGGCTGCTTTTTATTCTCAAGATTCTGTAATTCATGAAACCCCTTATCCATTGATAGCATTGCCAATCCCGCCTTTGAGAGTGCCTTTATGTTCTGTAAACAAGTCATAGCGCTCACAGGGTAAAAAAGGTATGTACTAGAGAGTTGAGATCTATAGGATTCTAATATTTCATTCTGAAGCGGCTCTTCATATACAGGTAAGTTCTCAGTGGACTTGTGAAAGGTCAACTCCATATTCTCTATTAACTTTTCAGCATTCATCCCATCAGGGTCTACCTTGGAACTAATTGAAACAGAACAAGTGGAGACCTCTTCATTTTGAATGAAAAATAATTCGCTTGGTATAGAATCAAAAAAGTAGTTTGCAACGGCTAGTATCGGTTGGGTTAATTGCTGTGGTGATATCCTTTTTTTTGAATTTCTTAGATGAATTTCTTTGCTGCCTACAGCATCGAAATAGGACAAGTCCAAAACGCCTCTATCAAAGTAAGATTGGAACTGGGGGTGATTGTGAAAGAACAAGAGGTTTTCTTCTACAATATCACTGAGAATATAACAATACCGGGGAACTCTATCTTCTGAAGAGGATTCTATTTCGTGCAAGTGGCCAAGAATATGGAATGCAAGTCTTCCATGGCCCGAACCTAATTCTAGGATATAAACAACTTCATCATTTTTTCCGTTGTTCGCTAAGTCTTTAAGAATTGCATAAATTAATTCTGCATAAGTTTTTCCGACCCTAGCATTACTTGTTAAGTGATGAGGAACAATGTCGTCTCTCCAAGCACTTACTCCGATCTCTGAATAGAAATTCCGGTTGAGTTTCCAAATAAGACTTTCAGAAAAGGGTGTTTGCGATTCGATCTCGAACTGCTTGTTCTGCATAGTATATAACCTTGTAGTTAGCAATTACTTTCTAACCTGTAAGCTTATACTATGAAACCTTTAGTAGAAACTGACGAAATTAAAACGTTAAGAAAGGTACATCTTTTTATTAGTAATCTAGTAGAAGGGTACGATTGTATTATGGATTCGCCTTGTTCTTCAGAAATCTCTAAATTAGAACAGGAATATGGCTGGAAAAACTAGGTTAAATCATCTCTGAGCCTGATGTGAACATAGGAAATTAAATAGTACAGCACACAACTTTGCTACTACGACAATGCTCCTGCGTCGCACTGCGTCGTAGCCAGAGTTCTGCGGAATTAAGATAGGTAAGATTTTATCTGACATTTTAAGTCAAAATACCTGACAAAAAGCTCTATTTTTGTCAAGAAATAATGATTCTTCTGTCAGATAAATATTCGAGGTGAGTGAAGTAAACCTGATTTTAGAGCTATTGAGCGAGCGTCCCCAGATGACCTCTAGCGAAATATATTCAGCCATTGATTATAAGAAGAGTAGCAGGACATTAAATCGCCTATTAGAACAGTTAATAGATAAGAAGCTGGTTGAGAAAGTAGGGGTAAATAAAGGAACTAGATACTCATTATCAAAGTCTTATGGGATTTTACATTCTATTGATTTAGAGAATTATTTTGAGAAGGATATAGATGAAAGAGTAATTAATGAGTCCTTCAATCATGAGTTGCTTAGAAAAGACCTATATCAGGTTGATATATTTATAGATTCTGAGTTAGCCCATCTTGCTACGCTTCAAGATGATTACAGCAAGAACATAAGTCAACTAAGCGAGCAAGAGTACCTAAAGGAAATAGAACGACTAGCAATTGACTTGAGTTGGAAGTCATCTCAAATAGAGGGGAATACATATTCTTTATTAGAAACAGAAAGGTTACTCAAGGAAAAACAAACGGCAGCTGGAAAGACTAAAGATGAAGCTGTGATGCTATTGAATCATAAAGATGCAATAGACTTCATAGTTGAGAATCCAGATTATTTGAAGGAGTTATCGATAAGAAGAATTGAAGACATTCACAGCTTATTGACAAAGGAGTTAGGCATAAACAGAAACCTTCGCTCTAGAAGGGTAGGTATCACGGGGACCAATTACCGACCATTGGATAATGAGTTTCAAATCAGAGAAGCATTCAATGATATGTGTGATTTGATAAACTACAAGGAGAATATATTTGAGAAGGCACTAATTGCATTAGTTCTGATCTCATACATTCAAGGGTTTATAGATGGCAATAAACGAACAGCAAGAATTACAAGTAATGCTATTTTGTTAGCAAATCAGTATTGCCCAATATCATTCAGAACGGTTGATTCGATAGACTACAAGAAGGCTATGTTGGTGTTTTATGAAAGAAATAATATAACGGCCTTTAAGAGGATATTTATTGACCAATTTGAGTTCGCAGTGAAAACGTATTTTTAGAATAAGTAAAAAGACTCCGCAGAACTTTGCTAGTGCGACAATGCTTCGTTCCTCAGCACTGCGCCCTAGCCGGAGTTCTCGGCAACCATAAAAAAATCAACCCGCAAAAACAAAGAATGTTATTTGAGTTAAATCTTAGTCACTTCTAAGTACAAAGTGTCACTACTCACTCCGGTGAAAATCCCCAGGCCATTGACAATATTAGACGGCGGTTCTTCTAAGGAAAGCGTTGAATTGCCTGAGCTTTCATAGAGCGCAGCATATTCTGGATTAACCCGAAATACGATGATTTGGTATGTACCATATTGTGTCAATTCTTGCCGAGTGCGGATGGCATAAAAGTCGGATATTTGAGGTTCTGTAATAAATACAAACTGCCCATCTAATTGGGCTATGTTTTCGTTCACGTACTCTGGGTCAGTTTCTATATTTTTGATAAGTACATAGTAATAGTCCCCATCTTCATTATTCCAACTCACTTCAACTGGGTCAGGGATATTAATACCACCAATAGGAAAAGTTCCAGCTTCAATTTGTACCAATTCAACTTGGGTTGTGGAAATGCTTGTTACATTCCTTTCAGGAACATAAGTCTCCGCCGAAATAATTTCTCCATCCCTTTCAAATTCCAATCGGTAGCTTTTCCCTCCCTCTATGACGAAGTCTGGATTGTTGTAAAGCCCGTCGCCAATAGGTGTTAGTAAAGCTTGATTTTCATCATCAGAAATGGTGATGTCCAAATCATTAATACCAATGATTTCCTCTTCCTCTTGCCCATAGGAGTAGCTTTGCGTGACCTTCAGGCTGTCTATCGTCTGGCCTGCATACAGGTAGGCTTCTACGACCGTTGTCTCTGTTTCTTCTTGTTCGATGACGTCTTTTTCGCAGCTTTGAAACATCAAAAAAGGAAGTATAGTCAAGCTTAATATATCGAGTGATTTCATTTTAATTTATTTGGTTCTTCGTGGTGTCGAAGAAGAATTTATTTTAAAGTCCAGTTGAAAAACAGGCTGGGAGTAAAGCCCAATAAGGAGACATTGGTTTCTAATAATTCGCCTTCAATAACTTCATATTCGTTGTACCAAGTGTTTTCCCGGTTATAAATATTGGTCAAAGAAAGCCCAACATTAGCTTTGTTGTTCCCTAAGTTAAAGTCATAAGTTGCTGAGAGATCAAGGCGATGGTAATCATCGTATCGCAAAGCGTTTTTATCACTTATTTCAAAAAAATTGGTAGTTGAACCGTCTAGCAATTCCAGCTGATAATAGCCCGTCGGTGCGGTGTACGGTTTGCCTGTAGCATAAACAAAAGTCGCACCTAAAGACAGCTTACCTAATTTGTAGTTCCCTACCAATTTCAATTCATGCGTCACATCTTGATTGGCAAAAAAGGATTCCTCACCGAATGCTTCGAAGTCATATTTCACTTCACCAAGCGTATAGCTTGCCCAGCCAGTGAATTTCCCTACTTTCCGCTGTACAAGAAATTCTACTCCTTTGGCAATGCCACTCCCGCTATGGAAGAATTCTTCATAGCCTAATACTCTGTCGCTACCCACGCCTTGCGGTACAAAGCGAGTTGAATACTCTGAAAGACCATCCAGTGTTTTATAGTAAGCTTCTACATCAAAGAGCCAGTTGTTGGTTTCATAGCTCGTACCAATGATATGATGATAAGCGGAGCTAATGGGCACACTTTCATCATCGGCCAATAGCCAAAAGTCTCGGCTGCCTTGCTGGATGTCTTCTCTAACAATTCGATTAGCAAACTGATGGTATTTGCCCCAGGCGCCTTTCAGCTTTATTCTATCTGTCAACAGAAAACTAAATGATGCTCTTGGCTCAAAATAGAGCTGGTGGGTGACACTGTAATGAGAGGTTCTTAAGCCTCCCTTTAAAATCAATTTTTCATTAAAAGTATGTCGATCTTGCACATAAAAAGTAGTCGTGAGGCCTTCGTCATTCCGATCAAGAACGCTAAGGGTGTCATTCTGTGTAAACTGGTATTCAATGGTATTCCGAGTTGCTTGAAGCCCAAAATCAAGTTGATTGTTTTGTGTAAGCTTAAATTCATTGTCGATTTTCAGGCTCACATCTTTCAAGTCATTTTCTTCATAACTCCCTGAATTTCTTGCAATAGTTGTGTCGGCTCTTGTTATACTCAAAGCATTGGTTCGATCTCTTTCGCTGAAATAGGTGGAATAAGAAAGATTAACATTTGAATAAAAGCGATCATCCCATCTACGTGACCACTTGGCGCTGGTTCCCCAATTTCCCCAAGCGGTTAAATCGGTACTCTGGCGATCAAAGGAAAAATCGAGGTCGGCAAATATGTTTCCAAATGCAGATTGATCGGTATTTCTGGAATTGTCGAGATCGTCTATTCCACTGTAAAAACTCAGGCTAAATACATCCTTGTTGTTAGGTCGAAAGGTTGTTTTAGCATTTAAATCATAGAAATAGGTATTGGGTTGCACTTCCTGTTGACCAAAACGACCCGGCAATTGTGGTGCATTACTTGAAGCTTCGTTGCTATCTGTATAAGCATCAAATATGTTGTTATAGAAATCACTCTGAAAAGACCGCCGTCCAGCCACCAGGAATGAACCTTTGCCGTCTGCAAAAGGAGCTTCTACAAAACCATTTACACTCAATAAACTAAGGCCAATGCCCATGTTTAGTTCCTTTTTATTTCCCTCTTTACCAGTAAGCTCTACTACGCTAGACAAGCGGCCACCATATTTGGCATCAAAGCCTCCTTTGTACAGTTGTACATCCTTAACAGCATTGGCGTTGAATGCACTAAAAAAACCAAAGAGATGGTCGACATGGTAGACCGTGAAGCCATCAAATAAGACCAGGTTTTGGTCAGGTGTTCCGCCTCTTACGTATAAGCCAGATGAACTTTCATTGGAGCCGCTGATTCCAGGAAGTAACTGCAAGGATCTGAAAATGTCTTTTTCGCCATAGCTGGGCAATTTTGCCAATGCAGCTGGGGACAAGCCAATACGGCTAATGCCGGTAGATGCACTCAACATTTGCTCTTCTTTAGTAGCTTTGACAATGACTTCTTCCAATTGCAGCCCAAAATCTTCCATCGAAATTTCAATATTGTTGACATCCGTATCAGGCGTAATGCGGTAGGTTGCGGTTTGGTAACCAAGGTAATTTACCAACAATATAACCGTATCGCTAGGGACATTGAAGAAAGTAAAATACCCATCAACATTTGTCGCCACGCCATTTGTTGTACCCTGGAGTATGACGTCAGCAAAGGGTAAAGTTTCGCCTGTCTTTCCGTCTTTCACAACACCTGATGCTTTAAAGTCCTTTCTGCTAGGGGCTACATTCAACCAATCTACTTTCGGGGTATCGGTTTTTGGGAAAAGTGCTATGGTTCGACCAGTTTTTATGTCAAAGCCAAGCTTAGTATTCTCTAATATTTTGCTCATGCCAAAATCTAAGGATGACTTCCCAAAAAAAGCCGTGATCCGAATATCTTCAATCAACTGCTCATCATATTCGAAATTGAGTTTGTATCTAATTTCCAAGTCTAACAAGACTAAAGAGAGTGGTTTGTTTTCAAAGCTGCCTTTTATTTCAATGTTCTCCAGTTCCTGTGCATTCAGCAAGGGGATACAAAAAAACAGAGAACAGCCGATTAATATGATTTTCATGAATTTCATGAATTCGTTTAGTTTGAAATACAATTAGATAAATATTTGCCAAGTCCATAGAAAGGCACAATAGAATCTTTGTTGGTTGTTAGCCTAATCCGTTTTTCAATGAACAGATGAAATTCACCAATCAACAAGCTTTTTTTATTAATGAAAAAAAGACTCATTTTCAAAGCACTAACCTCTTCTTCGGCTTCTTAGCTCGGCCTTCATTTCTTCCACCATTTTCTCATACTCCACAAATTGCTCTTCCGAAAGCAAGACCTCCATTTCTGCAGTTTTTCTCTGATTCATGGCTCTCATGTTTTTCATGGTACTTATGCTTCTTCCTTGCTGAGCAATGGTCTTCATTTCTTGCGCATATCTCAAATTGACAGCGCTAATCGTTGTTTCTTGTTCAGGCGTCAAATTGAGTCGCTCCACCATTTGAGCCGTTTGCTTATCGGCCATTTCTTCTGCATTGATGTCAGTATTTGTCTGAGTTGATGATTGAGTAGTTGCGTTTTTTGAGCTACCACAACTCGCCATGAAAAATGAAACGGCTACCAATAAATAAAAGCTAAAAGACTTCATTAGATTAGAATTTTAAAGTGAATTAATTATTATTGAAATCAAAAGTGCAGTTGAAAATTAACCTTCAAAAGGAAAGTCAATGAACAGGTTTAAAAAATCAATGAAACTGCATTACAATAGCTTTTAGACTATTTAAGGCCGTCATTGATAAATGCATGTGGTTGATTGATAATTACCGGATCTTGGCAGGTGAAAACTGAAGAAGCCGTTATATTAAAACACTCATATCAATAGCCCGTGGCTATTTATGCAGCCATTCTACCGAAATTGATGACTGCATCGCGAAATGATTTAACATTCTAATGAAAGGCAACGATTCTGCTTGGACACCAGGAATAGGAAGGTGTAGTTTTTCAACAAACAATGTTGCTTAATACACTGTGTAATAAATTTATTTGCATTTTGTCGGCGTCTTTTGAGTCAGCTCTTCGTTGCTTATCGCTCGTGTAGCTATGGCTATAGTCGCTCTTCGCGCCTTGATCTGACTCAAAATACACTCGGCAAAACACTAACTAGCTTATTACACAGTGTACTTAACTACTTAAGTTATTTGGTAGTGTATTTAATGTAAGGCTGCGTATTGCAAATTAAGTTTCCAGACTAGGTAGCGAATTGCAGCCTCATGATATACAATCGATTTCGAAAATGACAATGTTTGACGAACAAGCCTGCTACATCTTTGGCGAAGGGTTCCGTTGAAACGT
>CAJXOS010000147.1 GCA_913057725.1 uncultured Lewinella sp.
GTTTAACTACACCGACATCTACGGTAAGCTTTCCATTAATGGTGGCAACGGTAGTAAGCTGGATCTTTTTGGATTCAACTTCACCGATGGTTTTGCCGTACCTCGGGTAGCAGAACTGGAATGGGATAACAGTGGTGGTGGAGCAAACTTCATCCTTATTCCACTGAACAGTAACATTATCATGAACGGTACCCTGAGCTATAGCGACTACCAGATCTCGCTACTAGAGCAGGATGGCAATCCACGTTCGAGTGGAATTACCACTTATAATGCACTGTTGAACTTCGCGTATTTCGGCCGGAATAGCCAGCTGGATTATGGTTTTGAATTTAACGGTTTCAATACGGACTTCACCTTCACGAACCTGATTGGCATTCGCCTAAATCAGCAGGACTTCACCACAGAATTATCTGCTTACATGAAATACAAGCAGAAGATTGGTGATTTGATTTTGGAGCCTGGTTTCCGTGTTCAGTACTACGCTTCACAGAATGCAGCAAGCCTGGAACCAAGATTCAGCATGAAGTGGAACGCTACTGATGCCTTCCGATTCAAAGCAGCTGGTGGATTGTACTCTCAGAACCTGATTAGCACAGTGAACGATCTTGATATCGTAAACTTCTTTGTAGGATTCTTGGCAGGACCTGAGGAAACACTATTTGAACCAAACTCTACTACACCAACTAGCGACCGCTTACAAAAAGCGTTCCACGGTGTAGCTGGTTTCGAATTTGATGTCACTGATAACATCACAACGAACATCGAGGGATACTACAAAGGCTTTACGCAGTTGATCACCATTAACCGTAACAAGCTGCGTGCTTCTGATCCAGACTTCACCACCGAAACAGGCTTTGCCTACGGTGCGGATTTCTCGATCAAATACGAAATCGATCGCCTGTACTTGTGGGCTACCTATAGCTACGGCTACGTGCGCCGCGATGATGGCTTCCAAGAATACCCAACCAACTTTGACCGCCGCCACAACGTGAACTTCCTAGCCAGCTACTTGCTGGGAGAGAAGAAGAACTGGGAAGCAGGTCTACGTTGGAATATGGGATCTGGTTTCCCATTCACCGAAACGCAAGGTTTCTACGAAAACGTACCATTGGAGCAGAACCCAGTATTGGTTGACTTCTTGACTGGCAACTACAATCTGGATGTACTCCTTGATGATGAACTCAATGGTGGACGCCTATCCTACTTCCACCGCCTAGACCTCAGTTTGAAGCGCACTTGGAGCTTTGGTCGTAGTGGTGATTTGCAGGCAACATTGAGTGTGACCAATGCATATGACCGTCCGAACGTATTTTACGTAGATCGGATTACCAATAGCCGTGTTAACCAATTACCGATCCTACCAAGCTTAGGCTTGACCTATAGCTGGTAATCGGCCCTTTACATGAAAAAACTGAATGCGAAATTTTGGGAGAGGCGCTGGCAAGAACAGCAAACGGGCTGGGATATCGGCCAAGCCTCTCCCCCGCTCATGCAATACGCAGAGCGGCTATTGAACCAGAACCCACGCATTCTTATTCCGGGTGCTGGCCGAGCTTACGAGGCCATTGCATTGCACCAACTGGGTTTTACGCAGGTCTATGTCTGTGATTGGGTAGATTCCGCCTTTGATCACCTCCGCCAAACCGCTCCCGACTTCCCGAAGGACCACCTCCTGGTTAGTGATTTCTTTGATCTTCCCCTATCCGAGGAATTAGACTTGATTTTGGAGCAGACCTTCTTCTGTGCCATAGATCCAAGTCTACGCCCACGCTATGTGGAGAAGACGCATAGTATGCTCAAGCCTGGAGGCCGGATAGCTGGCGTTTTGTTTGCTCGCCCCTTTCCTTTTGAAGGCCCTCCATTTGGCGGCACCAAAACCGAATATGAGACCCTCTTCTCTTCTCACTTCACCATCCTTAATCTGGATATTAGTCCTGATTCTATTGCCCCGCGATTAGGAAATGAGCTGTTTGTTGAACTATTGAAATAGTAAACAGTTATTTGGTAGATGGTCGTGAAGCGGCGCTTATTTAAATTGAGTCTAAATAAATTTTGCAAACAACAGCTCCCAACTTATCTTCGCACGGCACAGCGATTTGTATGGATACAACGAGGACAGTCGGCATAGCGGATGCGCAATTATTGCACCGATCAGGCATTAAGCACCTGCTTGGAAAAATCGCTAATATTAAGCTGCAATTCGAAGCTACATCCGAGTTGGAGCTCATGGAACAACTATCTGGATCCACTCCAGACATTCTCATTATAGACTACGACCAAGCTCCTCATTTCACCAGCTCTACGATAGAAAAGATATCTCGCTCCCATCCAGAAATTCAACTCCTGATCATCAGCGATAATGATGATCGCGACTTGATTCTTCGGCTATTGCGAAACGGAGTTCCTACTTTCATTACCAAGGCCTGTAGCGAGCAAGAAGTAGAAGATGCCCTGCGAGCTGCTGTTCGCAAAGAGAAGTTCTTTTGCGCCAAAGTACTCGACTACCTGGTAGACACGCCAAAGCAGAACGAAAGCCAGGGGCTCAGCAGCCTAAGCCGCCGAGAAATTGAAATTGTAAGTTTAGTCGGTCGCGGCATGTTGGCCAAAGAAATTGCTGCTGAACTTCACTTGAGCACGCATACGGTATACACGCACCGCAAGAATATTCTCAAGAAATTAGGCCTGAGTTCCTCCTCGGAATTACTCGTTTTCGCCCTGCAAAACAACCTCGTCAATAGCTAGGCTTCATTTAGTGGCAGAATACCTCTAATTTTCGTTTCTTACGTACGATTACTTTCTAGTTAAGTTATGACCAAACGAATTGGTATTACCGGCGGTATAGGTAGTGGTAAGACAACGGCCTGTCGGCTTTTTGAAGTGCTTGGCATTCCGGTCTACTATGCTGACGATCGGGCCAAGTGGCTCATGCAAAACGATGAGCAGCTGATCCAAAAGTTGAAGTCCACTTTCGGCGACCAGGTCTACAATCAGGACGGACAACTTGACCGCGCTTACCTGGCCGGTATCGTTTTCAACGACCGGGCTAAGTTGGACCAACTCAATGGTATTGTCCACCCAGCTGTTCGGGAAGATGGTATCGCCTGGGATAAGGAACATACTGAGACTCCCTACACCCTACGCGAGGCCGCCTTACTTTACGAGAGTGGGATTTACCAGTTGTTGGATCATATCATCACCGTCACCGCTCCAGAAGAGTTGCGAATAGAACGGGTGATGGCCAGAGACGGTGTGGATGCCGCCGCTGTCAAAGCCAGAATCGACAAGCAGTGGCCGGAAGAAAAGAAAGTAGCCATGGCTGATTTTGTCATTCACAATGACGGTCAGCAGAGCCTTATTCAGCAAGTCTACCAAATTCATCAACAGCTAATCCAGGAGAACGTATGACGACAGATCGTCCAAAATTCAATGCCCCGCGTGAGCGCATCATTACCCAGATTAGCAGCTTTGAAAAATTGCTACAGAATGGGCATTCGCTTAAGAATTCGACACTGCAGGCACTAGACTTTCGTCAGCTACAACTGAACTGGGAGAACTTCACCATTGATAATACGCTCTTTCTGGGATGCCAGCTCAGTTTGGAAGATGAGATGGTGCTGCGTCGAAAAGGAGCCTACATCTACCACGCTCCTACTGACCTGCCGTACAATCCATTCCGCAGTACCTTGTATCGTTGGCAAGAGCTCATTGTGCAAAAAGATCAGAAGAGCCGCGACCTGCACATCTACGAGCATTTCAGCAACAAGCGCTACAACCCAACCATAAATGAAGCCCTTTGGCAGCGCATCCACGATCATGCGATGGATGACGCCCTACGTCAGCTCCTCGAATTTGATGAGCAAGGAATGACTACCCGCCGCTGTGTGGCTTTTATGGGTGGGCATAGTGTACTACGGACGGATCCTTATTTCCGCAAAACCGTAGAAACCGCCAAACTACTCGGCGAAAATGGCTACTTCATTGCCTCTGGTGGTGGCCCTGGCATAATGGAGGCAGCCAATCTTGGTGCTTACCTAGCCGGACTGCCGGAAAGAAGTGTAGATGAAGCACTTACCTTACTTGAGGTCGCACCAAAATATACAGACGATGGTTATCATCAAGCGGCTTTGGCCGTACTAGACAAATTTCCGGAAGGCCAAGAGAATCTTGCAATACCCACCTGGTTTTACGGACATGAGCCCAGTAATCTCTTTGCCAGCCATATCGCCAAGTACTTCTCTAATAGTATTCGGGAGGATACACTTCTGGCAGTAGCCCTGTACGGGATTGTCTACGCTCCTGGCAGTGCTGGCACCACTCAAGAGATCTTCATGGATGCGGCGCAGAATCATTACGCTACCTTCAATTACTATAGCCCAATGGTGTTTTTAGGCCGGCAGCGCTATGAGATTGACACCATGATCTATCCATTGCTTCGCCAACTATCGTACGGCAAGGAGTATCATGATCAGCTTTACTTAACGGACGAACCAGCTGAGGTACTGACGTTCTTAAAAGAGCATGGGCCAATAGCAAAATAAAACAAGGCGCATAGATGTTTCTTGCTATACCATTGGCTCGACGCAAGTCTGCGCCTTCCGTGATGTTGTTGTCTTTGGTACGTACTTTGAGTTTACAACTTTGCTGATTGGCTAAATTCTGTCACATCTTTCAAGTGGTCGCGCATTGCATTAGCCGCGGCCTCAGCATCTTGGTTGGCGATGTGCTCCAATATCAATTGGTGCTCATGAAAGGCTTTGAACTCGGTATCATCGTCACATACCCGATACTGGATGAAGTTTTTCACGATGTCGGGAGTAATGATGAGCATTAGAGATTTAAGCACTGCATTTTTACTGGCCTCGGCGATCTTCAAGTGAAACATGAGGTCCTCCTCAATGGCCGGTTCCTTTGCTCTTAGCTTTTGTTCATAAGCTTTGAGGGCCTGCTCTATCTCAAATAAGTCGTTGTCTGTTCGACGAATGGCTGCTAATTCAGCCGCCTTGATCTCAAGAATTAAGCGCGTTTCTACTAGAGAGGCAAAATAGCCCTGGTTCCTTTGTTCGCAAATACAACACCGTGCTTACCATACACCCAGGTGTAACGACCGCGATTAGGGATAATCGCTCCCTCCCTATCGATGAGATCGTAAAGCTTGTCTTCCGGGCTAGCCCCGTAAAAGTACTCCCCTCCGTAGTAGAGGATATTCTTGTAGAGCGGAGGAATGATCACTTCTCCCTCTTTGGTCATTACGCCTTCCAGGTAGTTGCCATACTGATCTTTTTCCCCTCCTCCAAAAGCAAAGAACTCCATGGAATTGATCACATCAAAATAGGCGACCTCCTCCCCTACCTCAAAATAGGGTTCATCGAAGGTATCAACATACATTCCTCTGCGACCATCAATTTTCTTGTAGGTCAGGTAATAATCCTCTGGATCAATACTATTCCCGAAATTCAGGAACATGTAAACGGTATCGAGAACGATATTACCATCACTATCCTGTAAGCCTACTGCACCGGGTCGGCCAAAGAGCTTATAATTACTATGATTGATGACCACCTGCCCCTGACAAGAATAAATTGCTGCAAAGGCAAGGAATAAGATGATAAGGCGGAGCGTCATATTGAATAGCATATTTTGCTTGATGCAAGAATAAAGCATTTTGTCTCAGGGTTCAAAATCATGCAAGGAGGTTAGCTTCACCGGCTTCCTCCTGTTCTACGCTGCAAGCGAGCTGCAAAATCACATTGCTGCATTATGGCTTCAAATTCGAGCAAGATCTTTTCGATGGTCTCAAAGCGTGGTAGATAATTAGGGAATATGTGCCGCAAATAGGTAATATCCTCATTCGTCAGTTGTCCCATATTGGATAGCGGTTGTGGAGGATTTGTCTTCTTGAGACCGAAGAAACCTGTCCTCTTCGGACCTTCCACAAATTGTCGGACATCCCCCTCTATATACTTAAGCAGCCTTCGGCTATCAATCCCATCCTTTTCACACTCCTTGACATACTCCTCTACAGCAACCTCTAAGTCATCGTCAGAAACATTCCCTTGTTCTAGTAAATAGACAATATCAATCAAGTCTTTGAGCCTTGGTCGAACGACGCACTGGTGCAACTTCCAGGATACCTGAAGAGGCATTGGAGCCACAAAGGGAATTTCAAAGGGCTCACCCTCTACTGGGTGATACAATAGAGATGCAGGAGGCACATTCATCGGAAGCCCCCAACTGACATCCAAACCGAAATCAGGATTAACCGTCGTACCTACTGTGCAATATAGGTCGGTATTAGTGGTCGGAAAATCATCGCTCATGGCATAGTCAATCGCTCGCCAGAAGCGATTTTCGCTAAAGGGGCGATACACCACACCATCAGAGAGTGTGGTGGTAGTTACTGCTTCCACCCAATTCGATAATTCCGAATCCATAAAGTCTACATCATCCCTGACCTTACCGAAATAGAGGTAATCCAAGTCCTGCACAACCCGGTCCTCCTTATTGGCAAAAAATTGCCGCGTAACAATGCTTCCCTTTAGCATAAAGGGCAAGTCTAACTTAGCTGCCCTGCGCAGAAAAGCTTCAAACGATAGCAGATTTAGATAGCGTGAATCCGTAATCTCGGGAGTATCAATCCACCCCTTATCGAGAGATTTATTGGAATCGAAGATGCAATACTCCAGTTCTTCGCCCGCAATTTCTATTCCCGCCCATTTGAAGTTGCGCTTAACTTGGTCTATACGATTAGTAAATGCCTGCGCGGTATGAGTGGTACGCATGGTGAGAATCCTACGGTTTTTTATTCCCTTCAGACCATTCTGGCTAACATGCACATTACTTCGGCGAGCCGCCTGATGGACTTCATCTAGCTTGTCGCTAAAAACCTTGCCGTGCCACTCGTAATACCCCCCTTTGTATTCAGGGAAAAATAAGCGTTGAGCTTCATTTGCATGCTTGTAGTAGACCTCTAATTTGACCCTTGCTACTGCATAACCGGCCGCCAAGAATTCTGCTTTTAGTCCCTCAATTATGCCATTTAACTCTTCGCGATCGGCCGCTTTAATTCGCTTACTGATCATTGGGTGTTGCAGTACTTCACCAGCTCCCAGTTCGATGATAATGGGTTTAGCATCAATGTGTTTGCAGAAATCGATGAAGCTATCGATAGCTGCCTGCTGAATTTCGTTGGTGGTAATATGTACCTCGATTTGCATGAACTGTACTAATTTGAATGGGTCCCAACGTCAACTACAGATTCGGTCTAGAAATGATTCCGACTCTACCTTTTTTATTTACACTTAACTATGGCCTCTTATTTAGCAAAACTAGAATAAGAATTCAATCGGCAATACGGACAACACAAAAGTAAATAGGCCGATGATGACCGCAGCAATTTGTACGATTCGCCAATGCTGACCTCCCTTACGAAGTGCCCGTACGCCCTGTAATATAGCGAATATGGCAAGCAGGATGCACAGTAGTTGTAAACGCCAATCGATCTGGATCGCCCAAGTTGAAGGCAGAAAATCAGGTTCTACGGAAGTGCGCAGATAAGTCAAAATATCTGGACGTAAATAGTAGGTTAGACCGAGCCCCAATAGTGCCACCGAAATTGGTAGCCATTTAGACACGCTATCCTTCGGCGGTCGTGCCTTCCTCAAATTTGGTAGCATGTGCATAAGCATTAGTCTTTTGCTATTGGCGCTGTATTCACATAGACCACTCGCTGAGAGCGTAAACGGGACAACTCTGGTCGAAAAACGAGATACAGGAAAAGCCCGGTAAGTAAAACACCTGCGATTAAGATCCCTTGCTGTCCTATTATTCCCTCAAGCCACTGCATTAGCCTTACCACTAAAGCAGCAACTCTCAAGCGGATTTTTTCTGGGTGAATATCTGCTGGTGTGGGTCGAGTGCCTGCCCAAAGGAAGGCATAGGTAAACAACATAAAAAGCAGCGCAGACATAGGTTTTATCCGCTTGCTAGACGCTTCTACCTCTTTTTCAAAACCAGAAAACCTCGTGATAAATTGTTTCAGATGCGAACGGGTTGGAAATTGAAGCTCGGCCAGCTCAGCCTTGTGAAGGCTAAAAATCGATACCACTCGACTCTTCATATCAACCTCTAACATCGCGATGTGCTTGAATTCAATCTGATGCAAACCCGTTAACTCCCCACGGTTTTTGGACGCGGCAAATACACGGTATGATTGCTCATCTAAAAGGTAGAGCGTACCTCCGCCAACAATGGCATGCGGACAATCCGAATCCAAGACCTCAAAATGTAGATATCCCTGTTCCATATTTCTTCTGGCTATTCCTCTCAATATAAGGCGAATCAAGGCGGCAAAACAAAAGCCTCATGATCACAGGTAAGTGGATCATGAGGCGTAGATAGACAATGTTACCCAAGATTGCCCTGGGCACCCGACTTATTTTCGAACAACCAGCTCGCGCTGTAAATCGGAAGTTTCTGCTTGGTTTCGGATGAGGTCTCGTACGGTTTGCATTTCGGGATCAACACCAGCATGGATTTGTGCTACCGTGGGACGGACGGAAAAATCAGGTTCAACTCCGTGCCCATTATTGACTCGATCTACTACAATTTTGCTGTGTACAATCTGCATCAGCACCCGATTTTGGGTGTTTGGCAGAATAAGGTCAAATGCTTCACCCGCTACACATTCATTGGCATTTCCTCCAGGCTCTTCACCGATAAAGATGCTATTGGTATGATGCTCTAACATGCTAGCCAAGTAACCACCTGCCGAGAAAGAAGCGTAGTTGGTCAAGGTGTAGATTTGCCCCTTAAACTGTAGCTGCGAAGGCGCATTGAGCTTAGGCTTATGTTTGCCATAAAGGATACCTGCCCACCAGTTAGCAGAATAAGTACCATCCTCGTTCTGGTCTAGGATAATGCGACCTAGTGTATTGTACATAAATACCGGAGCATCATAATGCGAGCTGAGCTTTCTACTAATGAGGTAATCTTGCTGATACAGGTAGAATGACTCCTCTGTAAGGTGCCGCATTAGATGTATCGTAGGATATTGGTTTCCACCGGGGTTATTGCGAATATCAATCACCAGGTGCTCCACGCCAGAATCAATTACTTCCTTAAAAATCCGCCGGTACTGCCCTCTGATGGTACTCATGAACTTGCGTACATCGGTATTGCCACAATGCCGAAGCGTGATCACCGCTAGGTCCTCTTCAAAATGTAAGGTGAGCGCGTCACCTTGTGACTTATTCCAGTAGTGGTGCACTGCTCCGTAGCGTTCCGCCCTGATTTGTTCGCGTTCATCCGCAGGCATCGGTTCTACCGACACTTTTTGACGATTCCCCTGTTCATCTACTACCGTAAGGTTGAATTGAGTTGGGAAGCCGCGGAAGTTGGCGTAGATCTCAGCAAAAGCACGGGCTACAATTCCTTTTGGGAAAGTTGTGTTAGAGCCATCACGATTCCAATGCCCCGCAATATCCATAAACTCCTCCCAAGCGTCCTTACCATTGATGGTTTCGATATAAGCACCAGGCGCAAGTGCTACTTCATCAGTCATATTGCGAAGCACAAAGAGACTATCACCATGCCAATGCACATCCAATGGCAAAATCGGAGCCTTGGTTGCTACATATGCATCGAAGGCTGCACTGGGCCGAATAACTGTATGACCATTCTTGATATATGGGTTCATCTCCGCCAGGTAGGGATAAAACTCGGCAGCAGTCATCGGACGATTGAGCTGTTCTCTTACCCGATCAAAAGCGGCATCCATGGTCGCCTTGGGGGTATAAGTATACAATCCTGGGTGCATGGTCTCTAACTCATGACGAAAGATGTCCCAGTCTTGATGCAATTCTGTAACGGTATACACCTTCGTATCAATCTGCCCTACGACAAAATGCGAGACGAATAAACAACTGTAGAGGAATAGAATTCTGATCGGGCTTTGCATGACGTTTGTAGTTTATGATCAAATGATGTTACAAACGTAGTGCGCAACAGAAGTGGAGGAAAGAAGAGATTGGTGAACTAGCGGAATTTTCAGGTAAACCCGATCATCAGCCTTCGTTTCCTGCTTCACCTTGTTCACCTGAAATTTCAGTGGATTCACCTTTACTATTCCAGCCTTCACCACAATACCGCTCGTATTTCGAACCGGAATTGCTAGATTAGGAAGATGAAATGGTTGCGCAATATCGATCGATCCGACTGGCTTATCCTGGGTATTTATGGCTTCATCATCCTGAACCTTCAGTTTTGGGGAGAGTGGCTTGAAGAAGACTGGGATTTTTGGAGTAAGGACACTCGCTACTTATTCTTCAATATATGCTGTGTGGAAGTGGTGAAACAACTTACGATGGTCGTTCTAATCGTATTCTATGTCGTTCCCGCCTACTTTAATAAGAAGCGCTATGCTGTTGCCTTTGGCCTAATCATCCTGATCCTGCTTATCGCCAGAATTGTTGACCCTTATATTTTACCGTACACGTCGGAGCCCTTACAACCCGACCTAGCAGCGAACCTATTTTGGGGCATTCTAAACAATGGTGAAACCATCAGCTTTCCCTGTTTTCTTTTGTTAGCTAAGTCCTTCTACCAATCCCAAGTAGCTATGTTGGCTTTACAGAAGGAGCAAAAGGAAACGGAGCTAAAAGTGCTACAAGCGCAGGTTGATCCGCACTTCTTATTTAACAACTTGAACATTCTGGATATCCTTATCGAAAGGGATCCACAACGGGCGCGAGAGTTCACGCGTAAGTTATCTTCGCTGTACCGGTATATGATTCGCCACAAGGACGACGAGATTGTACCACTAACAACAGAGTGGGCGTTCTGCCAGGACTATATCTACTTAATCACTCAACGTTTTAATGGACTTTTCCCAGTAGAAAGTAGCATCGATGAAGCTGAAATGGATCAATATTTTATTCCACCAGCCTCCTTACAGACCTTACTCGAAAACATCACTAAACACAACGCAGCACTACCGCAAAGCCCGGTGCATACACGGATTGAGATCGCTGATGACTACCTCATGGTCAGTAATGAATTTCGTCCGAAGAAAGAGGTACAGGATAGTACTGGGACGGGATTGCGTAATCTCGCCGCCCGCATTGCATTATTAACCGACAAGCAGTTGGAATATCGAATAGACAATGAGATGTTCACTGTCCAACTTCCGCTGGTAAAGCAGATATAGCATTAACATGAAAGAACGCTCTTCCATTAACTCGGCCCAAGATAAACGCCACATTCTCATCCTAGAAGATGAAGAACTAGCTGCTTCCAAAATGAAGACGGAGCTACTGGAGTACTACGATGGTAATGTCCAATTGGAGTGGATTCAGAGTGTAAGCGATGGGATTACCTATCTGCGCACCAATACTCCTGATCTGATTCTATCTGACATCGAACTTTTGGACGGGAGAGCCTTCATCATTTACCAGTACGTTGAAATCAAATCACCGATCATCTTCACCACGGCCTACGATCAATACCTTTTGGATGCTTTTCGCACCAATGGTATCGCTTATCTCCTCAAGCCAATTAGCACTGAAGATCTACGTGCCGCCCTGGACAAGTATGAGGTGCTTTTTCAGCGCAAAGACAAGTTTAGTCTTCAGTCAGAAGTAGTGGAACAGTTGAAAGAAGCGTTGGACCGGTCTACACCTTCCTACAAACAGCGTTTCACCATCAAGAAAGCAAAAGGAATCGTACTTCTGAAGGCAGAAGACATCAGTCATTTTCAAGCGGATAACAATATCGTATTCGCATTCGACCGACAAGGCAAAAAGCATATCGTTAATCACCGTATGAGTGAACTTGAAGATATCCTCGATCCTCGTCTATTTTTCCGTTTGAATCGCAGTGAAATAGTACAGCTTGACTTTATCGAAAAAATGGAATCGTATTTTAATAATAGGTTAGCAATCACAGTTGCTACCGCACAACAAACCCTAATTACCAGTAGCTCCAAAACTGCCGCTTTTCGTAAATGGATTGAAGAAAGTTAGGCCCAAGAAACTGTATAATCCAATTTCCTTGAAAAGACTTAATCAAGCAATTGTTTTGCCATCACGCATAATCTGCCTAGCTTGTCAACTTATTGTTAAGCTCAACGTTTTGTGAGCCCTAACTACTCTTTCTTTGCAAACTAGCAGCTAATATGCAACAGCAGATCAATCAGAAGGCCGTAAAATTTAACAGAGACAGCCAACGAGAATTTTTTCAAGAACTACACATCAGAGTCAATAAGTACTTTACGGACAATCAGATTTCGAAGTACGCAAACGGTCGGATGATCTTCAAGACAACCTTTATGGTAAGTCTTTATTTCATTCCCTTGGCCTTACTTTTGATGGGCGTTGCTAACTCCTTTGCCGGCACCATGGTACTATGGGTATTGATGGGACTCGGCATGTCGGGTATCGGTCTTTCGGTAATGCATGACGCAAACCACGGCGCTTATTCCGCTAATCAGAACGTCAATGATGCCGTCGGGTTTATTCTCAACTTTGTCGGTGGTTACCATATCAATTGGAGAATTCAGCATAATGTTCTTCACCACTCCTTTACCAATATTCATGGTTATGATGAGGATATCGAACACGCAATCTTCCGATTCTCACCAGATGATGAATACAATCCAAAATTTCGTTACCAGGCTTTCTATGCGCCGGTGCTTTATGGCCTTATGACCGTTTTTTGGGTGGTGTACAAAGACTTCAATCAACTCTACCGATATAGCAAACGTGGTTTACTACAAAATGAAGGCCTAAGCTATGGTAAAGCATTGACTCACGTGGTCATCTACAAAGTGCTATACGTAATTGTAACGCTTGCCTTGCCCATTATGCTACTTGACTTACCCTTGTGGCAGATTTTGACGGGCTTCTTCACTATGCATTTCATTTGCGGTATTATTCTAGCCTTCATCTTCCAACCCGCTCACGTTTTGGAAGACACCAACTACTATGTACCTGATGAAAATGGAAGTGTAGAAAACAACTGGGCAGTGCATCAATTGATGACTACAGCTAACTTCGCCAATGACAGCCGGGCATTTTCCTGGTTTGTAGGAGGCCTCAACTACCAGATTGAGCATCACCTCTTCCCACATATTTGCCATGTACACTACCGTCATTTATCTCCGATAGTAAAGGCTACTGCTGAGGAATACAACATTCCTTACTATCAGCACGAGACCTTCATAGGTGCTCTCAGTAGTCATTTTCGGATGCTACATGACTTAGGTACCGGTAATTATGACGCCAGAGTCATGAAAGCAGCGAGCTAATAACAGGTATTATCAAAGCTGATTTGGCGGTCTAAAAGGAAGAAGCGACCTTTGCGCAAATCTTGAACTTTTAGGCTGATGATTCATTTCTTTGGGACACCTCAACGTGTTGTATTTGCCGTTCAGGCAACGGATTCAATCGCAGAAAGCGACATTCCCAAACTTAGCTGGTTGTTCGGCAATCAACCCCTGCTGGATGGCAAGGTGGTTAGCGGCCAGTTCGTCGGCCCTCGAGCGGCTATGGTCTCCCCATGGAGTACCAATGCTGTGGAGATTACCCAAAACATGGGCGTCACTGGTATTGTGCGTATCGAACGCTATACGTCACTCACGGCGGATAGCGCGTTCGATCCGATGCTGAACCAAAAATTCCAGGAGTTAGGGCAAGAACTTTTCACGATCAACATCCAGCCGGAGCCGATCCGGCAGATTGATGATATTGAAGCCTATAACGTCTCTGAAGGACTAGCACTTAGCGCGGAAGAGGTGGCCTACCTGAATGAAGTAGCGGAGCGTATCGGTCGCAAGCTGACGGATTCCGAGGTTTTTGGGTTCTCCCAGATTAATAGTGAGCACTGTCGTCATAAGATCTTCAACGGCACCTTTGTGATTGATGGAGAAGAACAGCCAGATTCCCTTTTCTCGCTGATTAAGAAGACGTCCAAGGCACACCCGAACAGCATTGTATCTGCCTACAAAGACAATGTCGCTTTTCTCAAAGGCCCACAGCTCAACCAGTTTGCGCCAGAGCGCCCGGATGAGCCTTCTAACTACGGCAAAAAGGAAGTCGACACCGTTGTTTCTCTCAAAGCCGAAACGCACAACTTCCCAACCACTGTAGAACCCTTTAATGGTGCTGCTACTGGTAGTGGTGGTGAAATCCGCGATCGTATGGCAGGAGGTATTGGTTCTCTGCCACTAGCGGGTACAGCTGTGTACATGACGGCGTATTCTCGCTTACTAGAGAATCGCCCTTGGGAAAAGGCCATGCCCGAACGTAAGTGGCTTTATCAGACCCCAATGGACATCCTGATTAAAGCGTCTAATGGAGCATCTGATTTCGGCAACAAATTTGGTCAACCGCTAATCGCAGGTTCCCTACTCACCTTTGAACACGCTGAGCATGCCCGTCAGCTGGGATTTGATAAAGTGATCATGCTAGCTGGAGGAGTAGGTTCAGGCATTACCGATCAGGCCTTAAAGCACACTCCGAAGAAAGGAGACAAGATCGTTTTACTAGGTGGAGACAACTACCGCATTGGAATGGGTGGTGCAGCCGTTTCGTCAGCAGATACTGGTGCCTTTGATACCGGAATTACGTTGAACGCCGTTCAGCGCTCCAATCCGGAAATGCAAAAGCGCGTATCCAACGCCATTCGCAACTTGGTGGAGACCACTAAAAACCCAATCGTAGCGATCCACGACCACGGTGCAGGCGGACACTTAAACTGCTTCTCCGAACTTGTGGAAGACACTGGCGGTCGTATTGACCTTGATGCACTCCCAATCGGTGACCCAACGCTATCCGCTAAAGAAATTCTCGGCAATGAATCTCAGGAACGTATGGGCCTCATTGTTGCGGAAGAGCACATAGAGCTACTACAGCGAATTGCCGAGCGCGAGCGCGCGCCCATGTACGTTGTAGGGGAAGTAACCGGAGACATGCGTTTCTCTGCAGTATCTGCCTCCAATGAAGAAAAGCCATTGGACCTTGATCTTGCGGACCTCTTTGGCAGCTCTCCTAAAACCATCATGACAGATAGCGCAGTAGATCGCCAATACGAAGCGGTTGACTACGACACCAATAAATTACAAGAGTATCTCGAGCAAGTACTGCGTCTAGAAGCCGTAGCCTGCAAGGATTGGTTGACGAACAAAGTTGACCGTTGCGTCGGTGGTTTGGTGGCCAAGCAGCAGTGCGCAGGCCCGTTACAATTGCCATTAAACAACTGTGGTGTAATGGCCTTGGGCTTCGATACGAAGAATGGTGTAGCCACCTCCATTGGTCACGCACCAGTGAATGCATTGATTGATCCTGCAGCAGGTTCTAGAAATGCTATTGCGGAAGCCCTTACAAACTTAGTATGGGCACCGCTAAAAGATGGTCTGAAGTCGGTTTCACTGTCCGCTAACTGGATGTGGCCTTGCCGCAATGAAGGAGAAGATGCGCGCCTCTACCAGGCTGTAGAAGCCGTTTCTGACTTCTGTATTGACTTGGGCATCAATGTCCCAACTGGAAAGGATTCTCTTTCCATGAAGCAGAAGTACCCAAATGGTGATGTACTTGCTCCTGGAACAGTGGTAATTTCCAGTGTTGGAGTTTGTGAGGATATCAATAAGATTGTAGAGCCTATATTCCAAAAAGATGCTGGCCTTGTTTATTACCTCAATATTTCGCAGGACGACTTTAAGCTTGGTGGTAGTTCATTTGCTCAAGCCCGTAACAAGATCGGTGCCCAAGCCCCTGATATCAAGGACACACAGAAACTAGCGAATACCTTCAATGCTCTGCAAGATTTGATCAAGAAAGGAGGCATTGTGGCTGGTCATGATGTTGCTTCCGGGGGGCTTATCACAACCCTACTTGAAATGTGCTTCTCTGACACCGATTTATCGGCCAAACTGGACCTCAGCGCATTGGGTGAGCAGGATAGTGTAAAAGTCTTGTTTGCAGAAAACGCTGGAGTAGTCATTCAGCTAAAAGATGAAGCAAGTGCTTCGGAGCTTGAGAACTTCCCGATCACTTGTTACCGCATCGGTACCGTTACTAACGGAGGTACCTTACATATCCAGAATGGCGAGGAGCAGCATGAATTCGATATTCCTAAGCTGCGCGATGCCTGGTATGAGACATCCTGGTTGTTAGACAAAAAGCAGACCGCTGGCGATCTCGCCGACGAGCGCTACGCTAACTATAAGAATCAGCCACTGCGCTACGAATTTCCTACTCACTTTACGGGTGCGCTACCAACTAATGATGCGACTACCGCAAAGCCGAAGGCGGCGATCCTTCGTGAGAAAGGAAGCAACTCTGAGCGTGAGTTAGCTCATGCCTTGTATCTCGCCGGTTTTGAAGTACGCGATGTACACATGACCGACCTGATGAGCAGTAAGGAGACCTTGGAGGATATCCAATTCCTTGGCGCCGTTGGCGGCTTTTCCAACTCTGACGTATTGGGGTCTGCCAAAGGCTGGGCAGGCACTTTCAAATACAACGAGAATGCGAAAAAGGCACTAGAGACCTTCTTTGCTCGCGAAGATGTACTCTCCATTGGTATTTGTAACGGTTGTCAGTTGTTTATGGAATTGGGATTGATCTATCCAGAGCAGAACCCTCACCCACTCATGGACTTCAACGACTCGCACAAACACGAAAGTGGGTTCACTAGTGTGAAAGTTGGAAAGAACAATTCAGTGATGCTATCCAACCTAGAGGGAAGCACGCTGGGTGTATGGATCTCACATGGTGAAGGTAAGTTTGCATTGCCCCTAGCGGAGTCGAACTACGAAATCGTAGCAAAGTATGGTTATGAGGGCTACCCTTCAAATCCAAATGGCAGTTCATTTGGTACAGCAATGCTGGTAAGCCAGGACGGTCGACACCTGGCGACCATGCCACACATTGAGCGTTCTATCTTCCCATGGAACTGGGCGCACTACCCTAGTAGCAGACAGGATGAGATTTCACCCTGGATTCAAGCCTTTGTGAATGCCCGGAATTGGCTGCTCAATCAATAAACTTGACCAGCATGTTGCGTAAGTAGCTGCTTGAAGAATAGTTCTAAACAGGAAGCGACCGCCACAGTATCCATGGGAGGTCGCTTCTTTTTGGTTTCGTTCTGAAGTTTCTGACTCGAAAACTCTGGACATCGTACCATGCCCCTACCCCACCATTACCAGTTTCTCTCGCTCCTCCAAGACTGTTCCTACTCGACTTGGCCGCTCTCCAAATCGATCGCAGAAAGCAAGGAAAGTGTCAACTTCACTAGCAGCCACGCTTACTAATAAACCGCCACTGGTTTGTGGGTCGCAAAGAATGTGCTGTTGAGTATCGGTGAGTGGTGAGATCTTATCTCCATAGCTCGCAAAATTGCGCTTGGTCCCGCCAGGGATTGCTCCTACGGACAAGTAATGATGAATGGCTTCCGAATCCAACAAAGGAACCTGATCAAAATGCACTTGCGCGCTTGTCCCGCTGGCTTCCATCATTTCCCTTAAGTGGCCTAACAATCCAAAGCCCGTGACATCCGTCATGGCATGTACACAATCCAGCTGTGCCAACTGCGCTCCAATTGTGTTGAGCTTGATCATGCTATCGCGGGCCAGAAATTGATCTTGGGGTCGAAGCTTAGCTTGTTTTTGAGCCGTACTGAGTATGCCTACTCCGAGTGGCTTAGTAAGGAAGAGTACATCGCCTAATTGTGCACCACCAT
>CAJXOS010000148.1 GCA_913057725.1 uncultured Lewinella sp.
CGGGCTCGAATTGTGACAGCACGCCACGATAGGTAAATGGCTCTTCCCTCAGACGTTCCAGGTACTTGTCAGCATTGCGAAGTTCATCCTTTTGATAATTTGCTTTTCGCAGTAACAACAGTAGCCGGATGAATTGAATAGAGCGGAAGTACTCTTCTTTATGCAGGTTCCGGTTAGCCAGATTTTGTAGTTGTCCTATCAATTCATCCGCACGATTGTATTGCTTCGCTTTTACCAAGTAAAACACCTGCATACTCAGCATCAAGACCGTCAGTTTCTTTTGATCAGAGCCATAATAGATGCTTCGTTCCATAAACTTCTCTGGCACAAAAGCGTCTCGCTTCCGGATAGGAATAAGCCTTGAGGAAAGTCCCATTGGTTCTAATACGAAGTAAATCACCGACTCAAAGAGTTTCCAACGTTCCCGTAATTCAATCCCCTGTTTCACAAAGCGCTTGTTGGAAACCGTCTGATTGTAAATAGCGAGTGCCTGGATGTGATGATCAGTATGAAGAGCCAACAGAAGATAGTATTCCATAAAAGTAAACCAGGGTTTACTGCCTTCTGGAAACTGTTTCAGGCATTGCTCCGCATTTATTTGCCCCTTTGAATAATTACCGAGATGAAGATAGGCTGACATCTTTTTGATGTAGAAATCAATCAGTTTTTCCTCCTGATAATACCTCGGGTTTTCAATGATATAATTTTCTGCTCTTTCGCAAACTTCTAAAAGGGATTCATATTCCCGATTCATCTCATAGCGCATAGCCCAGACCAGGAACATGTTGTAGAAGATCAAGGGAGAATCGTGCATCTCAGACAGACTTAAGAGCGTATTGCTGTACAAGTCAATTCGTTCCTCCAGATGATTATCCTTATGTAGTGGGCGATAGTAATCCATGACAACACGCTGCTTCAACTCTTCTGAACGCATTTCGGCATTCAGAATCATCATATTGCTCTTCAGTAAGTCATCATAGTACTCGAAATCTTTAGCACTTCCTGAATTAGCTGCATCCTCTCTAAGAATACGAGCACAATTCACAATGATTTCGATGATCTGAAACTTCTGCGCAGTGGTTAATATGCCACGTGCTAGGTTAATAGCAGAACTATAAGCATTATTATCCTGCAAGATCTTAACCAGCGTCCATTCCTTATGGCAAGTAAAGTGGGCCCGATCGTAATTTGAAGCCGAGGGCTTATTGACATCCAAGAAAAACAAGGTATTCAATAGACGCTTTCGAAAACGAGATTTCAATTGACGATACCGAGCATCCTTAGGGCTACAGCCATATAGCTTATTGGCCGCATCCCGGTCATTCTTATAGACGCCCGAGGTCAGATCCTCATAGAATTCGTTGAATTTACTGGATTTGTTACGAAGACTATGTTCATCGAATATTTCGATCTTTTTGACCTTCTTCTTCGTGACGATTCCAGCAATTTCCAATAGGTTTTTCATTCCAGTAGAAGTTTGGCAGGGATGTCGGTGAGCGCTATTTTACCGTGTCACAAAATACTGACAATTCAGCTTTTATTTGTAACAGGGTTTACTGGAAAAAACAAAAAAGGTTTCGTGCTGATGCACGAAACCTTTTATTAGGTTCGAATTTCTATCAGAATTACTTCTGATAGCGTCGACTGTTAATACTCATCTTCATTGAAGAGGAAGTCATCTTTACGGGGATAGTCCGGCCAGACGTCCTCAATAGACTCATACTGCTCTCCCTCATCTTCCATTTCCTGGAGGTTTTCAATTACCTCTATTACCAAGCCAGAACGCACGGCGTAATCGATCAATTCGTCGCGAGTTGCGGGCCATGGCGCATCCTCTAACTGAGAGGCTAATTCAAGTGTCCAATACATAGTCAGACCATTTGTTCTTTACACAAAAAATACGGAGGTTTCAAAGCCTCCTCATTAAGCAAAATCTGTAAATTATCTGGCTTAACTCAATGTAGCAGCGGTGCAGCCACACTGAAAGTCAGGCAAATGTAATAAACAGAACTGTTAAGTAATAAAAGAAGTTCAACAATATTAACAACAAACACACAAGTGCTTGAATATCAATGACTAAAACGACCTACATGAGTGATATAATTGAAAAATAACATGTCAATTAAGCTCCTCCTGGGTAATATCCGATCACCTCGAATGAGCGCTTTTCATATCCAGTTGGAATTTGACCAATTTCTGAAGACGTTTGTGGTCCCGTAGGATCGCAGAATAGGAAGGACTTGCCCTCATACTTTACTCGATCACCTCTTATCCCGGGAGCAGCTACGGCTATCGTTAAATGATCATCATAAGCTATGACGATCATTGGCAGCTCAAGTAACGCTTTTACCAATCCATAAAATAAAGCCGAGCGATCTTCACAGTCGGAATAAGGATAGAAAAACAACTCATCAGGCACCATCGGCTTATTACCGCCAAAGGCCTGTTTATCATCTTGATACACAAACCCGGAACGTGTGAACGCGACCAATAGTTCCAGCCGTTCTTGGAGGCCCAGTCCGCGCATCATGGATCGCAATTGCGGTACCAGTGTGCGGTTTAATTCCGGTGACAGTGGGGCGTCAAGGTACCAATACTCATTGATCAAGGGATAGGATTCTAGAAGTTGCGCTAATCCTGCCTGATAGCTCACCTCCACCTCGTAGGTTCGCCCTCGAAACTGAAATGCCACAATTCTTGAGCGGCTCTCCGTCATCAGTTGTGGCCAATTAGCCAGTTCGAAGCCAAACGGACGGCCATTTGGTGTCGGGCGTTGATCCAATAAGTAAATTGACCTGCGCATCGAGGCAGCCTCTCCCCTAGCAGAAATGTTAGCATATTTCCTGCCACTTTCCTGGATCATGGGTACTTCGTAGATTACGTCCGTGGTATAAGCATTCACGTATAACTGCTGGTCCCGATAAGTAAGCCGGACATCATAGCCGCTTTTTGCCAGAAAGAAATAAGTGGCATAGGTAACTAAGGGTGCATTAGATGCTTGCTGATAGAGCTCGGCCATCGCCTCACGAACTAACTCCGCATAGAGCCAGTCGTTGAGTTCTAGCTCTTGCGCTTGAATCAGCAGACTACTTAGAAAACCTTGATACGGACGACGCTCAAACTCGCCAAAGAGTCGACGAAGTGGTAATTCTTCAAATCGGATCCGTTGTCGACGGGCTAGCTCTTCTGGATATTGGAGCTCTAAATATTGGTCATAAAACTTCACCTGTAATAGCTGAACGTCAGACTTATCAGCCAAGGCAGAATGATACCCGCAGAATAGCAGGCAAGTGATTAGAATACAGCGGGTGAAAAACATGGAAAGCGTACCTTTTGTAAAAAGATACGCTTTCCATTATAAATGTATTGCCTTGTTGGCCTATAAAATCAACATCGCGTCGCCGTAAGTAAAGAAGCGATATTCTTCCTTAACAGCTTCCTCGTAGGCATGTTTGATCAATTCTTTGCCTCCAAAAGCACTTACCATAATGAGTAAGCTTGACTTTGGCAGGTGAAAGTTAGAGACCATTGCGTTAGCAATCTTGAAGTCGAATGGTGGATAAATAAACCGATTTGTCCAACCTTGTGCTTCTTTTAAGTAAGACTCCGCACTGACGGCGCTTTCAATGGCACGCATCACAGTTGTGCCAACAGCACAAACACGACGATTCTCTTTCTTCGCCTTATTAACTTGCCCTACAGCTTTCTCGAGAATGCGGTAGTATTCTGCATCCATCTTATGCTTGGACAAATCTTCGACATCAATGCTACGGAAGGTTCCTAAGCCTATGTGTAGTGTTAACTCCGCGAAATCCACACCTTTGATTTCGAATCGCTTCATTAACTCCCGGCTGAAGTGTAGGCCTGCTGTTGGGGCAGCAACTGCACCAACCTCTTTAGCGAATACGGTCTGGAAACGTTCTTTATCCGATTCCTCTGCCTCGCGGCCAAGCGTTTTTGGTAGTGGTGTTGTGCCCAAATAGTTCAGTTCCTGCCGGAACTCATCATCTGGACCATCATATAAGAAACGAATCGTCCGTCCGCGAGAGGTTGTATTATCTACTACCTCCGCTACAAGGCGGTCGTTATCGTGCTCATCACTGAAATATAGCTTATTGCCCACACGGATCTTACGAGCAGGATCTACAAGTACATCCCAAAGGCGAGCATCAGTGTTGAGTTCACGCAGCAAAAACACCTCGATACGTGCTCCCGTCTTCTCCTTGCGACCGTACATACGTGCAGGGAAAACCTTAGTATTGTTGAAGATGAGAATATCTTCTTCGTCAAAATACTCAAGGATATCTTTAAATACCTTGTGCTCGATCTCACCGGTATCACGGTGGACTACCATTAGGCGAGAATCATGTCTTTCCTTAGCGGGATATTGAGCAATAAGATTAGGAGGAAGTTCGTAGTTAAACTGTGAAAGTTTGGTCCTCATTTACCGTTTTTTGCAGCTTTGTAAGAGCGCAAAAATAAGAATTTAGTTTTTCCTAATAGCAAGGCACGCGAGCAAATTCATTTTTTTTCTCTCTTTACCCAAATCAAACACTGGTTGTTCACCAAGTACAGAGGGCATTTCGCAGAATATTGGCCGCCCTTAATCGAGAAAATAGTCTGGTTTATCACCTGTTTGCTAGTTTAGCCCAGTAAATCCCGACTTAGTATGCGTATTCTATTCAAAATCATCACGGAGAGTATCCGTCAGGCTACTCAACAGCTTACCAGTAATAAGCTACGTAGCTTCCTGTCTTTATTGGGTATCTCTATAGGTATTTTCTGCATCATTGGTGTTTTATCAGCCGTTGATTCCTTGGAGGACAACATCCGGGGAAGCATGGAAAAGCTAGGTAATGATGTCATCTACGTACAGAAATGGCCATGGGGTGATAATAGTAACAACTGGTGGGATTTGATGAAACGCCCTCACCCCCGTTATGACGAATACGAAGTGATCCGAGATAAATCTCGTTCTGCACAACTGAGTACCTTCTTTGTCGGAGCAGGTCCACGCGTATTGAAGTGGAAAGGAAATAGTGTTGAAAGAGCTTTCTTGTGCGGGGTTACGCCAGAGTTTGCTACGGTCTTCGGTATGGACTTCTACCGCGGTCGATTTTTCTCTCCGTCTGAATCCTACTATAGCAGTAACAAAGTTGTTCTTGGCTACACCGTAGCTCAAGAATTATTCGGCAATATCGATCCTGCTGGTAAGACCATCAAGCTACAGGGAGCCAACTACGAAGTAATTGGCGTGCTAGAATCTGCCGGTGACGAACTAATCAACCCGCTGGATTTTGACGAGGCTGTTATCGTCACTTACAACAAAGTGCGGAGTTTGATCAATGTAAAGAGCAGACGTAACGATAGCTTTATTGCAGTAAAGGCTCGCCAGGGAGCACCTCTGGAAAAGCTTGAAGGTGAGTTAAGAACATTGGTGAGAGCAGAGCGTCGTCTGAAGCCACGTGAAGATGATTCGTTCTCCTTCAATCAACTCACCATGGTCTCTGATCAATTCGATCAGTTTTTTGGAGTCCTAAATTTATTAGGGGGAGTAATCGGGTTCTTCTCTATTCTCGTTGGAGGGGTATCGGTAGCGAACATCATGTTCGTTTCGGTAAAAGAGCGAACCTCCCAGATTGGTGTCAAGAAAGCCTTAGGAGCAAAAAGACATGTCATCTTACTCGAATTCTTAATCGAGGCGATTATACTCTGTCTGCTCGGAGGCTTAATGGGACTGATACTGGTGTACTTTGTTACCCAGATACTCACCGCTGTCCTTGAGTTTCCGATGTACATTGATCTCGGGAACGTATTCCTTGGAAGTGCAATGTCCATTTTCATTGGAGTGGTGTCTGGATTTATCCCTGCATTACAAGCCAGTAAGCTTGACCCAGTAGAGGCAATGCGTCAGTAGTTTAGCACCCTTAAGTTGACATCATTGTTATTCCACTAAGCTCGTGCGGTAATCGCGTGGGGATTGGCCATATTGTTGGTGAAAAGCTCTTGAGAAGTAGTTAGGGTCATTAAAACCACATTGGTATGCGACCTCTGCTACCTGCAACTCAAGATTCCGCAAAAGTTCTGCACCATGTCTCAAGCGTTCACCGCGGATAAAAACACTTGGTGATTGTTCGGTCAGCGCTTTGAGCTTACGATAGAGCTGCGATTCGCTAAGGTGCATCTCACGCGCCAGGAAGCTAGTGGATAAGTCAGGTTGATCAAGGTGCTCACTAATGAGTTCTTTCAATCGCTTTAAGAAAGCAGATTCGACGGCAACCTTTGTCTCCTCTCCTGGTAATTCGGCAGTATGCCCTCCCTCGTCCCGAAGTTGGAGTTGAATACGCTTGCGAAGCTGAAATAAGTTGCTCAATCGAAGGAAAAGCTCTTCAGCATTGAAAGGCTTCATGAGGTAGGCGTCCGCGCCAGTACGTAATCCTTCAATACGATCAGCATCAGTGGCTTTAGCTGTCAACAGAACAATGGGGATATGACTTGTTCTGTCGTCTGACTTGAGTTGTCGGCACAATTCAAATCCATCTATGCCAGGCATCATCACATCACTAATAATAATGTCCGGCACTTCCTCAATAGCCAAGGCAACACCCCGTTCACCGTCAGCTGCTGTATGTAGCTGATAGTCTTGTTGCAAGAGTTTTTCGAGGAAGGTCATTACATCCTTATTGTCCTCAACTATTAGCAACACTGGTTTTTCTGTTGCTTCGGCAGCAGAATGCGAAATAGTCCCTTCTTCCGAGATTAGTGCATTTTCTTCAGCAGAAATACGTGCCACCGATACCGCTGACGGCGCAAGAACTGGGGCGTAATTCGTGATCGGCAGCATAATGGTAAAGGTGCTTCCCTTCTCTAATTCACTTTCCACGGTGATCGTTCCACCAAGCAATTCCACTAACTCTTTGGTCAGCGTCAAACCTACCCCCGAACCACTATTGCCTTCATTACTTTGGTAGAACAACTCAAATATCTGTTTGAGTGCCTCCGGTCCCATTCCTCTACCATTATCAGATACTTTAAGCTGCAGATGGTCTTTACCTTCCATTTGCTGGAAACGAGCGTGCAGCACCACTTTTCCACCTGCCGGTGTGTACTTGAGGGCGTTAGACAATAAATTGTAGATGATCTGCTGTAGCTTATGATCATCGTAGTCCATCTCCAACGCATCACACTCAGGATAGAAGAGCAAACGGATTTCTCGCTCTTTTGCCAGGGAATAGAAAGATTCAGTTAAGTAATTTAAGTAGGTAATAATATTACCTTGCTGATAGCGAACAGGTAAGTTACCCGCCTCTAATTTCGCTAGTTCGAGCAATTGATTAATGTGAACTAGTAGCTGATCGCTATTTCTACCGATGAGTGCAAGACTGTTATGCCAGTCGGTTTGATCTTGTTCACTAAGACCACTCTGATTGATTTTTCTCTTAAGGTAATCCTGTAGTCCGTTGATCACTGTCAATGGTGTTCTCAACTCATGGGTTAAGTGAGTATAGAATCGACTTTTAGCGGTATCAAGTGCAGCCAATTGCTCCGCTTCCTGTTCTTTTTGCGCTTGCAATAAGCGCGACCGCTCCAAGGCAAACGCAGCCTGCTGCGTTTCCTGTTCGGCTTCTCGCTGACGATAGGCAAGACCTAGCGAAAAAATCACAAGCTCAATGATAGTTGTGATTTTGTAGTATAAAGTGGAAAACTCCACCGTACGCATCCGATCAATTAAGGTCAGTAAAATCCCCAGGACCATAGCTACAACACCTGCAATGATAAAGGTTCGTTTGCCATCCTGTGTACGGGCAAGCGGTATAAGAAACCAGACCATCACCACCAGAAAAATGAAAAAGTAACCTACGGTAATGAAGTCTGCAGCATTATAATTATAGTTCGACTGATAAATCAGATACCCATCCAATAACAGCATAAGAATTGCAGCGGAGCCAAACCAACGTAGACCTTTATCCCATCGAGGAAGCAACTTCTCGAGATTAAGGAAGACGCGCAGAAATTCCAAATAGGCGATAACCGCTACGTAGGTAATCAACTTAAAAAACGCAATCCATTGTGGTTTTTCAGGTTGAAACCACCCCAGCACCCAATCCCAAAGATCGCCGGTATTGTAGACAGTAAAGAGGCACAATGCCGCTAAATACAGGGAGTAATACACGTAGGCATCGTCATGGGCCAAGAAGAACAAGAAGAGATTGTATAGCAGTAACAGCAGTACAAATCCAACAAAGAGACCATTGAATAGCTTCTTTTTCTTCTGCTGCTCAAAAAAGGTCGTAGCGGTGCTCAGCTCCAGGCGTAGGTCAGGCTCTACTCCATACCGATCACATCTCACGCGCATGTAAATTGTGGTAGATTCACCAGGGGGCAATGCTATATGCGCAAAATTACCTTTTGCACCAGGCAGAAACGTTCTTTCCTGGAGCGGCACAAAGAAGCCTGTTTTCCCGCTCTGTCGAACTATAGAGTCGCGGACCAGCATGTACTCAGCGTCGGTCACAATTAAGGGAAACTTCAACACCCAATTGTAAGCCCCCATGCTAACGGCCGTAGCATTAGATACCGTTAAGCGTAACCAATACCATTGCTGGTCATGAATTTCCATCTTGCTCTGAGCAAGCAACTCGTAGTCCAGGTCTTCAAATCGTACTCTATCGAAGGTTCCTATATCCCCAGCCTCACTGGCAATATCCAGATAAGACCACACCTCATAGTGCTTACTATGATCATCAATCGACAGGGTATCTGCATGAAGGCTTAAAGGAAGGCAAAAGATGGGTAGTATTACCAGTAGCCACTGGCAAATTTCAGACCGGAAAAATCGGGGGTGTACGCTCTCTCTTTGTTTCCTCAAGGACTAATGCCGTTTTTCATATGGTCCCCTCTAAGAACTGGGACAACAGCAAGGTAAGGAAATTGTGACAGCAATAAGTCAGAAAGGAAAAATGGGGCGGCGATCGGGATAGTCGAAAAGGGTCCTCTTTTGAAATCGTTTGCACGATCGTTAATTCGCGGTGCTGTGTAAGTTAACTATAGGCAAAATGGATTTTAAGTGCCCGTCGCAGCCCCAATAATGGGTGTGTGTTCATTTCCCGTGTTGATTACGGGTTCAATTGTTTATTCTCTCCAAACTTGATCCAAAATCATCCTGACTTCACTGGAAATCAGATCGCAATCGGAACTGGTTCTTTCCATCATTTCATTGATGTCCATGCCAGGGTGTACTTTCTCAAAGTGTTCCATAAAACTCCCTTGCAGGTTCAAGTACTCTGCAGTCGAACGGAAGAAATCAACAGTTCCACTTTGGTAAGGATAATCACTTCCCCAAGGAAGTTGCAAAACCCCAATACCCCATCCGGCCATTTCACCGGCTTCTACGCGCGACGCGTGGATTGGCTTCCAATACTTCGCTTCTACCGCCAAGTGGTCGGAGGTAGATTTACCTTCCGGGTTGTTGAAAAAGTTGAAGACAACGATTTTAATGTCTTCCACATTCTCTGAAGCAACCATATCCTCAACAGTCCACACCTCTGATTTCACCATGGTTCGGGTCGCTGTTGTTTTTTCTACCATCGCAATTTCTTCGGCCGTTAAGAGTTCCTTGAGATCGGGAAACTCCCAACCTTCCATATAGGCACCTAATTGCTCAGAAGAATTAAATACGGTTCTGACAACGTAATTGTACCCACGGTCGGCACTGTAAGGAAAGATGATAGAAGATAACTCCCAACCTTCGTACTTACCGGCCTTGATGTTAGCAGCATGGATCTTTTTCCAAACTGCCTCCAGGGCTTCATAATCACCGCCCATTCCAGGTGCTACATCCATATACTCGAGTACATGGTAGTAAGTAGGACTTTCTTCGTCTTGGGCAATAACATTCCAGTTCAGCGCAAATAATGCGCAAGTTAATAGCAGTAATTTCCTCATAATGTAGGGTCTTTAGGAATAGGTTAATAGGCTTTTAGGGTTACATCTTGTAAGGGAGGAAAACACTAATAAGAGGTGCCTGAATAATGGGGAGGAAATAGGTAGCTACACTTAGCTCAGAGGGGAATAGTACAAATGTCCTATAAATCCTGTAGACTTAATAGCACTGAATACGCAAATAGCTGGACTCATTTGACAGGAACTATTGTAAGACAAAATCAATGGGTTACTGAATAATATGAATGGACAGAAAACCAGCTTGCCAATTTAGTGTTAGAGATGGGCTTAATGCTTTTAAACTATGCCCAAAAAACTAAGGCTAATTCTCGGAGACCAACTCAATATTCAGCACTCTTGGTTCAGTGTGGTCGACCCGGAGGTTACTTATCTCTTATGCGAAGCGCGTTCTGAGACCGACTATGTCCGACATCACATTCAAAAAGTCACCGCCTTCTTTTGCGCTATGCGTGCCTTTGGTAATCAATTGCAAAAAGAAGGGCATCAGGTGAGATACATCAAACTGAATGACTCCAACAACAAGGGCAGCATCGTTGATAATCTTCATTGGGTAATTGAGAATGAGAATTACGGTGCGTTTAGCTACCAACTGCCAGATGAATACCGTCTTGATCAAGCCCTGATAGACTTCTGTCGAAGCCTAGACATCCCAACTGAGGTAGTTGATAGTGAACACTTTTTAGTAAGTCGTGAATTTCTCGCGGAGCTGTTTGCTGGTAAAAAGAGTTATCTCATGGAGAGTTTTTACCGGCGAGTGAGAAAGCAGTACAACCTCCTCATGGAACCAGATGGCACCACCCCTTTGAGTGGACGGTGGAATTATGATGCGGAAAACCGCAAGAAGATGCCCGCGGATGTAGCTATACCTCCAGTACCAGCATTCTTGAGAGAAGTCGATGATATTACGCAGATGCTAGCAGCCGAAGGCGTTGAAACAATTGGCTCCCTTAATCCAGAAACTTTTGATTGGCCCCTAACCCGCGAAGAAGGCCTAGAATTACTAGACAGCTTTAACCACAACCGTTTAGCGAAGTTTGGCACCTATCAAGATGCCATGACTGATAGGCACTATCTATTATTTCATTCTAAGCTTTCCTTTTGTCTCAACGTAAAACTGATTAGCCCTTTAGAGGTATGTCAGTCGGCAATTGCGCATTGGCAGTATAATCAGGAAGAGATTTCACTCTCTCAAATCGAAGGCTTTATCCGGCAAATTATCGGTTGGCGAGAGTACATGCGAGGCGTATACTGGGCACAAATGCCAGCCTATGAGAAGAAGAACTTCTTCGAGCATAAGCGAAATCTACCTTCATGGTATTGGAGTGGCAAGACTAAGATGAAGTGCTTACAACATGCGATCGGACAATCGCTCGAGCATGCCTACGCACACCATATTCAGCGCCTGATGGTTACCGGTAATTTTGCCCTCTTACTTGGTGTACACCCTGATCAAGTAGATGAATGGTACCTGGGAATTTATATCGATGCCCTGCAATGGGTAGAAATTACCAACACCAGAGGTATGAGTCAATTTGCAGACGGCGGCCTACTTGCTACTAAGCCATACGTAGCTAGTGCAAACTATATGCACAAAATGGGTGATTACTGCAAAAACTGCCACTACAAGCAAAAGACGAAAACCGATGATGACTCGTGTCCTTTCAACAGCCTATACTGGGATTTCATGGACCGTCATCGCCCTCGTCTAGAGAACAATCCGAGGATTGGTATGGCCTACCGAACGTGGGATCGCTACGATGGTAATCAAAAGGCTGCAATCCTAAACAAGGCTCAATGGGTCAAAGAGCATATCGAAGAACTATAGTGGTACAGGATTTTTGACAAGGAGCTTACCCAAGATGTCGATTCTAACAGTACCTTTGCGGTGCAAAAAGCCAGAGCCATGAAAAAGGTATATATCATTGCAGGAATCATGATCGCTGTTGCCATCTCACTCTTTGTGACGGCACAAGATGATTTAAGCACTTATTCCAATATTTCTGAAGCCATTGCCAGTGGTGATCGAGTTAAGATTGCTGGACAGTTAGCTAAGGATATGGAAATGCTCTATGATCCGGTGCAAGACCCCAACATCTTCACCTTCTACATTCGTGATAATGCTGGAGCTACGCAAAAAGTAGTTCTTCTCCAGCCAAAGCCTCAAGACTTTGAGCTTTCTGAACAAGTAGTTCTCACCGGGCGTATGCAAGAAGGAGCCTTCGTCGCAACTGATGTCTTGATGAAGTGCCCATCTAAGTACAAGGACGAAGAGATTTACCTGAAGGAACAACAAGGCTAGAAGAAAAGCCTAACCACATCAAATCGCGCTACACTACTCAGCCAATATGATAGAAGAGATTCAATACGTGGGTGAACACCTGTGGCCTGGCCAGCTTGGTCGGGCTGCGATCTTTATCAGCTTTTGCGCAGCCATCTTAAGTGGCTTTGCCTATTTCTTTGCTACTCAAACACGCAAAGACCAAGAAGCCAGCGATAGTTGGCGTAAAATCGGCCGCTGGAGCTTTGGGGTACACGGAATTTCGGTGTTCCTCGTAATCTTTTTGATCTTCTACATAATGGTTAACAACTATTATGAGTATCAGTACGTCCAGGCCCACGTCAACGATGACCTTCAGTTTAGGTACATCTTCTCGGCTTTTTGGGAAGGACAAGAGGGTAGTTTTTTGCTGTGGATGTTCTGGCATGTTGTTTTAGGTGGTCTGCTGATCCTATCAGCTAAGGAGTGGGAATCACCGGTACTCTCCATTGTTTCTTCTGTACAAGTTGTCATTGGCTCCATGTTATTGGGAGTCTATCTCGGTTTTGGCCCCGAAGCTTTCCGAGTGGGAAGCAACCCATTACTGCTGCTACGGGACACCATGGACATCCCTCTATTTGCTAATGCCGATTATGTGAGCTTGCTGGAAGGAACCGGCTTAAACCCACTACTACAGAACTGGTGGATGACAGTACACCCTCCTACCCTATTCTTGGGCTTTGCATCTACGGTTGTTCCATTCGCTTTTGCAATGGCTGGTCTTTGGACTCGTAATCACCGAGGATGGTTGAAACCCGCTCTGCCTTGGGCATTGTTCAGCGGAGCTATTTTGGGCACTGGTATCCTAATGGGAGGCGCCTGGGCCTACGAAGCACTTAGCTTCGGTGGATATTGGGCATGGGATCCAGTTGAAAACATGTCGTTGGTGCCTTGGCTAACCTTAGTTGCGGGCATTCACACCAACTTAGTGGCACGCACAACGGATCATAGCATCCGTTCGACTTATGTCTTTTATGCGCTCACCTTCATCCTAATCGTCTACTCTACCTTCTTGACGCGGAGTGGTGTACTGGGTGAAACATCCGTTCACGCCTTTACTGAAATGGGATTGGAGTGGCAATTGGTAACCTTTATTTTGGCGTACCTAGGTTTGTCTTCCTTCCTTTTCTTCTCCCGTCTAAAGAGCATTCCGGCTCCAGCGAAGGAAGAAAGCACTGGCAGTAAGGAATTTTGGATGTTTATCGGAAGTCTGATTCTTTTGTTTTCTGCCTTCCTTATCACGGTATCTACCTCATTGCCGGTATACAATAAGATCAGAGAGTTTTTCGACCCAGGGTTTGTCGGTCGCGTGATTACCGACCCTATCCCGCACTACAACAAATACCAACTCTGGATCGGCGTGTTCATTGGTCTGTTATCTGGCTTCAGTCAGTTTTTGCGTTTCCGCGAAATCAACTTTGGGAAGCACATGAAGCCATTCTTTATTCATACTGGAATAGGCTTAGTCGTTGCTGTTGTGCTCACTTTCCTGACAACTACCGTCATTAACCTGCAGGCTTGGCAATACCAATTGATGATGTTCAGTGGTTGGTTTGCGGTGATCACGAATATCGATCATATCATTTCCTTCCTCCGTGGCAACTTGAAGGCTGGCGGTTCAGCCATCTCTCATATTGGATTCGGACTTATGCTAGTCGGAATTCTGTTCAGTGGACTAAATCAAGAAGTTATCTCACGCAACCCCTTCCTAATGGAGGGGCTGACTGCTGATGAAGAGGCTAAGAGAAACAGTGTGCTACTCATTAAAGATTCTCCAATGATCATGGGAGAATACGAAGTGACACTAGCCAGCGATACCATTGACTATCTAACTCGAACTTACGTGGTCAATTTTGATCGTAGGAATGCAGAAGGTGAAATAGTTGAATCATTCCATCTAGAACCGAACATTCTATACAATAAAGAATTCACTAAGGTAGCCGCAGCTAACCCAAGTACACGCCAGTACTGGGACCGTGACGTCTTCACCCATATCGTTGCCCTCCCACCAGAGGAAATGGACATCAACGAGAAAAAAGCCAAAGAAGATAGCCTACAGTACCGTCCATTTACGTTGGAAATTGGTGAAACCGTTCGCTACCTGGATACGGTAAACATTAGCAATCGCGACACCTTTAGCGTTCAGGAACTGGAAGTAGAATTACTGGAAGTTTATCGCAATGCTTCCCATCCAGACTACATCGCTGAACAAGGAGATTTGGCGGTAGGCGCAAAAATTCGCGTACGCAGTACAGAGCTAGATTCGAATTTCGTTGCTGAACCAGTGATCGTCCTCCGAGGCGAAGTGCTGTATACTTTCCCAGAGCAGATCAACGAAATAAATACTCGCGTCAAGCTCAATGAGGAAATCTTCAACCTCATCTACGTTGCCGAAACGGATCTTGACTATCAAGAGTTTGAGTTGGCACCAGGTACAGATTTTGAATTTGCCGGTTATCAACTTCGTTTTGCAGGATATAACAAGGATGTTGCCTTACCATCTTACGAGCCTCAGGACGGTGATATCGCCGTGAGTGCAATGATCCAAGCTAGAGATGACGAAGGTCAAATTCGTGCGGGGCAACCGGTGTTCTTAATTCGTGACAGCCGGCCACTTAACCTAAAAGATGAGATTGCCGACTTTGGTCTACATTTCCGTTTTGTATCCTTGGATCCAGAAACAGAAAAGGCTCGCCTCTTCTTGGCTTATGCACCGCCAAGGCGTCCGCAAGCTGCCTTCAGCGTAGCTAGTCGTTCCTTCCGGACAGACTGGATCGCGCTTCAGGCCATCGAATTCCCTGGAATCAATTACTTCTGGATAGGTGCTTCGTTGATGATGTTTGGATTGACGATCAGTATGTACCATCGTATACGCCAGGACCGTGAATTGGCCAGCTAAAATCGTACTGCTCGGTGCAGGTAAAGTAGCTGCGGCGATGGGTGCTCGTCTAATTGAAGCTGGGCATTCCATTGATGCGGTGTGGAGTAGGACATCTGAAGCTGCCGATGCATTAGCCTCCTCTTTACAGTCGGTAGGTACTTCCATCTATGATGAACTACCGACGCAGGCTGATCTGTATATTGTAGTTGTCCCAGATCATGCTATTGGTACTGTAGCCGAATCCCTTGCCAAGGTAATCTCTGACGAATCCCTTGTTGTGCACACTTCTGGTGCTACGCCAGCTGTGGCCCTGCAGCCACATTTTCGGCGCTACGGCGTGTTTTACCCCTTACAGAGCTTTTCTCCGGGTCGGGAAGTGGACTTTTCGAAAGTACCACTTTGTGTAGATTCGTCTGTAGAAGCAGACTTGCCCCACTTGCAGAAGCTAGCGCTGAGCTTAAGTGAGAAAGTATACCAAGTTTCAGATGAACAGCGCCTACAGCTACATCTTGCGGCGGTATTCGTCAATAACTTTACCAATTACATTCAGTTCATTGGCCAAGAGCTTGTGCAGGAACACGACCTCCCAGGCGAATTGCTCTTGCCGTTGCTACAAGAGACCATTGACAAACTTAATACTCTGAGTCCAAGTGAAGCGCAGACAGGCCCTGCCCTCAGACACGATCAAAGTACTATTGATCGGCACCTGGCTCTTCTGCAGAATCATCCCAATTGGCAACGATTGTACCAATTATTGACAGCAGGCATTCAAAAAGACCTATCCTAAGTGAGACAGGTGGGATGCACACTCCACGTCCATTTTAGTTTTCTAGTAAAGCATTAATTCAAAGACTTTTTCATCTTCATTTCCAAGGAATTGGTGAAAAGTCACCGTAGCGGAATCAGGTTGCCAATAGATATGGCCTTCTCCTAATCCAGACTGAAAGTCGAGACCGTTGAGGTTACAATGAAAATCCATATCTGGACTAGCGGCAAACTCCGGTAGGGCACGTTGCAAAACCTTTTGCGCTGGTAAAGGCTCCGTCGTGGCGAAGAGCTTACTCACCAGACTAGGACCCTTTAGTCCAAGGAATAGAACATAACTGGTATCAGGGCCCTGATGCATGTAGTATCCGGCTAAATCTGCAGGATGCAAAGGCCGGAGCAACTGAAACTTATCTCCTTCATAGCGTGCCAAAGGTGCATATTGAGGGTACTGATGTGTAGTATCTTCTTCTCCCATACTACCGATCTGCAATCGCAGGGCACCATCTTGGATTATCGCATAGATGTATTCACCATAGCCAGCCCACCAACCTCCAACTGCAGTAAGAGCTTCCTCAGGAATGCCTAACTCGGCGTATTGATCGGCAGTGATGGTATCGCAGGCGGCTACCTCTGCCAACTTAATTTTACTTTCCTGCAGCAAGGCGTAAACAGCATGACGGGGTAACTCATCGCTCTGGTGCAGCGCTTCGCAAATCAATTGCACCTTAGACCAATCTGCCTGACGAGCCGCTTGCTCATCTCCATCAGGACCACAAGCCACTAATAATGTGGCGAATAGGATAAATAGGAACGTCCTCGGCATATTATTTTGTAATATTTTTGGAAATAAATTGACAGTTTTAGGAACAAAATTTATCTTTGCTGCGCTTTAAAAGAAAGCACTGGTACTTCGACCATTTCCTAGTGGCAAAGGTACTAAAAATGGTGGCTATAGCTCAGTTGGTTAGAGCGCTGGATTGTGGTTCCAGAGGTCGCCGGTTCAAATCCGGTCTTCCACCCCACTAAAGCCTGCCGGTTATTCCGGCGGGCTTTTTTTATGCAACCGCTCCCCGGTTGGTGATGTTTGGAATACAAAAAACCTGACATGAGCGCATCCGCAGCAATGCCCTATTTCATCAAGCCTTCCGTCAACCTCGACCGGGCGGCAAAAACGGAAGCCTACGAGCAGGCCCTGATGGCCATTCAGGCTAATCTGGAAGGGGAAACGGATACCACCCTTAAAATGGCTACCATCAACTGTCTGCTCAAAACTTATCTGCCGTATTACTATTGGGTGGGCTTTTATGTCAAAAGCGGTGAGCGCCAGTTGTCGGTAGGGCCCTATCAGGGTACTCTGGGCTGCCTGCACATCAGCTACGATAAAGGGGTTTGTGGAAGAGCGGCCCGGGAGGAGAAAACGCAAATTGTGCCCGACACCCACGCCCTGCAGCAGGGCACCGACCATATTGCCTGTGACCCCAATTCCTGCTCTGAAATCGTAGTGCCGGTTTTTGGGAAAGATGGTGCGCTGACTGCTGTTTTTGATGTAGACAGTACGCTAAAGGACTCCTTTGATGAAGTGGATCAAAAATACCTGGAACGCCTGATGAAGGGAGTGTTTTAGTACTTGGTTTTCTTTTTGTGTTTTTTGACCTCCCTGTACATTTTGCCAAATTTTTTATCTCTAGCCCTTCGTTCCAAGACAGTAGAGGAAAAATGCGCCTGCTCGTTCTCCATTTTATAGAAGTTTTCCAGCGAGGCCTCCTCAAGATCACCTGAATCCATAGCAGCCAAAA
>CAJXOS010000149.1 GCA_913057725.1 uncultured Lewinella sp.
TAAAAGCGGTAAGACCTTGCATCATTCATCCAAGGAGCGGCCCCAACCGTGTCTTTATCTCTTACCACTTGGAGTTTCTGAAATGGCTTTGATCGGAATTTGGTCTGCTCACCTCCATTCTTCCGAAAGGCCGCTAAAAAGAAACCTTCCCCATTTAGACGATGCGGATAGGCCTGATATCCATATTCCCGTTCTTCTAACCCCCATGCTTCTGGAAAAGGCAGCGACTCATACGCGAGATCGGATTCATTGGCCAGCCATTTTGCATTTGCATCATTTTCCTGTTGGTTGTAGGTACAGGTGCAATAAAGAAGTACACCGTTTGGGGCAAGCAGTTCTTTGGCGGTCTTCAGAATTCTTCCTTGGCGGGCGGCACAGAGCTTAACATTATCGCTCGACCATTCTTGTCGGGCAGCTTGATCCTTCCGAAATAGGCCTTCGCCGGAACATGGAGCATCAACTAGTACTAGATCGAAAAAGCCTTTTAATCCGGCAAAATCTTCCACATCATGATTGGATGTGAAAGTATTATGGTAACCCCATTTCTGGAGATTGTACCGTAAGATTTGGTACCGACTACGGATTACTTCATTAGCCAACAGCCAACTACCTTCCGGTAAAATACTGGTCAGTAATGTACTCTTGCCACCAGGTGCAGCACACAAATCCAATACGCGGAGTGGACGTTCTGATGGGAAGCAAGCGCGAAAGGCAGCATCGATGAGCATACTGCTTGCTTCTTGCACGTAATAGGCTCCCGCATGAAAAGTTGGATCGAGGGTGAAGGAGGGGCGTTCCGGGAGGTATCTTCCGAGGGCACACCAGGGTACCTGTTCCTCTGTGGGAAAAGCACTTGGAGCCTTCTGCGGGTGTAGGCGTAGGCTTACAGGAGGGTCTGTTTCCAGTGCTTCGAAAAAAGCACTAAAATCATCGGCTAGTAAGCCCTGCATTTGCGTCCGAAAAGCGTCAGGTAGTTCGATCATTGCTAGAATCAACAAGAGTGAGCAAAATTAGACAACTTTTATGAGGGACAGTAGTTTTTAAGCTATACCAATGAAGTAGATACCGGATTTGACCGATCTGCTTTTTGTTCAAGACAGACTGATTACCTTTGCAGCATGGAAATAAATAAGACCACAGTAGTAAAGGCCCTAGCGGGGGTTAAGGACCCTCACACCGGCCAGGATTTGATTACCGCTAATCGCGTTCGTGATTTGGAGATTGAAGGTAATTCGATCCGTTTTACACTGGAGTTACCCAACTTGAATAATGACTATAAGTCGCAATTGAACTTTGCTTGCCAGGAAGCAATCCTCAAGCATTACCCAGAGGCGCAGGTGCATGTACATATGATGGCTACTGCTCCAGGGGCACAGGCCACTACCGGCCCATTGCCACACGTGAAGAATATTATCGCGGTAGCAAGTGGTAAAGGTGGAGTAGGGAAGTCTACGGTTTCCACCAATCTTGCCCTAGGGCTAAAAGCGCTTGGAGCTACGGTCGGCCTTTTGGATGCCGACCTCTACGGCCCGTCTATTCCCACAATGTTGGGTTTGCACGGGGAGCGACCAAAGATTCAGGATATTCACGGACAGCCGAAGATTATGCCCCTTGAGGCGCACGGTATCTTCACAATGTCCATTGGTTTTATCATCGAACCAGAGCAGGCTGTAGTGCTGCGTGGCCCTCGGCTGAGTGGTGTGATCAAGCAGTTTATTAATGATACAGTCTGGCCAGCGCTAGACTATTTGATTGTTGATCTACCTCCGGGGACTGGTGATATTCAGTTGACGTTGATGCAAACCGTACCTGTGACGGGAGCTGTCTTGGTGACCACTCCGCAAAATGTAGCGCTAGCTGATGCGGTGAAAGCTATGAATATGTTCTTGCTACCTAATATTGATGTTCCAATTTTGGGTGTAGTGGAGAACATGTCTTGGTTTACGCCAGCGGAGTTGCCAGATAACAAGTACTACATTTTTGGTGAAGGCGGCGGCGAACTCCTGGCCAAGGATAGTAAGTCGGTTGTATTGGGGCAAGTGCCATTGGTACAGGGTATTCGCGAGGCTGGTGACGGAGGACGTCCAGCAGTACTAGATGAATCCAATGTCGTTACTCGTAAGGCATTCATGGAAGTGGCGGAGAATGGTGTTCGCCAAGTAGCTGCACGAAACAAGCAAAAGGACCCTACACAGATTATCAATGTTCAATCCTAAGCGCATTTTACGTGTACTTTGTGGAACATTTTGCCAGCGGTGGAGCGTTGCGAAGAGGCTGATTGCCAACTTTTAATTACTTAACTTTGTTGTTCTTATATACAACTGAAGTCTAATTCATACCTATGTCGGTTACGGAAAAAGAGACATTGATGGCCCAAGTAGATGCTGCACTGGAAACGGTGCGTCCACACTTGGCTGCTGACGGCGGAAACGTGGAAGTGGTAGACATCACTGATGACAACATTGTCCAGGTGAAGTGGCTAGGTAATTGTCAGAGCTGTTCCATGTCCTATATGACCATGAAAGCTGGTTTGGAGCAGGCTATTAAAGGACGCCTACCAGTTATTACCGGTGTAGAAGCAGTGAATGGGCTGTAAAGCGCTAACACATGCGTTTGCTCACTCTTTCATTTTCACTTCTCTTATTAGCTAGTTTCGGAAGGGGCCAAGACTATTTGCCAACACTAACTGATCGTGCTACCTGGACGATAGAGATTGGTGAGGGTATGGGCTCGTTTCGCTATATCACTTATACGCTCGATTGTGATTCCGTACTCATCAACGGGAAGTACTACCAGCAACTCCTTTTTGAAGATCCAAATGCAGATTGTGAAAAAGTCTCTCCTTCCTATGTTCGGGAGGATATAGAGACTCGGCAGTTGTTCTACTACAGCAGTGGACTGTTCGCTGGAGAGGAAATCTTGATCGCAGATTACACCCTCGAAGTAGGGGATACGTTGGTTACTTACCCGGTGTTCGAAGACGAGGAGGTGCAGCTGGTCGTTGTGGATTCAATCTTCTCCTTTTCTTTCCAAGGGCAAGAACGAACCTTCTGGCGATTCGAAGACCAAGCTTATGGTTATTTCGAAGGAGTCGGTAATGTATGGGGAGGGTTATTGCCAGGCTGTAACCCGAATCGATTTGCTGTTCTTCACGATCGAGAAGATAGCCCAGTCGATTGCAATGATATAACGGCGGTGGATGATCAAGGATTACCCATACAAATAGCCTATTACCCCAACCCAGCTCAAGATTTCTTAATCATCGATTGGAATAATAACCGCCCCATCGATGGCTTAACGTACCAATTATTCGATCCACTTGGCCGAGAATTCCTCAACGGACAAGTTATTGGACAATCGACTCGGATCGAGTTGTCAACCCTTACCGCTGGTACCTACTTGCTTCGCCTGTTCCTTGATGGGAAGCCATTGGATCAACAGCTTATTATCCGTCAGCCTTAAGCGTCCTACCCTTATTGTACCACTAGTTTTAGTGTGCCTTGTGTAGCGGCACCCTGATAGTTAAGTATGTAGACACCAGTAGGTAGTTCAGGTAGCTGGATTTCATTTGCGGGGTTCTGCCAGTTTCGTAGCAATTGCCCATTCGGCGTAAACAACGAAAGTTGGTCGAGTTGGAGTTCAAATGGCAACGGAATACGCGCTTCACTAGACAGCGGATTTGGTACTTGCCAACTCGATTGCTCCGTCACCTCTTCCGTGCTGTTGACAAGCGGTGCTTCCGGCCGTAGATACAGAACAAAGCCATCGTGATCACTAGAGCGCGTACTAAGACTTGGATTGACAAAATAGGCACTGGCAGCATCGGAATTACCACGAGCAAAGCTGAATTCTGTGACCTCCATTCCCTCTAACTGAGTCGTAAGACAGTGGTCGAGTAGTTGAGCGTTACCTTCAAATACAAAGGAGTAACTCTCTGTTGCGTCTAGCGTAGACTGATTAGTAAGCGCCGGACTTCAGCCCCAAGACTACTGCTACCTTCTAGTTGACTCAAAACATCTACATAACCATCAGAAAAAGGAATGGCATTAAAGTCTCCTACAACAATTAAGTTCTGCCCTTGACGATCTTGAATCATCTCAGCAACTGAAAGGGACTGCTCGTAACGTTTCGTGCGAACAAAGAAAGAGTTAGAACCTTCAATTCCCCCTAGAGACCGCAAGTGTAGGTTGAGGATTTGTATTGGAGTAGGTGGATTCGTGGGGAGGTTGGCTTCCAACAGTAGTGGTGGCCGATCATGCAAGCGTCCGCCAAGGCTCAGTGTTTCGGTAGATCCGAGCTGGCGCACTTCTACATCTTGTATTTCCTCTTTAACCAGGTAGGCACAATTAATTCGGGTATTGTTATTGCCTTGAATGATGTAGGAGTCATAGCGCAAATCTGGATGTAGCTGATTAATCCGGAAGTTGAGCTCTTGCAAATTACCAAGGTCTCCCACTTCCTGTAATGCGACGATATCCGGTGCCCCAAGCTGTTCTACGATATAACGAGCCACTTTTGGGTACTGTGTATCCAGAAAATCACTTTCATCCTGTAGTTGCAATACATTAATACAGCCAACAGTAACCTCGTCATCATTAGCGCTGCGAAGGTTTCGGTCTGCAATAGTGCCGCTAACAGAATAAGTGAGCGGAAAGGCAACGTAGAGGTCATCGCTTTGATAGAAGACGCTGGTAGATGAAACACGCTGGCCTACACTCAAGAAGCGATTGTTGGGTTGACTGATAGCATCAGGGTCAATCCAGAAAAGTTCAGGATTACCATCCCATACGGGAAGGTCATTTTGCCCAGGAAAACGAATCCCTGCCTCCCGCATCGGCCGTTGAGCTGCAGTGCTAAGAGCTGCAATATCATTTCCTAAAGCTGGTCCAACCACAGCAGCATCGAAAGTCACCCGCATGTTTTCTACTCGTTCCAAGTCACGCACGGTGTTTGCTTCTGTTCCTGGGAAGGTAGCAGTAAGCTCAATTGGTTCTGGTAGGTCAGCTGTACCACCGGTGGCACTGAACGATAGTTCAAATCCCGCAATTTCGGTGAGGCCTTCAAATTCTCGAACGATCCCCTCTACGTTTACCAACTGACCAATACTTAGGTTCGGTGTGAATCCGGTATAAATGAACAGTCCATCTGATGTCAAGGGATCATTATCACTACGATTGGTAGGTGTTTGAATAAAGAAGAATTCGTCGCCTACAGCAGTTACTACATTTTCATTGACCTGAACCAATTGCCCTAGGAAAGGGCTAATGTTATCACTACCTTGAACTTCCCAGATTTCCAGCTCTGGCTGTCCAAACAGTGTCAGATTTGTAGAGAATAAGAATAGAATCAATGGCAAAAAACGCAGATGATCTAACAATGTGCTAACTTTATTGTTACGCTTGGACATATAGTGCATTATGAGTAATCAGTCAGAATCAATATTTAGTAAAACCATCAACCCCGTTTATCAGGCAGGTATTGCGCTGGCTGGGGTCGTGGTAATTTCTTTGGTCGCAAAGCTAGTAGGATTGACCGGCATAACCGAAGTTCCACAGCGATTTCCGTGGATGTCGGCGGCTTCCTTCATGCTGTTGTTTGCGTTATTTAACAGTGTGTTTTCCCTTAGCTCTGATAACCTGATGAAGTACTGGGGGCGTTCCATGTACTGTTTTCTTGGGTTAGCAGCTGCAGCGGCAGGTGTAGCCTATCTATTGTCTTCTCTGACAATGAGTGAGGCAGGTTCCTATCGCTGGATTTACATTGTCGTCGGGATAGGGTATCTCGTTTTCCTTAGTATGATGGCAATGCTCCGCAAGATCGTAGATTTTGCGCAGCGCGAGGAATGGAACCACCCTCGAATTCGTCGCAAATAGGACGTTGGTCCCACAACAGTTTAGGCCCGTATAACATGCGAAGAACTAAGCTTGTTGCGATCTAAAACCAAAATTTCTGATCTATGTTTAAATACCTTCCCGTGGGTCTCACTTTGCTCTTTTGTATGAGCATTTTGTCGTGTAATCAGGCTCAGCAGGTCAAGACCCGGGCTACTATCCCGATGAAAGTGGAAGAAAAATTTGATCCACCACCAGCCCCGAAACAAGATGAGGGGCCAATGAGTGCTGCGCAGCTAGAATTTCCAGAACGGGTGGAGAAAGTGGTAAAGGATGTTGAGGAATGGCAAGAAGAGTTAAGCCCACAGGCATTCCACGTGTTACGTCAGGCTGGTACTGAGCGTGCTTTTACTGGAGCGTATTGGGATAACAAAGCCAAGGGCGTGTACGTATGTGGTGGCTGTAGCCTGCCGTTGTTTTCGTCCAATACGAAGTTTAAGTCTGGTACCGGTTGGCCAAGTTTCTACGAGCCGGTTGCAGATAAATATATTATTGAGCATTCAGATACGAGCTACGGTATGGTTCGTACAGAAGTTGTGTGTTCCCGATGTGATGGTCACCTTGGACACGTTTTCAATGATGGCCCAGCGCCGACAGGCTTGCGCTATTGTATCAATAGCGTCTCGCTAGACTTTATCCCTGAAGCTGAGGTGGAGGAGGAGAAAGAGTAGGGTAGGAGCGCAAATTGCAAGGAAGAAAAAGTCGGAAGGAAATCATATTCCTTCCGACTTTTCGATTTTAGTCTAATCCTACAGCTTGAATGACTGCCGTAGGTATATTTCCTTTGATAGACATACCATTGCTGTCATCTCCCAGGAGTAGCATCCAATTATTCTGCCCTGGGTCGGCTATGGCAATGACTGGAGTAAAGTGATGCCACAAGAACATACCCATCATATCATCGTAGATGATTTCAGTGTTGGGGTATTCTTCTTCGATACGCTTCTTTACAGCCGCAATATCTTGGCTACTAGCATCTTCAGTGGTGCTGAGCATGAGTGTCCATTTTACGGAAAAGCCTGCGTATCGCTTATTGTCCACAACTGCCTCTTGTACCGGGGTAGCAATTGAATAGTTATAGAAGGTGAGTTCTGTCTGATCAGAGTCTAAGCTTTTATACCATGCCATAAATCCTGGAGTACTGGCTTGGGTAGCTGTTTTTGTTGCTGCCGCTTCATACGCTTTGGCTTGCAATAAATGGAAGTAATACCCTACGGTTTGAGGGACTGCCTGCTGGTAGGTTAGGTTAGCTGATAGACCTTGATCCGGGAAGAATGCATCCCAGACACCAGCAGGGAGCAAACCGTACGCTAGGTCCAGACTGCCGTTGGGGAAATCGAAAATGCGCCAAACTGGTGTTTCACCCGCTGTAGCCGCAATGATAAACTGATGTTGGCGCTCCAGTCTAATACTACGATCATCATTCTTGAAGACGCTCTTCATCCCATACTGTTGCTGAAAATCGGGAATAATCTCGGCCATGATTTCCGTTACGTCTCCTAACTCATCACTCTCTACCCGCACTATTACCTCTTCGGGCACACTGTATAGAAAGTAAGTCCGCTCATTGATCGTTTTTTCTACAATTTCAGCATTCTCGATATCGAGGACAGTTGAGCGCATACTCATATCCTCATTTACAGTAGACTCTTGGGCGGTGATCCACTCATCATATTTAAGGACATAGCTCATGCCCATATGTAGCATTTTTGAAGCGGGTTCGAAGTCGCGCTTTAGTAGCAAATCCACGTACTCTTCTGCCATGGGCTGTACTTCCGAGCGATCTTGCGAGAATCCACTGAAAGAAAGGATCAGAAAGAGAGTGGCTAGGCTGAGGTTGAGATTTTTCATAGTATGCGTTGTATAAGTCAGTGTTTGTTTTCAGAAATATAATTCCCTAAGATACATTGGTCTTGCCCTACGGCAAATAGGTGGCTAGAGCAGAAACCATCTGACGTTGCAGTTTTGCAGCGGCCTCTCGAGCTGCGGTACCAAATTCTTCATCACTACCGGCATAAATAATGCCTCTAGACGAATTCACGAGCAGACCACAATGGTCATTCATGCCATGGCGGGCAACGGCTTCTAAGTCTCCACCCTGTGCTCCAATGCCAGGTACCAAAAAGAAAGAGTCTGGTGCTAGTTGCCGGAGCTCTCGGAACTTCTCGGGATGCGTTGCTCCGCAAACGAACATCAGTTCATCCGGACTCGCCCAAGTTTGTGCTCTCTGCATGACCTTGGCGTAAAGAGCCTGCCCGTCCTCTTGTGCAGTGAACTGAAAGTCATTACTACCTTGGTTGCTGGTCAGGGCTAGTAAGATCACCCATTTGCCTTCAAAGTCGAGAAATGGCTTTACAGAATCTTCGCCCATATAAGGGGCTACTGTAACCGCATCTGCACTAAGGTTTTCAAAGAATGTACTTGCATACATACGAGATGTATTGCCAATGTCTCCTCGTTTGGCGTCGGCAATCTTTAGGTGATCATCACCAATGTACTCCAGAGTTGCCCGTAGTACCTGCCAACCTTCTTCTCCCATCGCCTCGTAGAAGGCCGTATTGGGCTTGTAAGCCACACAAAGATCCCGTGTGGCATCAATGATAGTTTGGTTAAATCGATAGACGGCTGCTGGACCAGTCCCTAAGTGTTCGGGGATGCGCTTGGGGTCAGGGTCGAGACCGACACAAAGAAATGATTTACGCTGTTTGATGAGGCCGAAGAGGTCCTTACGGTTCATGTAGTGGAATTTCTCGCGAAGATAGTGAGGAGTATGGACTTGTCGTTAATCCCGATAAGGAGATACGGGTTAAAAATAGAGCTGCACATTCGACATCTTCCTACCTTTGGGGCGAACAAGAAGAAGAGGTATTCTCTATGCGGTATTTTCTCCGACTTTCCTACGATGGTACACACTATCACGGTTGGCAACGCCAACCGAATGTTTTAAGTGTTCAAGAAAGTATAGAGATTGCCTTGGAGAAAGTACTCAAGCGCCGCGTGTCTTTGATCGGCTGTGGCCGTACTGATGCTGGGGTACATGCCAGTGGCTACATAGCGCATATCGATATACCTGATGCCTTGCCGGTATCCTTTCTGGCCAAGATCAATTTTGCACTGCCCGAGGATATTGCGATTCATAGGGCCTGGGAAGTGGAGCGAGGGTTACATGCGCAATTCTCCGCCATTAATCGAACCTATCACTATCACTTGCATACCCGTAAAAGTCCCTTCGTTCGTCACCATAGTACACTCTTACATGACGGAACGGAAAAACTAGATTGGGATGCCATGCAGGCTGCCGCTGATTATCTATTAGATCACAGTGAATACAAGGGTTGTTGCAAAGTGCCAGAAAAGCATGACAGTACCATCTGTCAAATTAGTGAGGCCCAATTCGTTCGCCATGGAGAGCACGATTGGTGCTTTCAAATCACGGGTAACCGATTCTTACGTGGTATGGTCCGTTTGCTCGTAGCTCAATTGATAAACATTGGTACGGGAAAAGATAAGGTAGCCGATTTCAAGGCACGTCTGCAGGCAGGAGAACGTCCAGATCACTTTGTTTATGCACTGGCGCAAGGGCTGAGGTTGTATAGTGTTCGATATCCAGAGTGAAGAACTTTGGAGTGTAAGAGTTAATTGAGCAGACCGCCTGCGGCGGGCCCACCCTCACCAAGACCGGTCATGACCTTTTCCGCTTCTCTCGGAAAAAGCATGGGATTCACACCCTATTCAATGACGAATCACCGAACAGGCCAGCATAATCCTATGATAAGTTGAAAAACCGAGGAAATACCGATGAATTAAGTGCCTCTTGAGCGCGCTGTAAAGGCAATGGAATCTATAGCTCTGATGAATGGTTTTTCTAGAACTTCTTAACAATATCGGAGCTTTTCTCTTTTTAAACAAAAAAATAAATAATAATTTTATTAAAAATTTTTTTGTTTTATATTTGTAGGCTGAATCATCCAAAACTACTTTTTGTCATTTTTCGACGCTACCACCTAGACACCCAGTGCAAATCCTTGGTCACTCATCCTCGCTCTATGGTCACTCGTCGATTAATGGTTTACTAGCAGCAACATTCGGCCGATATTGCGGTCGTTAAGGATAGAATTGATCACTCACTATTTTACACAGAATCACTCCGAACTGTTATGAAGAATTTTATCACCCTACTCTGCCTATTGATAGGCATGGGCTCCTATGCTCAAAATGCAAGCATCATTGGGCAACTACAAGATCCAGACGGAGAAGCAGTTGTCTTCGCAAATGTCGCACTTTACAATGCTGCTGACAGCAGCCTCACCAAAGTAGAAACTACCGACGAATCTGGTGTTTTCCGAATCCGTGGCCTTGCTGCAGGTACTTATAATATCTCTGCTACCTACGTTGGCGCTTCTGATTTCGAAAAGAATGGAATTGAGCTTAAAGCTGATGAGCAGCTCGACCTAGGTGTACTTCAATTCGCTAGTACAGCCGTAGAGCTGGCCGAAGCAACCGTGACGGCTACTCGCGCAATGGTGGAAGTAAAGCCCGATCGTACTGTCTTCAATGTGCAAGGTACCATCAATAGCACAGGCTCTGATGCGATTTCCCTACTCCGTAAAGCACCTGGTGTTACGGTAGATAACAATGATAACATCAGCGTCCTCGGACGTGCTGGCGTTCTATTGTATGTAGATGGTAAGCGTCTGCCACTAGCTGGAGATGACCTAACATCTTACCTGCAAAATCTTCCTGCGGAACAAATTGATCGGATCGATATTATCACGACGCCTGGTGCAAAGTATGAGGCTGAGGGTAATGCCGGAATCATTGATATTCGCCTGAAGAAGGATAAGAGCCTGGGAGCAAATGGATCGATTAGCGGTACATTCAGCCAGGGCCGATTTGCAGTAATGAACGGAAGTGCTTCTGGTAACTACCGTAATAAGTGGATGAATACTTTCGTAACCATTGGCGGCAACGATGCAGAGCGCTTCAATGATATGGACTTCGAGAGTACACAAAATGGACTCTTCCTCGAAGAAAGCAACCGCATGCGTAATCTGGCCAGTGGCTATAACTTCCGTGTAGGTACCGACTTTTTCCTAGGTGACAAGAATACCATTGGTTTCATGGTGTCTGGGAATGATTTCACTGGAGAGCATCTTAATCTAAATCGTATTGCGATTTCGCCACAGAGTACTCCAAACGCTGTGGATAGTATCCTGGTCTCTGATAACAGCTCTACCTGGGCTCGCCAGCGTTACACGTATAACCTCAACTACCGCTACGATAACCGCAAGGGACGTAGCCTTAATGTTGACGTGGATTACGGCCGTTATAACAACGATAGCGATCGCCTCCAGCCTAACCAGTACTTCGATGCAGAAGAGGATCAAATCCTTACTGAAGTAATCAACACCTTTGAAACGCCGACGATCATTGATATCTACACAGCGAAAGTGGATTATGAGCAAGGCTTTTTGGGCGGTACGCTTGGTTTTGGTAGTAAGTTGAGCCGTGTGGAATCTGATAATACCTTCATCGTATTTGATGTGTTTGACAATAAGCCAGTACGGAATGACCGCACTTCAAACATCTTCGACTATGTCGAGAATGTTTACGCAGGTTATGTGAGCTATACTCGTCCAATCAATGAAAAGTGGAGCTTCTCTGCTGGCCTTCGCGCAGAGCAGACGGATGCAATGGGTAACCTGACTCCATTCGATGAAGATCTAAATGAGCCGCCAGTAGAGCTTAACTACTTGAGTTGGTTCCCAAGTGCGGGTCTTACTTGGCAAGTAGCGCCAATGCACGCCCTACAGTTGAACTATGGTCGTCGAATCAATCGTCCGGATTATAACGTCCTCAATCCGTTCAACAATCAGTTGAGCCAGCTATCATATGAAAAAGGTAATCCATTCCTTCAGCCGGAAATCGTGAACAATGTAGAACTTGGCTATACGCTTAAGTATCGCTACAATTTCAAGATTGGCTACAGCCGCACAATCGATCAAATTACACGCTTGATCGGACCGGATGAGGCGGATCCTCGTGCTAACTTCATCACATGGGAAAACCTGGCTAATCAGACGATCTACAGCATGAACATCAGTGCTCCATTCCAGGTGCGCAAAGGATGGAATTCTTACATCAATTTCAGTGCTTCACATCTCGATAATCAAGCGGATTATGGCAACGGTGCTGTGGTGGATGTACAGGCATTTACCTATTCAATCTACCAACAGCAGACAATCGACCTACCTTACGGTTTCAAGGGTGAAGTTTCTGGTTGGTTCTCTGGTCCTGGTGTCTGGGGTGGTGTATTTGAGTACGAAACCAGCTGGAGCCTTGATCTAGGTCTACAGAAGAAATTCATGAACGATCAGTTGAACGCTCGTTTGAGCGTAAGCGATATCTTTTATGAAACAGGCTGGGACGGTGTCTCTGAATTCGATGGTCTAATCTCTGCTGGCTCTGGTCGCTGGGATAGCCGCCGAGTGGCATTGAGCTTGAGCTATAACTTCGGTAACCAAAACGTGAAGCGTTCACGTCGCCGTAACACTGGTTTGGAAGAAGAGGCGAAGCGCCTTGGAAACTAGAATCAGTAAATAATAACTGATAATAATGCCCCAGTCAGCAACCTTAAGCCGGCTGGGGTATTTCAGTTTTTATCCCAACAATGGTAGCCCACGAAAAGCTTGCATGAGTACTATCGTGACTAAAGCAAAGTATGCTAAGGCAAACAAAAGCAAGCCCGGCAGTTTTCGCAAAACATAGTATCCTACTAGTGGAATAATCTGTAATGCATGCATGCCCAGAAAATGTGCTATTCGGAGATCTCCATGATTCTTACTCCAGTTGACAAACGGTAACCCTTCTCCGCCATCTGGCGCACCTACTGTATGGGCTAGAATTGCTCCCATGGCATAGCCCTCCAGTGCGAATAGAACAAACAGTAAAATGCCAAGGCGAATAGCCCACAAATAGGCTGTTGGTAGCTCTACTCGAGTGCTTCGGAAAAACAACAGCCCCATATAGGCCGTCCAAAGTGTCATAACCCCAACTGCTAAGCCCATTAAGCCAAACATGATTTCATGGAACGGGGTGCTACTATTGAAGTGAGAGGTCTGGCCAAGGAAAGCCTGCCAACTGATGTAAATGTTTTCAAAGCTGAGCACGATAACCACTACCCAGCTGAAGACTTTGACTTTCCGTTGTTCGCTCAAGTAGTCTAGTATCCAGGCCATCGTCCAGGAAAAAACGACTGTAGATATCAAAAACTTAGTTGGCTTGATCAACGCATTTATCCCCAACACTTTAACCGAATAGAAGGGCATTAATACCAATAGCACGACTGCACCAGCGAGGCACAACCAGCCATAACGGGATAATAATTGATTCCTTTGATCTAATTCACGGAGAAAAGTGACCATAACTACGATGAATGCTGTGGGAAGAACTGTCTCGTCTTAATCGTGCGGATGAGCCAATATAGCAGAAAGCCCGTCGGCCCAAGCATGAAGGTCAAAATAAGACATGGCGCTACGAGCAGCTGAGATACCTCATGCTTAATGGCATTCTGCACAATCAGCCAACCTACTACCAGATCAAATGCCAAATAATGTACCCACCCAATTAAGACTGCTGAAGGCTCTGTAAATAAGGCCATTACTCCTTCTAAACTACCAAAACTGGCAAGGTCTAGCTTGCCTCCGCCTATCGCTTCAACTGCACCGATGACGTATACAATGCATAAGAACAGCACGATGCCAGTAAGTACAATACGGGTAGTCCATTTCCATTTTGGGGCTATAATTAGGAGCAGCCAGGCTGGCAAAACAATGGTATTGCAGATTTGGAACCAAGCATCAGGAGTCATACTGCTAAGGGTTTTCGTTTTCAGAAGTTTGCTGAAATTAATCAAGATTATTTGAACCCCGACTTAGGTACGGTGTATAAGGGGGCAAAAATCTGTTAAAGATGCGCTATTTCATAGGCTCAATTTGTCTCTTGTTAATGGTTCAGCTGGGTGCCCAGAATACGGAGCCTGAACCTGTTTTTTCGCTGTCGCGCGCGCTGCATGACCTGGAGTATTTTGAGAACCAAGCTCAATTGTGGCAGGCGGAAACTGAGCAAAATCCAAGCAACGCCAGGGCATGGCAATACTATTATACCTCTGCCCGTAATATCTATGCATTGCAGGGTTTCTCTTCCTATGACCTGCCATCAATTGTTGCTGAAGCTCAATCTGCCATACCCAATTCCTTTGAAGCTCACTACATCGCCTATTGGCAGAGCCATATTTTCAATAAGGATTATGATGAACTACTAGCTGCTCATGCCGTAGAACCAGACCGCAAGGAGATCATCCACGATATGGTGCACTACTTTGCGATCAACGGGAAAAACGAGGATTTTCAGGAATGGTGCGAAAAGCTTCACCAAGCTACCTTCTACAGCAACGGTCTACTGGAATGGAACTACAATGCCCTGGCATCCGTACGTGCTGATGGTGTATTACTAACCCAAGGGGACAATGACACCTACCCGGCTTGGGTACTGCAAGCGGCTCGTGGAGTTCGCCCTGATGTGAAGGTTGTCAATATCTACCTGCTCCTAGCAGAAGCCGGATATCGCTCCCTTGTTTTCGAAGAATTGGATATCCCCGACAATTTTAAGCGTCCGTTTGCCTCCGCATTAAATATTCAAATTGAGCAACTTCTTGAGCACGTGATGAGGCATTGCGAACGCCCGGTGCACCTTGGGATTGCCACTCCGGGTAGTCAAAGAGAGGCTTTCAGTAGCAACCTGTTTCTTACCGGTCTCGCATTTGAATACAGCATGCGTTTCATTGATAATGTGCGCTTGATTCGGCATAACTATGAGAATGAATTTTTGACGGATAATCTCCGAATGCCCTTGTCCTATGATCCCTCTGAGACGGTAGTTAATCACATGAATATGAATTATGTCCCTGCCCTCAGTTTACTGCACGATCTCTATATCGGGGAAGGGGAGGAGCAGAAGGCAGAAGAAATCACCCGACTTGCTTTGGATATTGCCGACCGTGCTGGTAGAAAGACGGAAGTAGCCACATTATTTGACACCGGAGAGGATCTTGTTTCACCTGCGTCAAGCACCAGTATCGATCTGCGAAATGTGGAAAAAGATCTACGTCGCATTAATCGAGCGCTGTACGCCTCTGCCTTTGAAGTATCAAATGGTTTATACCAAACTTTCCTGCAAGATCTACTTGAAGCTAAGCGCTTTGACTTGTTAGAAGTTTGCAAAACTCATCCTGTCGATTGGGTATCGCTTTTGCCGGAAGAATATCGGGATATATCTGCCGCTGAACTTCACGATGGAGGTCATCCAGAAGAGGAGCATGCTCCAGTGGTAAATATTTCTTACGAGGCAGCTACCGTGTTCTGCGAATGGCTTACTGAAGTATACAACAGCTCTGATCATCGTAAAAAGAAGTTTAAGCAGGTACGTTTTCGACTTCCCACGGAGCAGGAATGGATCTATGCTGCGCGTTTGGGGTGGAATTACGAATCACCTTACCCTTGGGGAGGTCCTTACTATCGGAATGCAAAGGGGTGCCATCTGGCGAATTTCAACCCTTATCTCGTTAGTCAAAGTGACTCTACTGCTGACTTCGCTCCGTCTGATGAGCCGGAGTCGCCAGGAGAAGATGGGGCTTTCTTTCCAGTTAATGTTGAGGCCTACTTCCCCACTCGAGCCGATCTATACAATATGAGTGGAAATGTGGCCGAGATGATTCAGGAAGCCGGCGTAACCAAAGGTGGAGGATGGATGGATCCAGCTTACTACATGCAAATTGGTGTAAGTAATACGACGGAGCTACCCAGCCCTAATGTGGGATTCCGGATATTTATGGATGTCATTGAAGAATTCTAAAAGCCAGCTCCCCTGTTCTACAACTATCGAAAATGGACGGATGAAAGACTGATGCATGCATTGCAGGCAGGCAAAGAGTCTGCTTTCAATGAGCTGTACAGTCGGTATGGGGATAAGCTCTATGCTTATTTCTGGTGGCTGAGGATTTTACGCAACAGTTGTTCCTAAAGCTCATTGAGAAGAAGGAGACTTATGATCCTGCGCGTAAATTCAGCACTTGGTTATTTACCCTTGCTGCTAACATGGTGAAAAATGAATACCGCCGAAGAAGTCGAGCAGCAAAGCATCAGGCTAGAATGAATTTTAGCTTTGAGGCGGAGCAAGACTGGTTGGCCCGGATGGACGATGCCTTCTGGCAACAACGATTGGATAGTGCCCTGGCGGAACTGGCAGAAAAACATCGGCAAGTATTTCTGTTGAGGTATCAGCAGGAGCTCACTATAAAAGAGATCAGTGGTATTGTCGGTTGCCCGGAAGGGACTGTCAAGTCAAGACTGCATTATGCAATACAGTACCTGGCTAAACAGCTGGATAAATGTAAATCATGGTAAGCCCCAGGGCCGGAGGAAAAAGAGAGAATGATGGATAATTTCACAAAGCTGGAAAAACTGTTGCTCACAAAATCCTATGAGCAGTTAACTGCTAAAGAACAGTCTTGGCTGGAGCTTCAAGGATTGACTCCTGCTGATTTTGAACATCAGCGAGATACTCTTTTACGAGCAAAGGCGATGCTGCAAACGGAGGTGCCTATGGCTCCTCCTTCAATCAGAGCAAGCTTACTTGAACATCAGCGCCGTTCTGTTGGAAGTGGCACGCGCCAGCGTTGGTTGGCTGCTGCTAGCATTGCAGCGGCGGTCGCTATTGCTTTTCTCTTAGGCCGTTGGTCAACTCCTGAACAACAGATGGCCGAGAACGTGACCACCTTAGCACCTGAGCGGGTTGTCGAAACGATCCGAGATACAGTCTATCAAGATCGCACGATCATTGAGCAGGCTCCGCCGCAGATTATCTATCGCGACCGTGTGGTGCGCGATACGGTATATGTAATGCCGGTTGCTAATGTAGAAGAGGGACTTGGCCGACCAGAAGTATTACCGATCACAGATGGCCGCGAAGCTGCTGCCTTTTCACGTAGTGCCAAGGAAACTGAATCCTTGTTGAAAATTCTAGTAGAGGTGTATTAGCGTAGAACTATTGCTAGGGTCAAACAAAAAAAGCCTTTCCAATACGGAAAGGCTTTCGGATTTTCTATTTGGTTAAGCACAGGTACTACTATGTTTACCTGATATTGGAGTTAGCGGAGTTGGAAGCGCTGAATCGTCTGGCGTTTAGCCTGCGGATGAGATACTAGATCTACATTCAGCGTACAGTTTTCATAGCTTAGCGCATAGCTTTCTCGAACGGCATTACCAATCTGGGCATTACCCAGCGGCTTTAGGCCTAAGAAACGACCCGCTTCATCAGCAAAGGCGTTCATGAGATCTTTAACGGCTACCAAGGCATTGCCATTGGTGTTCTTGTTAATTAAACCTGCCGTCAGCGCTAAATTGATTTTTCGGGTATTCATGGTTGTATGGTTTCAAAGGGTGAATTGGGGTCTTAATTTTGCTCTTCATTTTAAAAAAACTAGAAGAGTCGGTCGCTTTATTTGGTTGTAAAACTGGGTTTTGCAGGAAGTTGTTGTCTGGAATTCTTTAAAGCTTTGTTAAAATTTCTTAAGAAGCCTTGAATACGACAAAAGCACCTGTGTTTTCCGATTCTTCTGCAATTTAATACGGCCTTTTGGCAATGCGTTACCAAAACTGATGAACTGTAACTATTAATGGATGAATGGGCAGAATACAGGAGTGGAACAGACTGCCCAAATCTGACATTTGCTATACCGCTTACGAAGTGGTTTGGGCTTCGCCA
>CAJXOS010000150.1 GCA_913057725.1 uncultured Lewinella sp.
TGGGGCATACTATACAAAAGATGTAGAGAAACCGGGGTACAACTTCAAGTTCGATCTTAATCAGCTGAACTTCCAACAGGCTTTTACCACATTCAACACTTTTGCGGCCTTTGCTCCAATTGGGAAGCTGGTTGACGGCGATTTCTCGAGTAGCTTGATTATGTCTGGAGATCTAGGTTCTGATATGATGCCGTTGCTGGAGTCCGTAAATGCGGAAGGGCTCTTGGAGACCTTGAACGGGTCTTTGCGTGGCGTGCAGCCTTTAGCAGCTATCGGCAATGCCCTTGATATCTCTGAGTTGAAGGGAAGCATTGAGCTAGATCGTCTAAAGACCTGGTTTACAATTGAGGATGGCTCATTTGCAGTAGAACCTTTCGATGTGAATATCGCTGATCTGCCTATGACCATTGCTGGGCGTCATAGTTTGACGCAGGAGATGAACTATACCATCAATACGGTGGTCCCTCGTTCCAAATTAGGCAGCGGCTCGCTAGGCAATACCATTAATCAGGGAGTAAGCGCCTTGGTGAAGCAAGCCGGTCAACTGGGCTTGAATGTGAATGATGCCGAAAATTTGAACGTACAGATCGTTTTGACAGGTAACATGTCAGACCCGAAGGTCGGCTTCAAGCTTCTAGGTGCGGATGGTGAAACTGGCGTTGCTGCTTCGGCAACGGAAAGTGCTAAGGAACTCGTAAATGAGCAGGTGGATGAAGCTAAAGAACAGGTAACGGAAGAAGTCAATGCACTGACGGAAACCGTGACGGAGCAAACAAATGCGCTGGTAGATTCCGCCAAGAATGCTGCCGAGACTCAGCTGCAGCAGGCGGGCCAAAACTTACTTAACCAAGTAGCTACGGGCACAGCGGCGCCCAAAGACTCTACTGCGGGAGGAGCTAATCTGCAAAATCAGGCAGAAGATGCGATTGACAAGATTAAAGGTGATATCAAAGACTTTAATCCGTTCCGTAGGAAGAAAAAGAAAGATGATGGAGGTGGTGGTGGAAACTAGTACCTTCTGAATCTAGAAAGGCGCAAACCAGCTTAGCTGATTTGCGCCTTTCGAATTTATGATGAGTGTTGGCTAGAGAATTGCTTCAAACAACGCCCGCACTTCCGTAGCATTTTCCGGCTTTAATCGCCCGGCCAAGATCAATCGCATTTCCCTCCTTCTAGGAGCAGCATCATAGCGTTGCTGCTCAATTTCAGTGACCGGAATAATTGGTGGAACAGGTACAGGCGTACCGTTTTCTTGATCCAAGGCTACAAAGGTATAGTAGGCTGAATTGCTCCGGCGAGGATTATGCCCTTTGATATCCGTTGCATAAACTTCCACAAACACTTCTACAGAGGTGCGGAAAGCCCTTGTTACACTGGCTTCTAGCGTGATTACATCACCTATCTTAATTGGCTTAGTGAAGCTCACTTGATCGACAGAAGCTGTGACAACATGGCGCTCACAGTGTTTGCCGGCACAAATACCAGAAACAATATCCATCCAACGCAGCAGATTGCCTCCCATGAGGTTTCCCATTGGGTTGGCATCGTTCGGCATAATCATCTCTGTCATGGTCGTGCCAGAGGCGGTTACGCGCTTGCCAGGATGTGAGTTAGAATTTTGCATAAACTTGTTTTCAATGGCTGGTTTTAGCGGATCATTACCCCCTTTCGGTTAAGAAAGGGAATAGTTGTGAAGTTCTTCGGGTCAATGCTCCCTCTGACAAAAATGTACTTCTTGTCGTAGAGGTGATTCCCAAGACTGAAGCTTACCCAGTATTCATTCGTTAGTTCAAAAACTTCCGGCTGGATGGGTTCTAAAAGCTTCTCCTGCATAGAACCAAGCTCTTCAATGAAGTACCTGAAGGTCGCCGTTTTCTTTGGCTGACCGTCCACTTCGCCATACGCCTTAACGCTGACCAACACACTTAGAATGGGGTATTCATGGTAATTAAGTAATACCACGTCCCAAAGATCATCCGGGTTGCCACTTTCTGGCGGCATGATCGCAATGGCGAGGTCTTCAACTTTCCGCTGAGGGATATCTTTTAACATAGGTCTGATTCAAATTGGGGCTCAAAGGTATTCAAACTCGAATATCTCGGCGTAATGTGCCTTCAATTTCTGCTTGACTTCTTCGATGTCCACAGGCCGATTCAGTTCTTTGGACATACTGGTCACATCCTTATCCTGATCTTGAATACCACAAGGAATGATATTGTCGAAATGATCCAGACTGGGATTGACATTGAAGGCAAAGCCATGCATGCTCACCCAACGACTTAGGTGCACACCAATCGCACAAATCTTTCGCTTCGGTTTACTATCAGTGGCAGCGAGCCACACGCCAGTAAAGCCTTTCTCTCGGTAGCTCTCAATTCCGTATTCCGCTAAAGTTCGCATCACGGCTTCCTCAAGGAAACGTACGTACTTGTGGACATCAGTGAAAAAGCAATCGAGATCAAAGATGGGGTAGCCGACCACCTGGCCAGGGCCGTGATAGGTGATATCACCGCCACGGTTAATTTTATAGAAAGTGAAACCACCATCATCCAGTTGTTGCTCATTGAGCAAAAGGTTGTCGACTGAACCGGTCTTGCCTAAAGTATACACTGGAGGGTGCTCGCAAAACAGCAGGTAGTGTTGCTGTTCTTCCTCTTCTTCACCATTCTTACGGTGATCCCGATTCCGTAATTTGCGGTCAACTAGTTCGCGGTGTAACACAGTTTGGTAGTCCCAGGCTTGCTGGTAATCCATCCGACCTAAATCACGGAATTCTACTTGTGGTAATGTCTTTGTACTCAATTCTATTACTTAAGCGTAATTGGTATTGGTAAGGCAAAGTTAGACTTTGTCTACCGTTTTCTCTACACATAACTAAAAACGATAAGGACCGAAAAAGTTCTGAGGGGAACCCGATGGACAAAATGGGACTTGGGAATATTTACGGAGAATGACCATTTGCAGCGTAATTTTCCTTTTTTTTGTGAGAGTATCATCACCTTGTCGGTGGTAGGGAACGCTTTAGTAGATGTGGGCCAAACGCCCTGCTTTGAGAACATCTTCAAGCAATAACTATGACTGATTCAAGAGGCTTATTGCCGACGAGGTAGAAGAAGAAAAATCTATGGGCCAACGACTAGAATTTCCTGCTGATTTTGAATGGGGCACTTCCACCGCTGCTGCACAGATTGAGACTGCATCAGACCATAATTGGAAGGGTGTCGTAGCCAAGGATGGAGCCGTCTTTGAACGTACCACGGATCATGAGCTACGACGAGATGAGGATCTGGAGCATATTGCCCGATTCGGTACGATCTATCGTTGTGGTGTTGACTGGGCCCGCTTACAACTAGCTCCACGTGCTGCGCTTGAAATAGAGGTCATTGAAGAGTATCGAACCTTCTTTGAAACCCTGCGGGCACGAGGGATGAAAATTATGTTTGTTATTCACCACTTCACGCATCCAATTTGGTTGGAGGAAAAGGGTGGTTGGACTAAGGAAGAATCCATCCCAATTTACATTGATTTTGCTCGTCGCTGTATTGCAGCCTTTGGTGACCTGGTGAGCTACTGGAACACCTTCAACGAGCCGAATGTATATGCGCTAAATGCGTATCTACTTGGAAACTTCCCGCCATTCCGCAAGAGTTACCGTAAGGCCAATCGGGTGCTAAAACATATGGGGCAAGCCCACAATGTGATCGTAGAAGTGCTGAAGGAGGAGTATCCGCAAGCGCCAGTTGGGATTTCGTTAAATACAGGATGGTTTGAAGGAGTAAGCCTCTTAGGTCGCTTACCTGCTCGGTTTCTAGACTGGTGGTTCCATACTAAAGCTGGTCGTCACTTTGAGAATGTCGACTTCTGGGGCCTTAGTTACTATGCCTATGTTCCGTTTGACCCACTGCCAGTTACAGAGATCGATCGTCCTGGTGATTTGGCTAGAATGGGACTTCCTCACGATCAAATGTGGGGTTACCGACCAGAGGGCTTAGCTAGAAACCTACGTCGATTCTGGAAGAAGTATCAGAAACCACTTATTGTGACAGAGAATGGTATTTGCACGGATGATCCGCAGCGTCGTATCGCCGCCTTAAAGGACTATCTGGCTTTATGCCATGAATTGATAGCCGAGGGAATGCCCCTTAAGGCCTACATCTTCTGGAGCACCTTCGATAATTTTGAGTGGAATCTAGGTAATAGCTACCGATTTGGCTTAATTACGGTCGATTGGAATAGCATGAATAGGCAGAACACAGCTGCCGCTGATTTTTACGAGCAAGTTTGCAAGGAGAACGCCATCACCATCTAGACATTAGCCTTCTAAAATACGGTTATGAAAAACCTTTTATTTACGCTTCTTGCCATCCTAAGCACGCTTAGTCTTGCGGCTCAACTTAGCTATCCAATGCCAGCCGGTGCGCGCGGGCAAGCAATGGGAGGAGTAGGCGTGACATTCCAGGATATTCACGCCGCTTGGAGTAATCCAGCGGGCCTAGCGCATTTAGAAGGAACTTCAGTTGGCTTATTTGGTGAACAACGTTTTGCCCTGAGTGAATTACGCCAAGTCAGTGCTGTCGGGGCAATGAGCTTTGGAAATAGTGCCCTTGGACTTTCTGTAGGGTACTTTGGTTTTGAAGCCTACAATGAATCTCGCATCGGTTTGTTGTATGGTCGGAAACTGGCTAAGAATCTTTCTTTAGGAGCTCAGTTATACACCTTAGGGACCAGGATTCCTGACTACGGATCCCAGCAGTTGATCAGCTTTGAAGTCGGATTACAAGCTACTATTAGTCCCTCCATTGATATTGGCGGAAGGATATCTAATCCAGTGCGCGTAGAACAACTGGAAGGCGAAGCACTTCCTACGGTTCTGAATTTTGGAGTTAATTATCGCCCTGGAAAGCAAGTCCAATTGGTGGCAGAGGTCGAGAAAGATATCTTATTTCCTGTCCGAGTGCGCTGTGGGCTCGAATACCAATTGTTGGATGCACTGGAGCTGCGGGCCGGTGTTGCTACAGAACCCAGCTTACTGAGTTTTGGACTGGGCTACCGATTGCTGGATCAGTGGCAACTTGATTTTTCGGCCGTCTATCACCAATACCTTGGTTTTACCCCCGGAATTGGTTTGGTTTATGCTCCACAATCATAAATAGGAATGACGCAAACTGCATCTGCTTTTGTACTGGGAACCGCCATGTGGGGGTGGACGATAAATCCAACTGATTGCCATCGTATTCTCGATACCTACTACGAGCGGGGTGGCCGCTGGATCGATGGGGCCACGAATTATCCTATTAATAAGAAGGGGAGTGATTTTCGGAAGGCAGAGCAAATTTTGCTCGATTGGATTAATAGCCGAGGAGTTGATGATCTGAAGATCATCATGAAGGTTGGCAGCGTCAATAACCTTGGAGGACCGGAGAATAACCTGAGTCCTAGCTTCCTGCTTCTATGTGCCCAGGAGTATCAGCATTTGTTCGGTCAACAATTAGCTTCCCTAATGATTCACTGGGACAATCGTACGAACCTGGAAGAAATTCAGGCGAGCTTAGATACCCTCATCGTAGTGGAAGGTGTTAGTCTAGGGTTAAGCGGTGTACGACATCCTGATATTTATGCAGAGGCTCTCGAAAATCGCAAGGTCAAGGAGGTATGGTTGCAGCTAAAGCATAATGTGATCTATTCTGACTATAACCGATATGCGCCTCTACACGATAATGCACGTTGTATTGCCTACGGTATCAATGCTGGCGGACTAAAACTAGACGCTAAGGCGTACAGCAAACAAGCATCCTTATTAGCGCGAGGTGGAAATCACGAACAGCACAAAGAGCTAGTTGAGGGATTAATTGGGCTAATCGATCGGTTTTCGGCTGCGAATAATCGTCCGGCTTTAAAGAAGATGAATCACATTGGTCTGCTCTACGCCTTACTACATCCTGGCATTGAGAAGGTCTTACTAGGGGTGTCTAAAGTAGAGCAACTTGAGGACTCCCTGGCCTGGGAACAGGTTCTTAATCAATACGATTACTCCGATTGGTTTGCGGCATTAGGTAAAATAATCGTCAAGCACGGGAAGAAATAAGTAGCGCATGGTTGAAGAGACTGATTTTCTGATCATTGGTGGTGGAATATTTGGTATCTACGCTGCTTTGTTCTTGGCTGAACAAGGTAAGCGTGTGACCGTAGTGGAAAAGGAAAAGTATCTGATGCGCAAGGCGTCCATCGTGAATCAGGCTCGACTCCATGGTGGCTATCATTATCCACGTTCTATCGCCACTGCGCGAATGTCTGACGAAAACAAAGCACGATTCACTCGTGATCATCAGGACTTTATACTATTTGACTTCGAGAAATACTACGCCATCGATCGTTTCGGTAGTCTGACCGACGGAGCACAGTTTGAGCGTTTCTGCCAGTATATTGGAATAGATTGTAAACCGGTGCATGATCACCCGCTCTTCAACTACGATCGGCTGGAAGCCATTTTTCGCACCACAGAATATACGTTTGATCCGCTTTTGATAGCTCGTTATTATGAGCAGAAGGTAATGCAGAATGAACGGGTCAAAGTCCTTTTTCATCACCAGGTTACGGCTGCAGAAGAGCAGCACGGTACTTGGCGTCTGGAACTCCAGAATTTGACGGAGGGAACCACAAAGGTGATCAAGACTCCACAGGTGATCAATGCTACCTACAGTGCCAGTAATGCAATAAATCGTCTCTTCGACGTGTCGGAGATTCAATTGATGCACGAGATCTCTGAAATGGCGTTTGTCACTTCACCGGAGCTCGGCAATACAGGACTGACGGTGATGGATGGCCCCTTTGGCTCGATTATGCCTTATGGAAAGTCAGGATTGCTGTCGGTATCGTCTGTAGCCTATACGCACCATAAGGTATCCTATGAAAGCCTTCCTGTTTTTGATTGCCAGGAACATAGAAAGGACTGTACGCCTAATGCCACAGGGATCTGTAATGCCTGTGCATGGAAGCCAGCTTCAAATTATCGAAAGATGAAGGCTCAAATGCAACAATATCTGGCTCCACAAGTACAATTGAATTACTTCACCAGTATGTTCACGATTAAATCGAAATTGAAAGCGAATTTCATTGATGATGGACGGCCAACGGAGATCAACGTATTGCGGAGAAATCCCCATTTTTATTGCATCTTTGCCGGCAAGATTAACTCCATTTATGAGATCGAAAAGGTCGTGGAGTTATAAGTGAACCACTAACCAAATTATCTTCATCGCCACCATGTCTCAAGTTTTTGTAACCAACGAAATCAATCCACTTCGTCGAGTAATTGTTCACCGACCAGATATCGGCATTAGTCGTATTTCTCCAAAACGAGCCGAGGAACTACTATTCGATGATATCGTGCATTTACCTCGAATGCAGAAGGAGCATGACGTTTTCACGGATGTATTACGCCGTTTTGTAGGGAATGACAACGTATTGGAGGTAGAGCAACTTTTGTTTGAAGCGCTTCAGGCGGATTTGGAGGCTCGTGATGAAATGATTGATTTGATTGTAGATCATGAAGAGTTGCCTAAGTCATACGGCGAAATGATGCGCGGACTGTCACCCGCTGCTTTGACCAAGCTCCTTGTCACTGGCTATCACGAACCAGATGATCATTTCTTCTTTGATCCAATTCCAAACTTCATCTTTACCAGAGATGTTGCAGTGACAATCAATGACCACCTTCTAATCACGAAGGCTGCTAAGGAAGCGCGTTATCGCGAAAATTTTATCATCCGCTTTATCATTTGGGCTCATCCTATTTTCGCGGATCTCCGCAAGACGGGCAAAGTCATTAACCTCAATAAGATTGATGAATTCCCGCCATCACGTAAGGGAGAGACCGTTTCGATTGAGGGAGGCGATGTGATGATCTTGAATAAGGATTATCTCATGATTGGCTGTAGTGAACGTACTACGGCACACGGTATTCGAAGCCTTGCAAAACGACTATTTGAGCAAGGTGTAATCAAGAATGTGGTGCAAGTAAACATTCCCAATGATCGTTCTTATATGCACGTGGATACGATCTTTACCCAGATCAATACGCATGACTACGTAGCCTTTAAGCCAATCATTGCCGAAGGATTGGGCTCACACGTTGATGTGCTACGATCTGACGGATCTGAGACCACTTACCATTCAGTACAAGAGTTTTTGAAGCAGGAAATCAATCCTAAAACGCGGATCATTTTTGCTGGCAAAGGAGAGTCTCCTTATCAGGATCGCGAGCAATGGACGGATGGCTGTAATTTAGTAGCACTACGCCCTGGTGTAGCACTAACTTATGATCGTAACCCAGTTACAGAAGAAGCTTTTGAGGAAGCAGGTTATCGCGTGGTTTTTGCTGGTGATTTACTTAAGGCCTTCGATGATGGTATCATCAAACCAGAAGAAGTAAAGAATACGATTATCACGCTTCCATCTACTGAGTTATCGCGTGCTCGTGGTGGATCACATTGTATGACTTGCCCTATAGAACGGGCATAATCCATAGACCCAGGCAAATTGAGCTCAACTACTGAAAAGCCGCTACTAGAATTTCGAAATTGGCGTATCTCATTTGAAACGTCGTCGGATCAGCCATTGGTGGCCGTAGCTGATCTCAGCTTTCAATTGTTTCCTGGACAGAGCCTGGGCCTGGTTGGCGAATCTGGTTCAGGTAAATCCTTGACTGCTCTATCCGCTATCCAACTCCTTCCTACAGCTGCTCAGGCTTCGGGAGAGATTATCTGGAAGGGGGAACAGGAGCTAAGTGGTTTGGATGAAAACAGCTTGCGAGAGCTACGGGCTCGGCACATTGGCATGATTTTTCAAGAACCACTTTCTAGTCTGAATCCACTAATGCGTTGTGGTGAACAGACTGCTGAGCCGCTCCGTATACACAAGGGACTTGATAAGAAAGACGCTGAGGCAGCAGCGAAGCAATGGTTTTCAAAAGTAGGCCTCAGAGATCCTGATCGGATCTATCGTTCTTTTCCACATCAGTTATCTGGTGGGCAGCGTCAGCGGGTGATGATAGCTATGGCTCTTTGCGTAGAACCAGAACTATTGATTGCCGATGAACCCACTACAGCCTTGGATGTGACGGTTCAAAAGGGTATTCTAGAGTTAATTCAAGAGCTACAGAAAGAGCTGGGCATCGCCGTGCTATTCATTAGCCACGACCTGGGAGTTATCCGCGAAATTACAGACCGGGTGATCGTGATGTGGAAGGGAAAGGTGATGGAAGAAGGCGCCGTAGCATCTGTCTTGGAAGCTCCTCAACACCCATATAGCAAAGGTCTAGTGGCATGCCGCCCAAGTATAGCTGGTAGTCGTAGACGCCTTCCGACGGTTCCGGACTTTCTAGAAAAGACCCCGGAGGAAATTGAATCGTTCTTGAACGAATTAGATCGAACCTCAGCTAGTGATGTCAGTGACAGAGAAGTAGGATTGGATAATGCACCTATCTACCTTGAGGCGAATAATCTTCATATTCGATATCCTAAGGAGAAGAACTGGTTTGGACGCGTCACCACTTATCATCAAGCGGTTGATGACGTTTCGATTACGCTACGGCGCGGGGCATGTTTGGGAGTAGTAGGGGAGTCGGGAAGCGGAAAAACTACACTCGGTAAAGGATTGGTTCGCCTGGTCCCTTTGCAATCTGGCGAAGTAGTTTATCAAGGCCATGCCATTAGCAGCATGCCCGAGCGTGATTTCCGTAGCTACCGCCCTAAGATTCAGATGGTTTTTCAAGACCCGTTCAGTTCCCTCAACCCTAAGATGCGAATTGGTGAGCTTCTTAGTGAGCCTCTGCGAATACATGCACCGCACCTTACCAAGGAAGAGCGTTATGAACGAGTAATTGCCGTTCTGGAGCGTGTTAATTTGGACGCCTCCGTATTGGAACGATTTCCAAAAGCCTTTTCGGGAGGACAGCGTCAACGAATCGGTATTGCCCGCGCACTACTGTTTGAACCCGAAGTGCTAATCTGTGATGAATCCGTTTCTGCTTTGGACGTTTCAGTTCAGGCACAAGTCCTCAATCTGCTTAAAGACCTGCAGGAGGAGTACCAGTTTGCGATGTTATTCATCTCCCACGACCTTGGCGTTATTCGCTTTATTGCCGACGAGATCCTAGTGATGCAAGAGGGTAGAGTAGTGGAGCACGGTCCTGCTGAGCAAATATTCAATGCTCCACAGCAAGCCTACACCCAGCAGTTATTGGCTGCAGTGCTTTAATTCTTTTAAGGAGGGTAACAAAAAAGCGGGCTGGCCTAGGCCAACCCGCTCCGAAGATTTATCTTCTACTGGATAAATCCAGCTTCACTCCCGAGCGTCAACCGACGCGAAGGAGAGTATTTATTACTGCTTTACAACGCGCTCTACACGGTAACCTTCAGGAGTAGCAATGCTCAAGAAGTAAGTACCTGCAGGCAAGTTGCGCATATCCACTTGTAGTGACTGATTGTACACTTGCTCATACTGCTCAGTGGTAATAATCTTACCGCTTACGTCAGTCATAATTAATTGTACTTCGTCAGCAGTAGCTTCCAAGTTGAAGTTTACGTTCAACAGGTCGCTCACTGGGTTAGGAGCTAGCGTTACTTTTGCAGCGTCTAGTTCTACAATGTCATCCGTGTTGGTTGGTGGCATGAAACCAGCCAAGTGTAGACGAATAGCAACAGTCTGTCCAGCCCATCCTGTGTACAACTGATCCAAGAAGATCGGCGTAGTTGGGAAGTTTAGGTAAGGTAGATCTGTAGTCGCTACGAAACGAGGAGCAATACCTAGTCCAGCATTAGAACCATCGTAGTTGATGGTTGTGTAGTAAGCACCGTTTGGCTTCAAGTCAACGATACCGTCACCGTCAGTTAGGTCTTCCCATTCAACATAGATCAACTCATCACCAGTCTCTGTACCATCAATGGTATAAGTAGCCAAGGCAACAGGAGTTAGATCGTTGAAGCTACCACCACCACCAGCAGCGAAGTCAAGCTGATTGTCGTCGTTGGCGTCACCATCGTAAAGGATAATCTGGATCTGATCAGAGTTGGCATCACCAGTGAAAATTTCAGCACCATTAGCCAATCCAAATGACATGTGAGTAGCCTGAGCGCCGTCCTCATCCATAAGAGACAAGTTACCCGCCTGGTACGTTAGGTTGGCAGTATTGGTGAAGAAGTCTGCAGCAGGACCTACATTCAAGGTCAAATTGTTATCATCTACAGCGTAGGTGAAATCGGTCATGTCAAACCCAGAAGTTAGTGTCTCTGCACTCTGGTCGTTACTCCAAGTGATAGTGTGTACACCCATTTCAGTTGGCGTGAAACCACCGTCAATTGTAATTACAGAATCCGCCAAAGGAGCCACGTTAGAAGTTCCAGTCAGGACAGTCTCTGCACCACTTGGCGCCGCGATAGTAGCAGTTACGGTTACATCCACAGCGTCTTGGCCATTAGGGTTCACGTAGTTGATCTGATAGTCAGCAAACTCAATCGCTTCGCTAGAAGGCGTGTGGTAAGAGAAGCTGCTGATAGGATCGTAGAAAGACTTAACGGTGAAAGAACCCTGTACAGGGCCACCAGCGTCGATCGAAGGTACAATGGTCTCACCGGTAGTACGGCTAACGAAGATCGCAGGAATAACAACAGCGTCAATACTGTCGCCACCAAGCATACCTACTAGAGAGGCACCATTCTGAGCAGGGTCGTCATAGTGGTTAACAATAATACAACCAATAGCACCAGCTTCTTGAACATTGTATGCTTTGAGGCTAAAGCCACAAGCTCCACGACGTACCAAGGCTAGTTTGCCGGTCAAGTCAGTAGTAACTGTTTCGCATCCTAAGCTGTCACCAGCTGCATCATAAGCCCAAACGATTTCACCGGCTACGGTTTCGCTTAGAGTAGGGCCCCAAATTGGAGGATCACCACTTGCGTCAGCAGTCTGAGTACCATAGTCGTAGATACCTGCAGCGGCAACAGGTGAAAGCACTTCGAAATCAACCGGGAAAGGCGACTCGTCGTTGATTTGTGCTAAGCTGATAGTTGCTAGGGAGCAAAGAAATAGTAAAGTAAGCGTTAATCTCATAACTTAAATTGTATGATTAATGTAAACAGAACCTTAATAATGCACCCAAGTTACAATCCATTTCCACTTTTTAGCAGGGATGACTGTAATTTTTTTACGAACTTGTGCAACCACTGTCGCGCTCTTGTCGTCTATACTTTAACTCTGACGTTCATCCGATTTTTTTGAACGTTCGTCGAGTTGGCTATGGGCTTCCATGCCGATTTTAGACTTTTATTAACACTAAACCTCAGACCACCATTTATGAAGCACAAGAAGACCATACTTTTCGGTGTTTTAGGGCTGGTAAGCCTAGCGGCTTATGTATTTCTCTTTCATGCACATCTCATGACAGAGCCGGTTGAGGTTGTGGAAAGCTTACCAGGAGCCATTCAGTATACCAACGAGCCAGCTGCATCGCCAGATGTTCAGCTCCTCAAGGGAATTATCAAAGCCGTTGTTAATCTACTGCCAGCTTCCTAATTCAATCTTTAATTCTTTTTATTGTTGTTCTTGCTTTTTCCAATAACGGAATAGCCCTGCTACACTCATCCAGCTTGGGTTAGCTGCTTCGTATTTGTTCCGTTCGTCCTCTCCGATTCCCTTGGCAATCATATCTTCTGCCACCATCTGTTGAAATTCTGGCGTCACTTCCATAATTGATCGCTCCGCTTTGTAGTGGGGCTTTATCCAATTGGCCCACATATGTAGTCTTTGTTGGAGATCGTCTAAGTGAGCTTCGCTGTAAGGAACAGGACCGAAGTGGGTCAAGTACAGTGTGCTAGGGCTCAACTGTTTCAGCAGTTGAATACTGTTTTCCCAATCCCCAATGTGGATGTCTGGTGGCGGGCATGGAGGAATGATGATGCCCTTATTAATGCGCACTCCAGCAACATCTCCCGTAAAGATGACATCATCAATCTGCCAGGCAATATGATGCACCGCATGACCTGGTGTATGGTGAGCTATTACAGTGGTGTCACCGAAGGTAATCTCTTCCCCATGGGCTACCTCTCGAATCAATGACGCATCGATTGGGTTCATCTGACCCCAGAGGGCATCCATCTGATCCTGATATATTCTGCGTGCGGATTCCATCAGGCGCTCCGGGCTGGCCAAGTGCTTGCTTCCTCGAGGATGGACATAGACAGTGGCGCCTTGTTGGGCGAACCACCAAGCTGCACCTGCGTGGTCAAGATGGATGTGAGTGATAAAAACGTGTTTTACATCTTCAATGTTGAAGCCGGCAGCTTCAATCCCAGCCTGCAAGTTGGGTAAGGTAGAATGCGGTCCGGTTTCTACTAATACGGGGCCTGAACTGGTTTCTACCAAAAAGGCTGCAATGTTATCACTCAGGCCTTGGAATTTGAGGTCAATGGTATGAATCTTCACAATAGAATTGGTTTTATGGTCAAGCTTAACCTTGTCTGCGTTTCTTTCTGTTGGCACGATATTGTGCCGCATTACGATTGTGTTCCTCTAGGGTTTTAGCAAAGTTATGATACCCGCTTCCATCTCCGCGAGCACAGAAGAAAATGAAATCATGTCGCTCTAGGTCCAACACCGCATCAATAGAGGCTATTGAAGCCATCGTGATAGGTCCTGGCGGTAATCCCTTGTATCGATAGGTGTTGTAGGGCGAATCGAAATTCAGATGATAACGAGTTACCCGTGTCGTATGAAAATCCCGACTGGCGAAGACCGCTGTCGGATCGGCTTGCAGGCGCATATTCTGTTGCAAGCGATTGTAGTATACACCAGCCATGCGTTGTTTCTCGTCATTCTGGATCGTCTCTCGCTCAATGATAGAGGCTAAGGTGTATACCTGACGTGGAGTTAGATTCAGATCCTCCGCTTTTTCCCAGCGATCTTTCTTGTCCCAGAATCGATCATGCTCGGTGATCATTCGACTGATAAGGTCTCGAGGCATAATGTCCCAAAAGACCTCGTAGGTATTAGGGATGAAAAGAGACATTAGATCGTACTGACCATAGCCAATTGAATCGAGAAACAAGGAATCAGTAAAGAGCGTCTGCAGTTCCTCATCCTTTAAAGCCAAAAAACGGTCTGCTTTAGCAGCAACGTCTTTTAGTTCTCTTTCATTGGTGAAAATCAAATTTACTGGTGCTTGCTTACCTTGGTGAAGGATACGAATTAATTCATGCATGCTAGAGCCCGAGGCAATTGCAAAACGTCCGGATCGGACGGGATTATTCAAATATCCAAGCCGTTCAGATAAACGCCTAAAGTCTCCCGTGTCGCGGATGATTTCTTGATCCCAAAGACTTTGGGTTAGCGAGTCAAAGCTGGTATTACGGGGGACTTCAATAATGATGGAATTCCCATCATCAGCATATACCGGAGGGCCACTTAGCCGCTGATACATATAGTAGGCCACTAGTAATAGGGCGATACTTACAAGCGCTAGTTTTTGTAAAGACCGGCGGGCTTTCATGTGCAAGGAGATTAGTATTGCTCCTGATCATTAGGGAAGTCGCCTGATTTTACATCCTTAATGTAATCTTCGGTGGCGCCTCTAATTGCATCAAATAGTTCCAGATACCTTCTTAGGAATCGAGGGTGGAAATCTTTCGTTATGCCCAGCATGTCGTGTGTAACCAGCACTTGTCCATCTGCATCTGGTCCACCGCCAATACCGATAGTAGGAATCACGAGTTCTTCACTCACCCGTTTTGTCAAATGGGCTGGGATCTTTTCCAAGACCAAGGCAAAGCAGCCTAATTCTTGTAAGACTTTTGCGTCCTCTATCAATTTTTCCGCCTCAGCTTCTTCCTTTGCCCGAACGGTGTAGGTTCCGAATTTATAGATGGATTGTGGCGTTAAACCTAAGTGCCCCATTACGGGTACACCGGCTTTAAGAATTCGCTTAATACTATCTGATATTTCGGAACCCCCTTCAAGCTTTACAGCATGAGCCCCGGCTTCTTTCATGATTCGGATGGTTGACTCTAGCGCCAACTTACTGTTCCCTTGGTAGGTGCCAAAAGGTAGGTCTACCACCACCAGTGCACGGTCAACTGCACGTACTACGGAGCTGGCATGATAGATCATTTGATCTAAGGTAATGGGAAGAGTGGTTTCGTGCCCGGCCATCACATTAGAGGCGGAGTCCCCGACAAGAATGACATCGATATGTGCCGCATCAAGAATGCGAGCCATACTGAAGTCGTAGGCCGTTAACATCGCGATCTTCTCGCCGCGGGCCTTCATGGCTTGCAATATATGCGTCGTAACCTTCTTTACTTCCTTGTGAACAGACATATATAATGGGTAAGTTTGTCCGCAAGATAGGGAATGAAATTGAGGATGCTCACCGACCTGGATAATTTGCTCGACAGACCTCGCAAGTTATATCAGGGCGCTAGATGTTTTCCCATCAAACAACTTACTATCCACTTAACCAACTAACAAACTAACCAACGAACACCCAACTTCTCCCTCTTCGTCTCTTAGCTGTCAATACTGACCGGAATGTACCATGGAAACAAATAAAAGGCTACTTTTGTGGCCGACTGTTATCAAGTGCTCGTCAAAAATTAATTTCCCTCCTTGGGTTCAGATTTTTTGCTTGAAAAATGGCTCCTCGATTGTCGCCTTTTTCTGCTCATAAAATCTGAAGTCGGGAATTAATTGTTCGACTGTTATTAAGCTGAAAAATCTTATGAGAATTAATCATCTTTTGCTTCTTGCCCTTTTGGCTGCCACCACTTTTTGGTCATCCTGTGAAACGGATTTTCAGTTAGAAGGAGAGTGGAAAGACATCCCTGTATTGTATGCTTTTTTGTCGCAGCAAGACACGGCGTACTACGTCCGCGTGGAGCGGGCTTTCTTGGAGCCTGGTGGTAATGCCATCGATATTGCCCAGATTCCAGACAGTATCTATTACAATGACAATGAAGTTAGTGTTAAGTTAGAAAGACTGAGTAATGGCCAAACCTACGATCTGGTTCAGGTGGATGGACGAGATGAAGGATACCCACGTCAGTCAGGTGACTTTGCCAATGAGCCTAACTACTTATACAAACTCAGTAAAGATCAAATAGCCCTCCCCTGAGGCATGGATTTTCGCATCATTGTGGAACGCCCTGGTGAAGAAGACGCTACCGCTACTAGTGTCATTATTGAGGACCTGGAGTTAGCAAATTTGCCAATCACAGGCGTCTACCAGTTCGGTGATTTTAGCCGAGATACGCGTGTCGAATGGCGTGCTAATGGTCCTGCTGCACGAGTGTTCGATGTTCGGATGATTATCCGTTACCGCGAGACTGATCCTGACAATCCAAACCAACGAATTGAGAAGGAAGTGGAATGGACCCTGGTGCAGAATCTGGAGCGCGACGAGGATGTATCGCTACAGAATTTCCGTTTCCCTAACGAGTCATTCTATCAGTTTCTCTCCTCTGAGCTTGCTCCACTGGAAAATGGTACCAGGAAATTTGATGCCATCAACCTGAAGATCACTGGCGGTGGGCAGGAAATTGAAGATTATCTGCGGATAGCGAATGCCAATATTGGTATTACCTCATCTCAGGAAATTCCGGTATATACGAATGTAGAAAATGGTGTAGGAATCGTAACCTCACGTTTCCAAGTTATCTCTGAAGATTTTGGCCTTGGTTCTGAAGCTCGAGATAGTCTATATAATGGGGTATACACTAAAGATCTAAACTTCGTGCCCTAAGCTGGCATGAGTAAAACCTGTCTTTTTGTCACAGCCTGTCAGATGATTCTGGCAGGCTGTCCTTTTTTGTAGCCTCTTCTGTCGTTTTGTCTTGTCAGAAAGGATGGCACAGCCCTTGGCACACTACTTGCTTTTAAGAAGATCGTATTGATTCCATTTGAAAAAAGCAAAAACACATATACGAACATGAGTAAGATTATCGGTATTGACCTCGGGACCACCAACTCCTGCGTAGCCGTAATGGAAGGTAACGAGCCGGTAGTTATCCCCAACGATGAAGGGCGGCGAACTACCCCCTCGGTTGTTGCCTTTATGGACAATGGCGAGCGCAAAATTGGCGACCCTGCTAAGCGTCAGGCCATTACCAATCCCCAAAGAACGGTTTCTTCTATTAAGCGTTTCATGGGGCAGCGCTACTCTGAGTTGACCAATGAAGTGGAACGCGTTCCATATAAAGCGGTAAAAGGAGATAACGACACCGTACGTGTAGATATCGACGGCCGTCTATATACTCCTCAAGAGATCTCAGCTATGGTTCTTCAGAAAATGAAGAAGACAGCAGAAGACTTTTTGGGAGCGGAAGTGACAGAAGCAGTAGTAACTGTTCCTGCTTACTTTAACGATTCTCAGCGCCAAGCTACTAAGGAAGCAGGTGAGATCGCTGGTTTGAAGATCAGCCGTATCATCAACGAGCCTACTGCCGCTGCTTTGTCTTACGGTTTGGATAAGAAATCACAGGATATGACCATCGCGGTTTATGACCTTGGTGGTGGTACTTTTGATATCTCTGTCTTGGAATTGGGTGATGGTGTATTTGAGGTGAAGTCAACTAATGGTGATACTCACCTTGGTGGTGATGACTTTGA
>CAJXOS010000151.1 GCA_913057725.1 uncultured Lewinella sp.
CGATAAGGTAAGCCTGCAAAGCCAATGGTATACGCCAGAATGGGTGGTGAAGTTCTTAGTGGATAATTCCCTGGGCAAGTGCTATCTGGAAATGTACCCGGATTCTGATATCCGTAGCCAATTTGCTATTGCCAATGCCCCAGACCAGCAGCTACGGGAGCCCATTCCGCTACCAGAGCTACGACTTATTGATCCGGCCTGTGGCTCAGGTAACTTCTTGCTTTACGCCTTTGACTTTTTCTATGCGCTCTACCTCGACCAGATAGAGAACTACGGTGCTAACTACGCCAAAAAGGATATTCCAACCCTGATCGTAGCCCACAACCTGCACGGCATTGACCTGGATGATCGTGCGGTACAGCTGGCCCAGCTCGGGCTGTACATCAAGGCCCGCCGCCGCAATCGCCAACTTGCGCGGCTGGATTTTAAAGTAGTAGCATCTGCCTTCTTCCTGCCGGATTACGCAGAAGTACAGCATATCTTTGATACACCCGAACGACCACTGAGCGACGAACAGCAGAAACTAGTGCAAGAGATCTGGAGTGATCTGCAGCAAGCCCATCGCTTCGGATCGCTGGTACGCGTAGGCGAAAAAGTGACCGCCCGTCTGGAGACTTTAGTGGCCCGCTTTCGTAAACCCCAGTTAGATGCCTTCGCGGAACGCGATATTGTCGATTTTGAGATCTTCCAGGAGAACTTCTTTCGTGCGCTGGAAACGGCAGTGGCTGCCTATGCCCAAGATAGTGGAGAAACTTTTTTGAGTAGCAAAACGCGTGACGCCATTACCTATCTGCGCCTGCTCACCACCCGTTATCAGGTAGCAGTAGCCAATCCGCCTTATACGGATAGTGGCGACTTTGGGCCAGACCTCAAGAAGTACATCAATGATAACTACAAGAAGCCTTTTAAATTTAATTCTAACCTGTATGCTACTTTCATAAAAAGAACGCTTGAACTAGTTACTAAAGATGGCTATGCTGCCATGGTACATCCTCCCACTTTTATGTATATCAAAAGCTTTGAGGACGTTAGGAAGTTTTTGGTTGAGAGGTTTAGAATTGATTTGTTTATTGATTGGGGATACTTGGGAATGTTTAATCAAGCCGCAAGAGTAGATAGTTGTGCCTACGTACTAAGAAGTGGAGGAGATAGGCAGGCGACCTTTGTAAGGTTGAGTGACCTATATGAGGGGAAAAGGAAAGAGATATTTGATCAAGTGTATCTTGACCTTGTTCACAACAACCCTAATGACCGCATTTACACCCTCCCCCAAGACAAGCTCAAAATCATCCCCTCCTGGCCGTTCATCTACTGGATTTCGGATGGTTTTCGGGAGAAGTTTGGGGAGCAGACGGTGGCGGATTTAGGTGCGGCAAAGCCTGGTTTACAAACAGGGAAGAATGAACGATTTCTCAGGTTTTGGTGGGAAGTATCACCAGAAGATATCTCTACAGAGTTAGGCGATGGAAAGAGGTGGGTAGGTTACTCAAAAGGGGGAGACTATTGTAAGTGGTTCGGGAATCTGTGGTTGAAAGTGGATTGGGAGAACGAGGGAAACAAACTGGAGAATTATCGAGGGTCGCTTCTAAGAAATTCGAACTGGTATTTAAGAAAAGGGATAACTTATTCGGCGTCGGGATCAAAAGGTACATCATTTCGACTTCTTCCAGAGAATCATGTTTTCGATGTAGGAGGTGCGAGCATATTCTTAAATAATGATGAAGACATTTTTTACACATTGGGAGTGCTAAATAGTAGTCTTAGTCAATATGTAATTAACTGCCTCAACCCAACGGTGAACACTCAAAAGGGCGATATTGACCGTATACCAATATACACGCCTTCTAACGGAACGACACTAATAGCTGAACTATCAAAATACAGCATTACCATTAAACAGAGCCTCCAAAAGTTTTCGTTAATCGAAGATGCTTATTCGACTGGATGCTTCAACGGTAGTGAGAGTTCATTATCACTCAAGTTACAGGAGTTTTTCTCCTTTGAGAATTGGCTTTTATCTCAAGTTTACCTTGCTCAAGCGATTATTGATGAGCAAGTAGTTGAAGTATTTGTACTAGAAGAGTTAGACCGGGAATTAATACGATTGAAGAGTGGTCCAAATATTGGTAGTCTCCCGGTAACGGAGGCAGCGCGTTCAGCGTATCTAAGGGAAGACGACCTAATGGTGGAATTTTCACTCGATCATCTACGTACCTACATTGATGAATTGCCAGTCCTAGACATCAGCGAGGAAGAAATATCCACAATAAGAGCAGGCTTTTCATCTTTGTACCAAAGCAATAATGACCTGGAGGAATTTTGCATTCGACACCAGGTGAACCCCATCAACGTCTGGTTTCGGGAGAACAATGTAGTACCCGCTCAGCGAGCCCGTGATTTGACGATGGAGTTCCTGGCGGATATGATCCGGGAGCTACTACGTGAGGATGATGACGGCATCATTCCGTTGGTGCCTAACGCCGGAGAACAAGTGCTGCTGGATCGCATTGAGCAACGCTTCTACGAGCGGGGCTTCACTTCTGCCCAGTTTGCTGAGCTGGACCAACTGCTGGGCCGCCCCCTGGCGGATTATCTCAATGGGTACTTCTTTGCTCATTTGAGCGATCACCTCAATCTGTTCATGTATCTGCCCAAAACACCTTTTATTTGGCACCTCAGCTCCGGTCCAGCGGGTGGTTTCGACTGCTACGTGCTCATCTATTCCTGGGATCGCGATAAGCTCTACCGCTTACGCTCCATCTATTTGGAGCAGCGAGAACGGGCTCTCGTCAACCTTAAAGCAGACCTGCAAAGTAACGAGTCGGCAGCAGCCCAAAATGAGAAAGCTCAGATAGATGAACAGCTACACGAATTGGAGATCTTCCGTACAAAAATAGACGAGCTCCTGGCCGAAGGCTATGATCCCGTACTAGATAGTGGCGTGGGTAAGAATATTGCCCCCTTGCAAGCCAAAGGCATGTTGGCCTACGATGTACTCAATGCCGGGCAGTTGAAGAAATACCTGGCGGCGGATTGGTAATTGTCATTAGAAACTCATTAACCCAAATATAAAACCCAAAAAATGACGCTCGATCAAATTAAGACCTTAACGGTAGATGATTTAAGGCTCCGGCAAATAACCACCACTGATCAGGAGTTTATTGATAGCCTGTTCAGGGATAAGGATATTGCTTACTACTACATTGTACCCAAGGAGGCCCGGCAGGATCATCGCGTACTGGTTTCTTACTGGTTGAATGATATTCAAAACGGCGCAGGAAATGCTTGGATAATCGTTCAGAAAGGCAAAGGGCTCTTTTCCCGAGACAAAAACTGCGGCTTTATTGCTTTCGAGTTCAGGAGTTCGGTAGAGAATGCGCGCTTGAGTTACGCTTTAGCAGCTCCATATCGAGGTAAGGGGATTGTTGCGAGGAGCCTGGAAACAGTAATGAAAGCACTACAGCAATGTGGTGTGAAGACTTTTGAGGCTGATATTGATCGGGATAACGTGGCATCGGAGCGAGTAGTGGAGCGTCTCGGATTTACGGCGAATAAGAGAGAAGGCCTGGTCGACCCAGAAATGCTGCGCGAGGGTGAAATTAGAATAAGAGCGTTATGGAAGAAAAGAGTTAATGAAGAGGCTGTCGCTTTTGCACAAGAGGGAGATGATAGAATGCTGCTCTCTGCCAGCTTTCAAGATTTGGTTCCGCAAATTAATTCTACAGTGGCGGCTATGGAACAGCATGGACAACATCCTGCCCTTATGGCAAGATATTTATACCTCCTTGGTCGAATTAAGTTCTTGGAAGGCTCTTTTGATGAAGCCTCGGAGGCATTTGGACAATGCAATATGATCCTGATGCAGAATGGCTTGCCTGATAATCATGAGACTTTCTACTGGTTTGCACGTATCCGTGAAGAAAGAAAAGAAAGCAAAGATGAAGTGCTGATGTATTTTGACTTTGCTCTTGAAAAATATACGCCTTCTCCTTTATATATGAGTAGGGCGGAAATTGTGGCGGAAAAAGAACGATTTGTCAGGAAATAAGGTATATGTTTTTTCATAATTCACTAAACCGAGTTCATGCTTGACCAATGGTTTTTACAAGACATCAACAAAGTACTTGATCAGCATCAGGTGGTTGTGGTAATTGACGAGTCCGGCCAGGGGGAATTCTTGCTGGATAACTTGTCTGAAGTCCAGCTACACCACTGTAATAGTGATCTGGAGGAGCTGCACGTGAAGTACCTGATCGAGAAAGCAGGCCCCGCTGCCGGGCCACAGCTGATCTATACCTGTAGGCCCGAGTCAAAGCAACGCTATTTACGGGAGTATGTAGCTACTAAGGGGGCGCTAACGATTAAGTATCTGCAACACTACATTAAGACTAAAGTACATGATGCGTTACAACTCAATTTACATCTACGGGAAGAAGACATTGTCTCAGCTGGGAAACTTAGTGTAGGTAAAGACGCCAGTTACTGGCTAGACTTGTGCCACAAAGGCGCAGACCAACTCTTTGATCTGGAAAAAGAACTGTACGTATTCCTGGCGCAACCCGATAGTTACTTGGATCAGTACGATGAGCAAGTACGAACAGTTTTTTTGGAGAAGGTACACACCTCTATTGGTGAGCAATATACTACCAAGCCGCCGACTACTTTGGCGCAAGAGGTGGTAGATAAGTTATTCAGTGGTCTTTTGATCAACCAGCTCTCTCCCTTACTGACCAAGGTCTATAAAAACTGGCTAGACTCCGTTCAATATCAGGGAGCCCTACGTAACTACCTGAAGCAATACGAAATTGCCGACTCCGTAGATATTTGGAAGGCGCATCCAGAACATCCTTTTGAGCGAATTGATCAGCGCCAACTGGAGGAAGTAGTGCAGCATCTGGAAGACAAAACCTACTGGAAAGACAAAAGGCCCCTGATTCGCAGCCGTGCCAAACAAGCAGTCGTTCAAATGTTGGGTATTGATTGGTGGGAAGCCGTTCTGGTTTTGCTAGACTATGATACCCGGCCCCTGGCCAAGTTAGACTCACTGGCAGCCTGCGTAGAACATTATACCCGTAGTTTTTACCGGGTGGATCAGGCCATGCGACAATTGTATACGCGGTTTTTATCTCAGCCTGCTATCATGGCACCTTTACAGCGCTACTACCAGCATCATCTGCTGGCGATTTACCTGGATAAGTGGTTCCGCTATGTGGACACCTATACTCCAGAACAGACTGGTAAGATCAGTCAGATAATTCGATCAAGTTCCGGTAAAACAGCAATTGTAGTTGGCGATGGAATTAGTTATGAATTCGCTCTGGAAGTAAAGCAATTGTTAGCGCCATCGGGCAGTTGGAAGGAGCTTGAGCAAGACTACTTGCTAGCATCTTACCCTTCGGAGACAGAGCACAATATGAGCCAGCTCTATGTAGAGTCGGGTGAGGTGATAGCGATTCATCGTAAGCGTGAGCAGGCGCTAAAGGCGGCGCATCCAGACAAGGATATTGGTTTCTTGCCGCTAGAGTCTGTCAACGAAGCGACCGATCAACATCAGTATTTGGTGCTGTCTTATAAGGATCTGGACGAATTGGGAGAGAAACAGCAGCAGCGGGCCTTGAAGTACTTCTCCCAGATGGCTGCTACACTGGCAGAGAAGATCCAGCAGTTGTTGCGCAATGGCTATCAGCAGGTCTTTCTAGTGGCGGACCACGGCTTTGTACTAACCGGGCTGCTCGAAGAATCAGATAAGATTGAGGTGCAAGTAAAAGGTAAGAAGCAAGTTGCGGAACGTTATCTGCGCACGGAAGAGGTACCTGACAGTTCGCAGCTGATTAGTTTTCCACAGGATTACGGACCTTATCGCCATATTGCTTTCTCCCGGAACATTGCACCTTTCAAAACGCCGGGAGTCTATGGTTACAGTCACGGAGGGTTGGCACCGCAAGAATTGATCACGCCCTACTTCTGTTGGCAAACGGCAGAAACTATTAAGGAGCTTAGCGTAAAGATCACCAATAAGGATGATCTCATCACGGTTCTTGGTAATGTCTTCCAGATCAAACTTCAGGCGGCTGGGGCGGCTGGCAATTTGTTTCAGGCGGAGCGGAAAGTCCAAATTATTGGCTTTTATGATGGAAAGAAGGTCTTACAATCAGATATTATTAAAATTGAAAATGGTCAGACTGTTAGAAAGGAGTTTGAATTTGATGGCTATACATCATTAGACATACGACTCGTTGATAGTAAATTCAAGGCTAAGTTAGATGCTGTTAAGGTGCAGCAGGACCAGGGGAGAGATTTAGGAGGCCTAATCTAAAAAAGCAAGGCAATGGCAAATATTAACGATGCGCAACGTGAAGCGCTGGGGAAAATACTGGGCGATTTTATTCAAGTTATTCGTAGCTATACCAAGAAGGTCTTAGGGGCGATTGATGGGAAAGCTAGTTGGGATGAGCACTTATACAATTGCCTGCATTCTTCGCAGCAAACACTCTGGGAAAACCAGCTAAGAGAAGGTACACCTCCCGAGGAAATTGTAGATTACGGGCATCTAAAGGCTTTTGCCATTAAGCAAAAGAGCCTACTGTATGATGACTTTGGTAAAAATGCTAATCGCTTGCCAACCTGGTTTGATGAGATCAACGATATCCGTACGGGCTGGGCTCACCATAAAAGCATTGATGTCGATGACTTCGAGCGGGGGGTGGGGAATATCAAACGAATCGCGGATGCTTTGGGGGAAGGTGCTATTCGCCAGCAGGCGGAAGAACTGTTGCAGTTGCCGACAGAATCAGATCCACCACAGCCTGGCCCGTCTATGGAAGAAGAAAAAGAAACGACAATGCCGGAAGAGATTACGCCCGTAAATGCTCCTGCGCCGAAAGATGTTTTCGCCGAAATAGTTATGGATGAATTAGACGACAAAGCACTGGATCACTTTCGGGGCTATGTCGTCAAGAAGGATTTGGTCCGAACGATTAAGATCGGGGCTAATGTTCCCGTTTTTGTATTAGAGTACTTGATTGCCAGTACCTGTTCTACCAGTGATCCGGATAAACTGAAAGCAGGAATGGCTAATGTGCGTAAAATCCTGGCTGATCATTACGTGAATCCAGAAGAGAGCACACTAATTCACTCCAAGATTAAGGAGCACGGCCGGTATAAGATTATCGATAAGATTTCGGTAGAACTAGATTCCCGGCGGGATACGTACTGGGCGACCTTGCAGAACAGTAATATCAAGAATGCAAACATCCCTGAGGCGTTGGTCCGAGAGCACGAAAAGATGCTTATGGGAGGTGTATGGGCAATTATTGACGTAGAATACGACCCCAGCGTCATGATTGGCTCTATGATCTTTCCGTTTTGCATAGAAGAGATTCGGCCTATACAGTTGTCGACTTTTGATAACTCTAAGTTTATCAACAAGCGGAAGGAGTTTAGCAAGTCGGAGTGGCTTAATTTTCTGCTCCGCAGTTGCGGATACGAGCCTGGTTCAGAGGGCATGAGTGAGCGGGTAAAAATGCTTCTTCTATCACGGCTGCTACCATTGGTAGAGGCGAATTTCAACTTTGTGGAGTTAGGACCCCGTTCTACTGGTAAATCTTTCGTTTTTAAGGAGCTTTCTCCTTACGCTATTCTGGTTTCAGGAGGGCAAGGTACCGTAGCTAAGCTGTTCGTACACGGTAGTACTGGACGGGTTGGTGCCGTAGGACAATGGGATGCTATATGCTTTGATGAGGCTACTGACAAGATCTTCAAAGAGAAAGATGCGATTCCTTTAATGAAAGACTACATGGAGTCGGGGTCTTTCTCCCGTGCGGGAGCAGGTGGAGAAATTACGGGGGTAGCTTCCATTATTTTGAATGGTAACATCAACCAACCAGTGGAAACTGTGCTGCAAACATCTCATCTCTTTGCTGCCCTTTCGGATGAGGTCAACGGTGATACCGCCTTTCTAGACCGCATACACTATTATCTTCCTGGTTGGGAAATGATCAAGTTTGCCCCACATAATTTCACCAGTAACTTTGGCTTCAGTACCGATTATTTCTCTGAATGTCTGAAGTCATTTCGGAGACAATCACACACGCACGTTTTAGATGAGTTTTATGCGTTGGGCTCGCACCTGAAGCAACGTGATACCAAGCCCGTAAAGAAGACGGTAAGCGGCTTTATAAAGCTACTACATCCAGATGGTAATTATGCCAAGGCCGATATCCAGCAGTACTTAGAAATTGCGTTGGAGATGCGTCGGCGAGTTAAGGAGCAGCTGAAGCGTATTGGCGGGATGGAGTTTTGGGATACTAACTTTTCCTACATTGATAAAGAAACACAGGAGGAGATTTACGTAGGCTTGCCGGAAGAAAAAGGTTCGCAACTTATTGAGAGTACACCTCTACCACCAGGAGTATGCTACACTTGTACCAGCGAAGGGGATAGCTTTGCTTTAGTACGCATTGAGGCTGTAGTAACGGTTGGTAGTGGCAAATTGAATGTAACTGGTATTAGTAGCACGCACGTGAAGGAGAATATTAAGAATACCTATCAGTACTTGAAGGCTAATGAAAAGACGATCCTGAATGAGCGCCACTCCCTCAAGAATATTGATATTTCAGTCCAGGTAAGCACTATTCTCGGGTCGAATATTGGTTCGGGGATAGGTGCTGCGGTGTACATGAGTATTCTATCTGCTATCTACAAGAAAAACCTCAAGCCAGGATTGGCAATTTTGGGTAATATTTCGGTAGGTGGTGCTATTGAAAGAGTGATCAACTTTCCGGATAAGGTCACGATGTTATCGGAGAATGGTGCCCGTACAGTGATTGTACCAATGGATAACCTTCCAGAAGTCGCGTCGCTACCACCTACCGTTTTGGGGAATACGGATGTTCCTTTCTACTCCAATACTCAAATGCTCATGCAGAAAGGGATACTGTCTGAATAGAGGATCTAATTGCTAAAGGAAGATTGCTGCAGCCATGAGGCCCAGCTTCGAGGTCTGTTGTTGATCCCTTACTCGATCACGTGCTGTGCTAGTTATTGGAGGTAGGTAGCTATATCATCCCTTCCCCCACCTTCCACAAATCCTCATCCTCCACCCAGAGGAACCCCTCAGCGGCTTCTTGGAGCTGCTGCCCCAGGAGCTGGCGCAGAAAGGCAGGCAGATCAGATGAGTCAGCATGGTCACGGAGCCACTTCTGCACGGCAACCCATTCCGTAGCGGAGAACGGAATTGATATGGTCCGGTCTACTGCAGCTAGTTCTTCGGCCCGTTCCTGAGCCGCTTTGGCCAGGATTTGCAAGAATTCCTCCGTGGAGGCTTCTTCTGGTAGCTCATCATCATTATTACGGATAAAATTGGTGAGGTGTAGTTGAAGGGATTCTGGTAACACTTCTTGATAGGTTAGGTTTTTCTCTTCATCGTCAAGGGGAAGTTCCGTGGCAGTTTCCAGCAGTATACTGAGGGTGCGGAAGAAGACTTCTGCTTGTGGATCCTCAGCGGCCTGCCAACTATCACCGGCAGCGATGAAGATGTTGTCAAGCATTTGGCTGAACTCCTCATCAAAGTAGTCAGTCAGGAGGAAATCTGGCCTTGGATCGTCTGCCTTGGTAGCGAGTTTATCCTCTACTTGGTAGGAAGTCAGGAGAGATTCGAGGAAGGCATTCTTGGATAAGCCTTGTTCGTTGGCTTGCTGGTCGAAGCAGCGGTACAATTCCGGAGAAACATAGCCTCCGATAAACTTTTTTTCAGATAGCATGGTATGCGTTTTTAAAGAGTAATGCCGCAATTTTAAAGGCTTACAAGCTGGGAAGCAAGGGAAGACCGCAAACCGTCTCGTGACGATTTACGGTCTCCCGCAGTCCGTGGGAAATGCCATTTGTGACTCACTATCAAAGTCTTATGTCAAGCATTTCGACGCCATTGTTATTGATTGGTATTCTTGCCGGACTCTTCTACGAAACGTAAGGGGTCTTGTCAGGAGAAATAACCTCCTGCATAGCTAGTTTAAAGTACCATTGCTCCCATTAGTCGCTTCTTGCAGCGAGTTTAAAAGTTGACTGTAGTGGTCTACCCAGCGAGCGTTGTTTTCGATGGCGGCTTGCGTACGTTTAGTTACCTTTCCTGTCACCCGTTCCTGTTTTAAAGCTTTTTGCTGTTGCGTACCCAGGCGTTTTTTATACTGCTTTAAACGCTGTAGCACGTCGGCAGCATTGAGATTTTTCGGTGTGTCCTTTACTGCACACGAAGCTTTGCCGTTTTTCGTGTGTGGAGTGGGTGTATTGGAGATCGCTGGGGCAGTTTTCATAAGAAGAGCTGCGTAGGGAATGTCAGTTGCTTGTGGAGCGGGTGCTTTAAACAGCCAGCGGATCAACCTCCGTAGGCCACGTTCTGTGCGCCAGGCAAGAGTAGTAACTAGTTCGGCGATGATGGTGGGTTCCGCCCAGAATTCGTTGGGTATGGCCTCGTGGCTAATTTCACTGCCAGCTTCAATTTGCAGTTGTAAATAGACCATGCCGTAGAAGATGGTTTGCCCGGCAATGGTTAGGAGCAGAAAGATGATGCCTTGCCACTTTGTTTCGGTTTTTAAAGCTGTAATTGACTGGTTATTAGTCGATTTTGCCTCCTTTAAAGCGACTTCCTCGCTAGTTTGAATGCTTTTTAAAAGAGTTTTTCGCTCCTTTAAACGATCTTCCAGACTCCGTGACTGCTCCTGCTGGATGCTGGCTAGACTATCTGCCATCCGACTCCTGCTCTGGTCAATTTGCGTAAGGAAAGAAGCGAGTTGCTGTCGACACCAGACATTACCTTGTTGTGCACAGGCTTGATAACGGTTACTTTCGCGCTGTAAGGCTAGGCTATCAGACTGAAAGCGGATATGGGCAGCTCGGATGCGCTCTTGAAAGATCGGTTTTAGTAAGCTGGTGTCAGCGGCAAACGCCTGCTCAATGGCCACGTACTCTTCCGTGTAGACAGCTTCGATACTGTCGATAGGGATGAGTAGGGGAGGCGCTTCCCGGTCTTCTGCGTAGTAGGCGCTACCCACCGCAGAGAGAAAGTAGGACAATCCGGCAATGAGTAGGAGCAGGAGCTGGTAAGAGCGGTTTAAAACCTGATGCCGCTGCCGGAGTAGCGGTTGCTCCGCAAAAGTGTCCTTAACTACAATAGGCTTGATGGCGCGTTTAGCCAGGGTGCGGTTAGCTAGTTCGACAAAGAAACCAACCAGTAGGGCCATGAGCACAAGTAGTAGGGCATAACCTCCTGCCCTAAGTTCGGCGAGTAGCAGTCGGTGCACTGCATAGGCCAGCGCCACTCCGGAGAGTAACTGCCCGACAAATCCGATAAACCCGTAGGTAGAGTAGGAGGGGGCGTGCTCGTTGAAGAAAGCCCAGTTTTGCGGAGGGGTCTTCTTAATTTTCATACCTTTAAAATGTTTAACTGTGTTAGACAATACCCCGTCCTGGTGCAGCTTCCCGGCGTTGCCAGGTACGGGGTTATTATTCTGCTTACCAGAAGACCGGTACTCCGTCGAGTACCAGAAATCCGGCTTGATCATCACGTTGCTTTAAAAAGTAGTCGGCCAGGTCAAACTTGCCGAGGTAGTCCTGTTCACTGGCTTTAGTGGGTAGGAGGTCAGAAACGACAAACTTAAAACCTTGTTCATTGAGCTTTAAAGCATCTTTAGTCCATTTATCGTGGGCATCCAGATCAGGGTAGAGGATGGTATGACGGCCTTTTAAAGCCTCGCATTGCCTCGCAGTCAGGCCTGACATACTCCCGCAGGCCAACCAACACACATCGGGCTTAATACCAGCCATAACCATAGCCGTCTTTTCACTTTCTACCAGCGCAATAGGTGCTTCCCGGTTTAAAGCCGCTAGCAGGTGTTCACCGAAGAGGCACTGAGTGAGCTTAAAATCAGCTTTATGAAGATCAAGCAGGCGATGTACCCACTGCGGTGGAATATCTCTTCTGCGTTTACCGGTGACAGGATCATACACCATCACCTTTCCCGTCCGGACTTGCTGCTGCTGGTCTACCTGCCAGAAGATACAGGCTCCTGGTCGGTATTTAGAGGTGCCCAGCTGGTAATCTTGGGCTAAGCTTATGGCAATGTCTTCGCTGAAGATGCTTTGTAGGAAGCCGTAGAAGTGGTTTCGATTATCGTGCTTTAAAGACCGTTTAAACAGGGCTTCGGGAATTAGATCGTATTCCGGTTTAGGCTTTAAAACGCTGCGGGGAGGTGCCTTTAAAAAGCGAGGCTTTTCCGTTCGACTATCCGCATACTGCAGGGGAATCCCTACGTAGTTGGCGATGATAGTCAGCGCCTCGGTAAAAGACACCTTACGAACTGCCATGATCAACCCAAGCTTATCCCAGCTTTGGTCGCAGGTACTCCAACACCTGGCCGACTCTCCTTTAACCGAGAAGTTTTTGTCCTTCCCCTGGTGTACCGGGCAGGCACAGCGGTTGCGACTGTCCAGTGTGTAGCCCAATATCCCGTTGACTACCTCCTGCATCGTAACTGCGGCTTTGATCGCTTCGATATTGATGATTTTTCGGTTCATCCTGTTCTGGTTTTAAGGAGTGTTGAAGCTTTGCAATGCCCTATATAAGGGTTGCAAGACTTCAAAGGTCCCTGCTGGAGCTTGTTTTAATGGTAGTTTTAAGATTTTAAATAATTGATAATCAGAATTTTAAGATTATATAATTAGCTCTAAATGACCTTTGAAACTGGGGTGACATCGGGAAAGGGTGATTTCAAAGGTCCTCGGGCTCCATTTTTTTGAGTCGGTAATACAGGGTTTTACCCTTGCCGCCTTCCTTGCTAAGTGTGCAGGGATCTCCTTCACTGTCGTTGATCCAGGTACTGGAATCTTTACTCAGGCGGGTGAGGTAGGTGTCTATTGTCCTTTCACTTTTTTGCAGGGCATCAGCGAGAAAGGTGAGTAATTCTTGTCGGGGAATGGTGCTTTTGTCGGCAAAGGCTTTACTGAGGAAGGTGGTGAGGACGTCCGTACGATCAGTGGAGGTACCATTGATACCTGCTTCGTCTAAGTCATCTTTGGAAGCGGGAACCAGGTTATAGGTCTTTTCACAGAAGCGTAGCCAGATAGGGGAGGGTTTCTTACCGTGCCGGAGCTTTAAGAACTCCAACTTGATAATGTCGGTGGGAGCACTGTCCTGGCTCTTCTCGTAACCAATTCTGATCACCGTAGAGGATTTATTACCACCCTCCGATCCTGCATGACCACGGGCTTTGCTACTGCCCGGGTTTTCGTGAATAACGGCGATCACGGTACAGTCGTGCTCTTCGCATAGGTTTCCCAGGAAGTCGTAGAGTTTTAAAGAGGCCTCTTCGTTATTAAAGCTCTTTAAGCAATCGGTAATGACATCCAGTACTACTACCAGGTGGTTTTTGACTTCTTGGCGGATTTTGCGCAAGATGAGCTGAGTAGCCTCCTGGCGGCGGTTGCGTTCGTACTTCTTGATGGTGTACAAATGCAGTTGTTTGCATGCCGTGCGTGGGTTGTGGCCACCTAGCTTCCGGATATTCTGCAGCACCCGAGGCAGCTCATCTTTGGTATTGCGTTCTGTATCGATATAAGCAACGGAGAAGGTCTCGTGTGGATAGCGCTCCAGTTCCCAGAAGTCGGTACTGCAATCCCCCTTGGCAATCAAAAGGGCTACCAAGTTTTCCGCCAGGCGACTTTTGTGTGATCCATAGGCCCCTTGAATCAGGTTGATTGAATTCCGCTTAATGATGTGGGTATCATTTAAGGTGATCACTGGCGGTAGGCTGACCACGTCTTTGGTTGCCGCTAATTCGATACTTTCCTTAGTGGCCAGCATATCCGCTACCAAGTCAAATTCAACCTTCTCCGAATCCTGTTGCGGTTCTGGCACATCGACGATTCGTTGAGCATTGACGTCTGCTTCCAGCTCTTCTACCGAAAGGTTACCAGTGGGTTCCTCAATGATATGTTCGTTTACTGCATTCATGTATTGAGCGCGTTGGTGCCAATTTCTAAACTGTATTGAATCCTTATGTTTAGCATTCGCTTTGAGTTATGGCAAAGGGATAGTAGGCTAAGTACATCGCACTTATAGCCGTAACGAGGTGGTTTGGGCGAAGCCGAACCACGGAGGCCGGTTATATGCTGACACGAAGTCAGTTTGGAGTCCCAAACCATTTCGTCGTCAGTATAGTATCAGTCCTTTACCGGATGTTTAAACCTAGATTAGAGCACGTGAAAAAAAGGGAGAAATGGCCTTATTCAGAGAGAGGTCAGAATAGCAGCCGAAATAAAAGTCACAAGGGCAACTACCAGCCCTCCCGACCTTCAACGTTGGACTCCAGGGCCGCCAGGATTTCGCTGTACTTGACGTATAGTTTGCCCTTAAAGGAATACACCGGAAACATCCCTTCCTTACGGTAGGTATCCATGGTCTTGCGAGAGCAGTCCAGCAAGTTCATCCCTTCCTCATAAGTCAGAATTTCCTTAGGTGGCCGCTGTAGGGTAGATAGCGTTTCGCGAATCTGCTTTAGCTCCTCGGTTATTTGGATCATTTCAGTCATGTTAGCTGCTTTAAAAATGAGTAATGAAGATTGGTAAGTAATTCTTGTCAGGAGCAAATATAAATATAATGTTAGAAAAAATCAACTTCTGTATAACATTTTGAGTTAAACCTAACTTTTTCGGGTAAATATTGCCCGAGAAAGGGTAGGGGAGACTGTTACAGAGCATCCATTCTTTGGCTATTCTCTAGGACTGATCAACACAGGGCTTTGAATGCATGGAGAAGGGCAGGTACAAACTCTTCTCTTCCGGAGGGAATTCAGCCGAGACTTACTCTTTCACTACCTTCGCTGAGTACACCTTCTTGCCAGTGTACAGCTTTAAGATATACAAGCCAGCAGGCTGCGTACCCAAGTCGATGCTGGGACCAGGCTGATATTGGTTTATAACCAAGCGGCCAGTAGCATCATAAGCCTCTACGCGCTCTAGGTTGATTTGGGGCAGTTGAATCGTGCCCTGTGTAGGGTTGGGGTAGATTTTGAATTCGGTATTGCTGAGGTCGATGACGCTTACGGAGCCCTGGTTGGTGACTTCGATACAGAATTCGCCGACGGTGCCATCATAGCCATCTACGAGGATTAGGTACTCTACACCTTCTTCTGTGTCGAATTCTAACAGAAAGGCACGTCCTCCGCCAGGGGCGTCATCATTACAGACTATTGGAGAGAGGCTGCCACAGGTGCCGCTGTAGACGACAGCCTGGAGATCAAGATTTTCATTGGGGCCGGTGCATTGTACGTTGCGAACTTGGTAAGTGTTGCCGTCACCCGTGAACGAAAACCAGCCTGGGGTTTGGAGGGTATCGTCGTTGTAGAAGCAATCAAAACCAGTTGAGGGATCATTGTTTGCGGTGGTGAAACCAGTATTGTCGTACAAATCGGACGTTTGTGGTTCATTGAATGCTTGGCCAAATAATGGCGAAAGATCAATGGCATCATCGCAATCATCACCGGGTAAAGTCACTGGTATTACCGTGATTATAGCACTTTGCTCACCACTACAACCGTTCGGGCTTGTGTAGGTGTAGGTAATTACACTTTCGCCTTCTCCTGCGGCAGCAGGGTCAAAACTATAGGTCATGCCGTTGCCGTCGTCGGTTACGCCAGTGCCGCTGTAGGTACCCCCTGCAGGCATGCCGCCGCTGAGACCTGTTTGTACGCCCGCATCAACGTGTACATTGAGGTCGTCAGTAGAGAAAGTAATGGTAGGCACAGCGAGTACTTCCACGTTGTCCATAGTATTTGCCGAACAGCCATTCGCATCGGTAAAGGCGTAAGTAAGCATTTGTATACCAAGACCCGCGGCAGCAGGATCAAAACTATAAGTCACCCCGTTTCCATCATCAGTAACACCAGGACCACTGTATATACCGCCGATTGGCGTACCGCCGCTAAGGCTATTTTGTACACCAGCATCAAGACATAGATCAGTAAGTGTCGTGAATGTAACACTTGGTAAGGCAAATACCTCTACTTCGTCTGTTACTGAATTGGTACACAAAGCACTTGTATTATAAATCCTCACATGTCCCGCAGACTCTCCTCCACCATCATTACCAAATGCTCCAATGGCTACGCGGTTCCCATCTGAGGAGAGCGAAACGGACAGGCCAGATTGATCAAGATCCGCCTCGCCGTCAATGTCGATACTTACTTGTACCCACGCTGTACCGTTCCAATCATATATCCGTACATGTCCCGCTTTATCTCCTCCACCATCATTAAAATGTGCCCCAATTGCTACGCGGTTCCCATCCGAGGAGAGCGAAACGGAAACACCAGAGAAATCCTCCTCTGCCTCACCATCGATGTCAAGACCCACTTTTACCCACGCTGTACCATTCCAATCATATATCCGTACGTGCCCAGCTCTATCTCCTCCACCATCATTATAAGGTGCTCCAATAGCTATGCGGGTCCCATCTGAGGATAGCGATACGGAAGTACCGGATCGATCATCAGCCATTTCTCCGTTTATGCCAAGCCCTAGTTGTGCCCATGCCGTACCATTCCATTCATAAACCCTTACCTGTCCTGCATTGCTTCCTCCATCAAAATTATAAGGTTCTCCAATTGCTAACCGGTTTCCATCTGAAGATAGCGATATGGACAAATTAGGTTGATCAAGATCTGGCTCACCGTCGATGTCAAGTCCTACTTGTTCCCAGCTTGTACCATTCCAATCATAAATTTTCACCTGTCCCGCATTACTACCTCCATCACTGTTTTTGCGTGCCCCAATGGCTACGCGATTTCCATCTGAGGATAACGAAACTGACCAACCAGAATAATCAAGAATTGCCTCACCATAGATGTCGAGGCCTATTTGAGCCCATGTAGTATCATTCCACTCATAAATTTTCACCTGTCCTACACCAACTCCTCCTTCATTGTTATAAGGTGCCCCAATGGCTACGCGACTCCCATCAGAGGAAAGTGATATGGACCGACTAGAGTTGTCAAATGCTGCATCGCCGTCGATATCAAGACCTATTTGCGAAAAAGAAGAAACATAAGTATAGGTTAGGGAACTCACACCGACGCCTGCGATGGCAGGATCGAAGCTATAAGTCATACCATTACCGTCATCGTTAACCCCAATACCACTGTATATGCCACCTAAAGGCATACCGCCGCCAAGGCCAGCTTGCACGCCAGCATCAATGCAGATATCAGCGGGAGCTGAAAAGGCAACTGATGGCAAATCAAATACTTCAATATCATCGCTGGCACTAGCCATATAACCATACGCATCCGTAAAGTCGTATGTAATCGTATGCAAACCCATACCCGCAGCAGTTGGGTCAAAAGTATAGGTTATCCCGTTCCCATCATCAGTAACCCCGGGACCACTGTACACCCCACCAGTTGGTGTGCCACTACCCAGGGCAGCTTGCACGCCAGCATTAATACATAGCTCAG
>CAJXOS010000152.1 GCA_913057725.1 uncultured Lewinella sp.
TAGGCCATCATAAAGGGTACGCGAAAGTCATCAGGTAAACGATCCACCATTTCGATCAGCTCTTTGTAAGCTACTAGAGTCTCACCATCGTTCGCTACGGGGCGATCTCCTGAATTGATGTAGTAGTTATTAGGAGTCTGGTCGATAATCAGGTTACGACGAACCTTCTTACGGTAGTTATTGATAAAGATGTTACGCATGATCGTTACGGCCCAAGCTTTAAAGTTGGTGCCTTGACGGTACTTGTCTGCGTTCGTAATAATGCGCAAGGCCGTATCTTGGTACAGGTCCTCAGCATCGTCGTTGTTTCCAGTCAGCTTCAGGGAGAACGCTTTCAGCGAGTTGCTGATCGTGTCCAATTGGTCCTGAATCTGATTTTGAATGGCATATAGCATATTCGAAGGGGTGATTTGAGGCTTTGTAATTATTTTTATCAAAAATACAGGCATAAAATCATAAATGCAAATATTTTTGACTTTCTGACATAATTATGTTCAAGAACTGTTCCAACAACGACGGTCTGCCGGTTTGACAGCTTAAAATCTGTTAATTTTTTTAACATTATTAAACAAATTTCGCTCCAGCTGTGTATTTTTGGTGAACAGTCATTACAAAAAACTCTATTCTGAGTCCGTAATGAACTGACAAATGTGCTAGTAAATGGATACTGTTAAGCAGGAAAAACAAATCGCCAGCCACTACTTGGCTGGGAACTTGCGCTTTTTGCGTAAGCGGCGAAAGATGAGCCAGGAAGAGTTGGCTATGCAGCTTGGTCTTAACCGGGGCAACATTGCCTCCTATGAAAATGGATCGGCTGAGCCAAAGATTGGCAATCTGCTACGGATGGCAGAATACTTTAGCATTTCCCTCATCGATTTGGCCCAGCGTGACCTTACTCAAGAGGAAACGCTTCAGTCTCTGGTGCGTCTGCAAGGTCTTTGTCCTCAAGAGCGTGCCAAGCTGGAAGGTCTATTTGAGGGAGCACTGGAGTTTGATAAATTCCTACAAGGTATCTACACTTGCTTCTCTTATAAGTCAAAGGCCCTTGATGATGCCAATGATTTGCCTCGTGAAGCCGTGTTCTTACGCAGCCATTTTGAACAACTGTTCAACGCTGCCCAACAACTCTCGGAAAGGCACTTGCAACTCCTACGTATGTGCCGGACCAAAGAAGACAGTAATGGTGCCGCTAATGGCACATCTCACCAAACATAGTACGCATAGATGTCGGAACTCGCGGAAGGCCTTCGATTAGGAGATGATGGTAAAGCTCGTTGCTGGTGGTATAACGGTTATGAGGATTACCAAAACTATCATGATACAGAATGGGGCTTTCCCGTGACCGATGACATTCGTTTATTCGAGAAAATCTGCCTAGAGGGATTCCAATCAGGCTTAAGTTGGCTCACTGTTCTTAGAAAACGAGAGAACTTTCGCAAAGCCTTTCATGGCTTCGACTTCCATCGCATCGCCGAGATGACAGAGGCAGATGTGGAGGTACTCTTACAAGATGCCGGGATTATTCGCCATCGAAAGAAGATTGAGAGTACCATCAACAATGCTCAACGGGCGATCGAACTCGTGAATAAAAAAGGATCATTAGCCAAGTACTTTTGGTCATTTGAACCGCCAAGTAGTGAACGTCCTGAAAAAATGGATTACGCTAGCCTCCGACATTTGAGCAAGACACCAAGTTCTATCGCACTAAGCAAAGACCTGAAGAAAAGAGGCTGGAGTTTTGTTGGTCCTACTACTGCTTACGCCTTTATGCAAGCGATGGGCCTTGTTAATGATCACCTCGAAGGTTGCTATGTTCGAGAAATCGCATTACGGGCGCGTCAAGAGCTTATTCTGCCGTAAAGCTATGGCTTGCCGTAATTATGCAGCCAAAGCACCAACAATTGCTTAGGCCTCACCGTTATATTGGCTGTTCACCAGCATATGATGCCCATGTTGCGATATACACTCGGTCTTTGCACCTTACTAAGCATAATGACCGCCTCCTGTCAGACTGCTCCTGCGGAAGCAGAAAGACCACAAACTGAAACGGCCTCAGCCCCAGCTACCAACCAGCAAATTCTACACCTCACCACAACCGATACCCTCCCCTACCCCATTGTCGATAATTTTGACGATCTGGCGCCGATCTTTGAGCGGAAAGACGGAAAGACCTACGTTATTAATTTTTGGGCAACCTGGTGCGGCCCTTGCGTAGAAGAGCTGCCTTACTTTGAGCGGCTTGCGGAGGAAGAAGATGTAGAAATCGTATTGGTAAGCTTGGACTTCAAGCGTGAAGTAAGACGCAAATTATTGCGATTTATCCGGGAACGGCCACTAGAATTACCTGTGATCGCCCTAACGGATACAAAGACAAATGTATGGATCGATAAAGTAGATCCGGAATGGGGCGGAGCAATCCCGATCACCATTGTGTACAAGAACGATCAACGCCGCTTTTTTGCGGATCAATTTAGTGACTACGAAGAACTGGCTCAGGCCGTTCAGTCCATTCAATAATCAAAAACCAGTGTCAGGTATGAAAAAAGGAATATTCAATCCTATCGTGTTGTTGGCCCTTTTGGTAGCAGTAAGTTTTAGTTGCCAAAGTAACGCTAGCAGCGAGTCTGCAGAAACAGAAACAACAACCGAAGAAACGGCCGAGGCTAAGACCGTAAGCCAAACGGAAGTAGAAGAAATGCCAATGGGTGTCAAAGTAGGTGATAAAGCTCCTGCTTTTGAATTGAAGAACATCGATGGCGAGATGTACTCTTTCGACAACATCAAGGATGCCAATGGCAATGCTCCAAAGGGCTTTGTGGTAACCTTCACTTGTAACACCTGCCCGTACGCAGTGATGTATGAGGATCGCTTGATCGAACTTCACAATAAGCTTGCTCCTCAGGGATATCCTGTGGTAGCTATTCAGCCAAACGACCCAGAAGTTAAAGAAGGCGACAGCTTTACTGCTATGCAGGAGCGCGCATCTGACAAAGGCTTCCCATTCCTATACCTAATGGATGAAGGCCAAGTGATCTACCCTCAGTACGGTGCAAGTCGCACTCCAGAGATCTATCTGATCGATGCTGATCTTACTGTTCGCTACCACGGTGCTATTGATGACAATGCACAGGATGCATCAGCGGTCACTGTGAACTACGTAGAGAATGCAGTTGCAGCTATCGAGAACGGCCAAGAGCCAGATCCTGCTGATGTAAAAGCAATCGGCTGTACCATTAAGACTAAGAAAATCTAAGTAGGAGAAATCCTATTGAGACAAAGAAAGCCTACCACGAGCTGTTGCTCGGGTAGGCTTTTCTCATTCTATCGAGTAGCTCCTTTTACTACAGGCCTGTCGTTCGGATCCGTAAAGAAGGTACCAGTTCGGTATTCACCTTTGGTAAAGGGTTTACCGCCTCATCGGTCGTAGGTGCCCAGAAGCTGATGGCAAAATCAGAATCTAGATCCCGCACGAGCAATTGGTCCCCAAGGAAGGTGATATTGGCGTTGGCGATGAAGTTCGGAAACGGAATTTCAGCCAGCTCGAAGCCCATATCGAAGAAAAGTAAAGTGAGTGCCTCATCATTACGGTTACCCGCATACTCCAGACTAAGGTAACTGTACGTAACACCTTCAATTATTTCCTCGATTTGACGAGATTCTACGGTGCCAGTTCCGAGAAAGGCATAGCCAATATCTCCCGAGATCAAAGTGCGGTTCTTATTTACCTCATCTGCTACCGTCTGCAAATACTCCTGGTCATAGGGAAAGGAATCGGCTTGATCACTTTGTGACGTACAAGCGGATAGGGTAATAAAAAGCAGCACGAAACTGCATAAGAACGTTTTCATAGAACAAAGATTAAGTGGTTATTAATGGTGCAATACTGATTATTTCGTCACTACTCCTGTGGACAGAGATCATCACATCTTGCTATCTGTCGAGCACCATGACAGGATGCAGAACACGAATTTTCGCATTTCGACTTACAATCACAACTCCGCTTAGAACTCGGGACAGGGCCGCTATTAGGCAGATTTTGGCAGAAGCATGAACATCCACTCGCACGCTTGTTGAAGCCTTCGTCTTCATGTACAATTCGAATCCCTGATACTACTTCTGGCTGGAGTTTTGGCGCAAGGTTTTGACTATCTTCTGTTTCTTGAACAAAGAAATTAATAGTGAAATCGCTATTCATATCTCGAATGATCAACTGGTTGCCTAAAAAGCTGATGTAGGCATTGGCGATAAATCCTGGAAACTTGACCTCCCCAAACCCTAGGTCGATGTCAAAGGCGTAGCTCTGGTCTTCTTTTCCCAGGCGGGAGCCGGTGTATTGCAGGCTAAGAAAATCATAGGTGACTCCTTCATATGTTTCTTGCAACTGTTTTGCCACGATCATACCTCTTCCGCTGAACGAATAGCTGATATCAGCCGGTTCTGCTGCGGATCGTTCATTTGTATGGGCCACCATCTGGGCCGTTGCTTGTTCATTGTAGGGGAAATCAGTTGCTGTCTCCTTGGTACAGGACGTAGCTACAGTCATTGCAGCCAATAGGATAAATAGTAGATTTTTCATCTTTCTAGATTTCTTGTGAATTAACTTTAGGATATAGTGCAATGGCCATTACACTTATAAAAGCCTAGAAAAGAGGAAACGTGACACCAGAAACAGTGTCATAATTTGAGACTCATCGTAAACTTGCATCGAGACAAAAGAAAACGGGCGTTGACCAAGATGGTCAGCGCCCGTTTTCAAGGAGGGAAGATGGTTCTTTACCAAGCAGTTCCATCCGTGCTATCCGGTAAGAAAAGTGCTGGAAGTTGCTGTTCACTGTAGAGCTTATTGAAGTCCGCCATTTCATTGTAGATAATCAAATCACGTTCCTCAACGAGCGACTGCCAAGCGGTTTGCAGATCAGCGAGGCGTTGCCTTGCTCCAGCAGTCACTCTAGGGTCCGCTCCATCACAGCGGCTATGGAGGCTGAGTAACTCTGCGTTCAAGCGATTAGGGAAGTTGATGACATCCTGAAACGTCTCTTGATCAGGCTGTACCAATTGTTTTTCCCAACTATCAATTTGTGCGCTAATATCACGCGCCTTATCTACTAACTTAGGTTGGTCTTCTAACTTAGCCAAGCGATCAGCCAAAACTTGCATTTGCGCACGCAAGTCTTGCATCATGGCTACCGAACCGTGGATATCCGCGATGGTTCCCTCAATACCTTTTAGCAGTTCATGTTGTGCAGCATAAGCCTCTGAACTGGCTTGTAGGCGAGGATCGGCTAATAGCTGAGCTCTTTCCTCTGATCGTTTCCGACCAACCGTCAGACGTAAAGTGTAATCACCTGGAGGTACTAAGGCACCTTCATAACTTCCAAAGACGAACATCCCATCAAGATGGCGAATGGGGTCCTTACGTAAGTCCCAGTTGAAGCGGCGGATACCATACCCCTTTGGTAGTAACGGCTGCGCTGAAGGGCCTCCTACGTAGGCCTCAAAATCATCATCCGCTTTGCTAGAGAATTTGCGAACCAACTCATCATTCTCATCGAATATCTCCAATTCCACCAAAGCCGTATCCAACTGTGCTGGCAGGTAATAATCAATAATCATACCTCCCAGTGGATTCTGGCCTTCTCCAGCAGGAGTCCCATGACCACCTCCAATGCGATAGGTAGTCTTTGGACGGAACACTTGCGGGTTGCGGGCCAGCAAATAACCAGCACTCTGCTGTAGGAAGCCAAGATCATCCAAAATCCAGAATCCACGACCTGATGTCGCAGCTACCAGATCATTAGCCTGAACCGTCAGATCTGTAATTGGACATACTGGTAGATTCAACTGGAAACGATGCCAAAACTTACCATTACTGTAGGAAACGTAAAGACCAGTTTCCGTACCAGCGTAAAGAAGCCCTTCACGTAAAGGATCTTCCCGTACAACGCGAGCAAAGTCCTCTGGAGCAATGCCACGTGTAATCTTCGTCCAGGTAGCTCCAAAGTCATCCGTACGGAAGATTAATGGTGCAAAATCGTTAAAACGGTATTTGGTCGCCACCACATAAGCAGTAGCAGGGTTATGAGGAGAAACTTCAATACTATTGATCAGACACTCTCCAAGATCTGGAGGGGTGACGTTCTGCCAACTTTGGCCTTCATCACGTGTCAAATGCACGAGACCATCATCGCTACCAACCCACATCACCCAACTATCGTGGGGTGAGCAAGCTAGATAGCTAATGGTGTTATAGTTTTCACCGCCGGCACCTTCATTGGTAAAAGGTACGCCGCCTGGGCCTTGCTTTTCTTTTTCGTTACGGGTAAGATCAGGGCTGATCTCCTGCCAGCTTAAACCGCCGTCACGCGTACGGAGTACTTTCTGGGCGGCATGGAAAATAACCCGTGGGTCTTGTGGACTAGCAACAATCGGAGCGTTCCAGTTGAAACGGTACTTCATGTCGCGGGGCAAGGTAGCTAAGCCTACTGTTGGATAGGCCATAATATCCTTCACCTCCTCCGTATTATGATCGTATACGGATATATTGCCCTGAAAACTCCCACCGTAGACCAGTTGAGGATCACTAGGATCGAAAGCAATAAAGGCACTCTCTCCACCTGCTACATTGTACCAGTCTTTATCCGTGATACCACCACGAGGAGAGCGGCTGGCAATTGCGATAGCAGAGTTGTCTTGCTGACCACCATAGATATGGTAGAATGGGAAACGCTGATCTGTGATAACCCGGTAGAACTGTGCAGTTGGCTGGTTATTCTGAGAAGACCAACTCTTGCCAGCATTAAAACTAATACAAGCCCCACCATCATTTGCGAGAATCATATTATCCGGTGCATCTGGATTAATCCAAAGGTCGTGCTGATCAGTGTGTGGGTTAGGCACCGATTCGAAAGTACGGCCTCCATCCATTGATCGCAACATAGGTGCATTCAATACATACACAGTATGCTCGTCCTGAGGATCCGCAATAATCTCTGTATAATACCAAGCACGTCCGATCGTCAATCGTTGATCATTTACTTGTTGCCAGGTATCGCCACCATCATTGGAGCGAAATACGCCGCCTTGTTCTGCCTCAATATTCGCATAAACCACCTGTGGATTAGCCGGAGAAACAACGACACCTACCTTACCCATTTCCATGGGAAGGCCTTCTTGCATTTTCTGCCAGTTCTCACCGCCGTCCGTAGAGCGAAAAAGTCCAGAACCTTCTCCTCCACTGCGAATTTGCCATGGCTTGCGTTCGTGGTCCCACATACCAGCATAGAGAATCCGTGGATTAGTAGGATCCATGCTGAGGTCAGCCGCACCAGTAGACTCATTGATAAAAAAGAGGTGTTCCCAAGTTTCACCACCATCTGCGGAACGGAAAATACCACGTTCCACCGTCGGGCCGTGTGCGGCACCTTGTACGGCTACATAAATGAGATCGGGATTAGTAGGATGGATTTGGATATCGGCAATGTGTCTACTATTCTCTAGACCTAAATAGCTCCAGCTTTTACCGCCATCCGTAGATTTGTAAACGCCATCTCCATGCGAGGTCATGACACCGCGAATAGCATGTTCGCCAGTACCGACATAAACAACGTTAGCATCAGAGGGAGCTACTGCAATAGCACCTACTGAACCCACATTAAAAAAGCCATCGGAGATATTCTTCCAGGAAAGTCCGGCATCGGTAGTTTTCCAGACACCACCACCGGTTGTCCCCATGTAATAGATTTGGTCGTTGTTGGGAACGCCTGTAACGGCAACGCTACGCCCGCCTCGATAAGGACCGATGCTGCGCCATTGTGCACCCTGATACAGGGCCACATTGAAGGGGCCGTTCTTTGGTGTCTCGAGCTGTGCCGTGACCTGTACCACTGTCGCGAAAAGCAGGGACGCCAGCAAGCTCAATCTGAGCAAGTGTTTCATTCTCATATACTTGGGCATAAGCTATGACCAGCACTTACCACCAAAGGAGGAATTAATCCCGAAACACCCCTTTCGTCGGTAAATTCTTGATCATCTACAGCTTCGCACCACATAGGGATCATCAAAGCTGCTAATTTACGAAAAACATCGTAACCCAGTGCTTAACCCTTGAGAAGTTGGCCTGACGAACAGTCGCCTGGTAAATAGCAGAAATTATTCCCTCTGCAGATGAATTTTTAAAACCTCTTCATCTGCATTTTTCGGAGCGGGCAGAAGTACCTGCAGTTGAAAAATGGAATTTATCTTGTTTAGTCCTTTAACGGGCCCTTTTGGAAAAAGTTACACCTTCAAATATATTTTTTAACACTTCGTTGGTACTGATCATAGCGTAGGGCTTGAAGAGGAGAAATTCTCAGAAGAACACCCATGATATTAGCCATCAGTAAACGTGTAAACGCTTCCAAAACAATAGCACTGCTACCGGCCAATCGAAAGCTTTCTTGTGTGCTAAAGGATTTTTTCTCCGAACCCTTTGATTGCTTGATGGTTATGCTAATGAGACTGCATTCAAACACTACCTATCAAATACCTGAAGGCTGTTTCCGACAAGGTGCCTGCTCTTTCTGTCGATGAGATTAAGTCTGAACTGTCTTCGAGAAAACCAATAGCGCTGCATTTTCTATCTAATCAGCATAACCCTGGGCGCGCTCTTATCAAAATGTCGTATTTTCAGCTAGTTAATACCCGATTTCTATGCGTTATATTTACACCACTAGTATCCTCCTATTGAGTTTAAGCCTGAGCTGGGCGCAAAGTCCAGACGCGCTGACTGGCTACATTGTCACCAAGAATAATTACCATCTCACAGGTTCTATCGGAATCATTGAGCATTCCCATGTCGGAAGTATGGTGGAGTTTATCAATGACTTTGGCACTCCCTATTATCTACACCCGGCCTTGATCCGTGGATTTGTATTCTATGAAGGTCCTGCTATCCATGCCTACGAGAGTAAGTACTACCGTAATCACTGGATGTATCTGCGTGTGCAATATGCAGGAGATAATATTAGTCTTCTCCAAACTCCTGAGACCTTAGTGAAGTACGCATACGTGGATGGAAAGGTTGTTAGTCGCACGCGCAAGATTGTCCAGTATTGGGTAGAGCTTGCTGACCAGCGAATTGTACCACTCAACCGCTTCGGGTTTCGTTGGCAAATGCGGCGCCTGATGGAAGAAAATGCCCCACGCCTTGCTCGTAAAATTGGCAAGAAGGGATATCGATTCAAAGATCTGTATACGATCCTCGAAGAATACGATCGCGAATGCGCTAAGGGTAAGCGGCGTTTGTAGAGTTGTTGTTGTTTGTTTTTTGTATTGAGTCGGGGGACTCAATACGAGCGGTCGGGGGACTCAATACGAGCGGGACTAAATACGAGCGGTAGCGTCTAGGTTCCTAGTTGACGTAAGGCATTCATCAGCTCCTCATCTTCGGAACGTTCTTCCAAGATCAGAGGTGGCCGGGCACGGGCTTCACAGTCCGTTATTCCACAGCGCTCACAAGTAGTAAAAACTTGACGCTCGGGCAAAGCCGGATCACTGAGGAAGCGGAACTTTTCTCTAAGCTGCTCATTGACTAGAAGACCCAAAGTGACACTGCTAAACTTACCATTAGCCTGAGCCTCCGGGCGAGCCATGGAAAGACAGAAGTACGCATGGTCCGAATTCCAGTAATTACTAAGTTGAGCTTGTACAATGACCTCTTCTCCTTTCCGTTGGCGGGCCTGCTTGATGATATTGACAGACACCCACCGCCGACAATAGTGTTCGTTTAGTGCATTGGCGTATGGGCTATGAAGTCGATCTAGGTGAAGTTCCTTTGTCATCCGATAGGTTTGCAGATCACTACTACTCTCCAGTCGTAAGAAGAACAAATCTGATAATCCGAGATGATGAGGAAATAAATTGCTCAATCGCTGTAAGAGCATCTCCGGCGTCACATCATATTTACGGAGCAGTTGTAACATCCACTCAGGGTCCCAGCTGGTACTATTCGCCCAATTCTCCAAGTCTTGCAATACGGTGTTTTCTTCCATTAGCAAAGCCGAAGAGAAATAGCTGGCGCGGAAATTGTTGAAGAGAATTTCAAAATTAGGAATCTCCACAATCCGTGTCTCATAAGGCCTCTCCTTCCATTCCATATACTGAAAGGCTAATTCCCGGCCTAATAAAAAACGTTCTTGCGCTGCGGATAAGCCTTTTCGCAAATGGAGCACTTTAGCATCACGCGCAAAATAGGATCGACAGCTTGCTGGCAACTTGAGGGTAACTAGCGCAGCACGGTCTACTCGAACACCAAACTGCGATTGAAGTAGCTCTTCGAGGATCGAAACTCCTGCTGGCAGAAGGGAAGGTAATTCGAATTTTTGCCGAAAGGCAGCCACTGCCTCTTCCAACTCCTGGAAATAATTGTTTTTGAGATTCTGGTAAGACCGAAGGGCAGTGAAGTACAAATGCTCCCGAGACACCTGAAAATGGCGGATCATTTGCGAAATCGTACTGATAAAGGCCGTAACGCGTTCCGGCGTATTTACCAGCAACTCAATTAGCTTATTGGTTGATATCCCAAAATCATCCAGCGGAAACTCGCGAAACACATCAGAAGTAAGCAAATCTACGACCGGCTGAATTGAACGTGATGCGCGTTGAGACACCATATAGTCATAGTCCACACCCAAGGCTTTTGCCAAGACATGGATCTTATCCACTTTTGGATACTTCTTCCCCTTCTCTAAGTCATGGATATACGATTTAGACAATCCAGTTTTTGCAGCTAGATCTTCCAAACCATGGCCACGCTCGCTGCGCAAATGCTTCAACTTGAAGCCAAATAGCAACTTAACCACCTCGGCATCACTCAACATAGGTCCATCTTTTGCGGCTTCGCCAATGTAAAAACGGCAAATCCCAAATCATTATAAATCAACTGCTTATTTCAACAAGCAGACCTCTCAACTCCATTTCAGGGATGGAAAAAGAAAGTAAAAGCGGAAATATTGTACTTAGCGGAATTTCCGCTAATTGTAATAATCCTTCACTTTTGTGTAAAGGAAACAAAATATCAGGACCATGCCAAATAATGCTATCCTCGCACGACTATCGCTACCGGCACACAGTGCTCCCGCTATTTATGAAAGAGTACTGACTCCGGCAGCCTTGCAATTCTTAGAAGCCCTCCATCTCCGGTTTAATGAACGACGCTTACAGCTTCTAGCTCGCCGCGCAGAACGACAAGCAGACATCAATGCAGGGAAGTGGCCAGATTTCCTGGAAGAGACCATTGCTATTCGACAAGGTACTTGGAAGGTAGCTCCCCTACCCGCTGACCTCCTGGATAGAAGAGTGGAAATCACTGGACCCGTAGATCGCAAAATGGTGATCAATGCGTTGAACTCGGGTGCTAAAGTATTTATGGCTGATTTCGAAGACAGCAACACTCCAAATTGGGATAACGTAGTATTTGGCCAAATCAACCTCCAAGATGCCATTCGCCGAACCATCACCTTTGAACATCCGGTGAACGGCAAGCAATATCAGCTCAACGAAAAAACGGCCACGCTGATGGTACGCCCGCGTGGCTGGCATTTGGAAGAAAAAAACATTCGATTTGAAGACCAACCTTTGAGTGGTGCTCTGGTCGATTTTGGCTTGTACTTCCTCCACAATGCAAAAGCCCTGGTTAACCGTGGTAGTGGTCCATACTTCTACTTACCAAAGCTAGAAAGCCACCAGGAGGCGCGCCTTTGGAATGATGTTTTTGTATTTGCGCAAGAGTATGTCGGTATTCCACAAGGGACAATTAAAGCCACCGTACTCATTGAAACCATCTTGGCATCTTTTGAAATGGATGAGATTCTATTCGAACTCAAGGAACACTCTGCTGGGCTAAACTGTGGGCGCTGGGATTACATTTTTAGTTTCATCAAGAAGTTTAGAGCCTTCCCCGAGCGATTGCTTCCTGATCGTGGCCAGATCACGATGACCGCTCCGTTCATGCAGGCTTATTGCGAACTATTGGTAAAAACCTGTCACCGACGTGGCGTTCATGCCATGGGTGGAATGGCCGCACAAATCCCCATAAAGGCCGATCCAGCAGCCAATGAAACTGCATTAGAAAAAGTACGACAAGACAAACTACGAGAGGCCAAACTTGGGCACGACGGTAGCTGGGTAGCACATCCAGGTCTTGTACCAGTGGCTATGGAGGTATTTGATGAATACCTGAAAGGCCCCAATCAAATCTACTATCGGGCGGAAAAAGTTGCAGTCACAGCTAAAGAACTACTGGATGTACCAGTAGGCACCATTACCGAAGAGGGTATACGGGAAAACATGCGTGTAGGCATCCTGTATCTGGAGAGCTGGCTTCGTGGTAGAGGAGCAGCCGCACTATTCCACAAAATGGAAGATGCCGCCACGGCTGAGATCAGCAGAACTCAACTCTGGCAGTGGCTACAACAAACCGCCGAACTACCGGATACTCGGAAGCTAAGTCTAGAACTCTACGAGGAATTGCTGCAAGATGAGCTAGCTCAAATAGACCAATGGGTACCAGCTAAAAACCGCCTCCCGGAAGCTATTGAGCTCTTCGATCGCCTGGTAAAGCAAGATGAATACGAAGACTTCCTCACGCTCCCTGCTTATGATTTGCTCTAATGCAGGCTCCATCATCAATCCACTATTAATTATCCACCACCTCAATATTTTGACATGAAAAACGAGATCCAAATCCAGCAACTCAAGCAAGACTGGGCCATCAATCCACGTTGGACACAAATTCGCCGTACTTACACTGCAGAAGATGTTCTGAAGCTGCGCGGTACCGTTAAGGTTGAGTATACGCTCGCTCAGTTGGGAGCGCAAAAACTCTGGCATAAGCTCAATACGCAGAAACATGTCGCCGGCCTTGGCGCACTAACGGGCAACCAAGCCGTACAGGAGGTAACTGCCGGACTAGACGCCATCTATCTCAGTGGTTGGCAGGTTGCTGCCGACAACAACCTCTCCGGCACCATGTACCCTGACCAATCGCTGTATCCAGTAAATAGTGTTCCAGAAGTTGTAAAACGAATCAACAATGCGCTGTTACGCCGTGATCAAATCCAATCTGTCAATGGGGAAGCGAACATCGACTACCTCGCTCCTATTGTAGCAGATGCAGAAGCCGGCTTTGGAGGCAACCTTAATGCCTATGAGCTCATGAAAAGTATGATCACAGCCGGTGCAGCCGGCGTACACTTTGAAGACCAACTTTCCAGTGCCAAAAAATGTGGGCACTTAGGCGGCAAAGTATTGGTGCCTACGCAAGAAGCCGTAAACAAATTGATTGCTGCTCGTTTGGCCGCCGATGTTTGTGGTACTTCTACCATCATCATTGCTCGTACTGATGCGGAAGCAGCCAATCTATTGACCAGCGATGTAGATCCAAACGACCAGGAATTCCTCACCGGTGAGCGTTCCGCTGAAGGCTTCTACTATGTGAAGAATGGCTTGGAGCAGTGTATTAGTCGCGGATTAGCGTATGCCCCTTATGCTGACTTGATTTGGATGGAAACCAGCAAACCAAATCTGGAGCAAGCTCGTGCTTTTGCGGAGGCTATTCATGCGAAGTACCCAGGCAAGATGTTGGCCTACAATTGCTCTCCTAGCTTTAATTGGGCCGCGAATCTGAGTCGTGAGGAGATGTTGACCTTCCGCGAGAATCTAGCTGAACTCGGTTTCAAATTCCAATTCATCACCCTAGCCGGATTCCACGCCCTGAACAGCAGCATGTTTGAGTTGGCCAGCGCTTACAAAGCAAGAGGCATGGCTGGTTACTCAGAGTTGCAGGAGCGCGAATTTGCCTTGGCAGAAAAAGGATTTGCTGCCATTCGCCACCAAAGCTTCGTAGGTACGGGTTACTTTGATTATGTACAAACAACGATCCAACAAAGTGCTTCTACGGTGGCAATGGCTGATAGTACGGAGGCTGATCAATTTTAGTTTGCGTGTTTGCGTCAGGGGAGGTGTTAGGGCGTTTGCGTCGGGGGACGCAAACTAGCTACAGGGGCGCTAACTAGTAGAAGAGCCACAAGCCAATCGCTTCAGTCCAACCCCATAAACCAAGAAGTGGTTTGCACAGGTAAGAATCCTGTAGCAAACCACTTCTATTTTCAAGCTGTAAGCTAAGTCTTAGCTACCAGCAGCTACTGCTTTCAATTCAGCCAAAAGTACGTCTGGTGTCTTGTATCCAGGTGATACCTTCAGTGAGTTTTGCTGCTCATCCAGGTATACAAATGAAGGATATCCTAGACGACCATTCAACAAAACAATAGCTAGTTCGTGTACACCACGGCGACCAGCATTAGCACGGTACGTCAAGGTACGGCCACGATACTCCTTATCTTCTTTACCTTCCGCATCGAACTTCACGGCGTAGTAGTTCTCGTTCATGTAGTCGATCACATCACCGTCTGTAAATGTGCTAGCATCCATACGCTTACACCAACCACACCAGTCGGTATATACGTCGATGAATACTTTCTTGGGCTCGTTTTCCATGGCAACCATGGCTTCTTCCCAAGTCATCCAATTAATTTTGTTCTCAACCGGGGTAGTTTCTACATTGCCTGCTGGTTGTGCAAAAGCAAAGATGCCTGCCAAAGCCAACAACAATCCGGTTCCAAAGACAACTTTTTTCATTTTTCTTACTTTAAGTACTGAGTCAGGCATCGCCTGTTAAATGTTATGGAATTAGCACAGTAGGGATGTACAAGTAGTGTAGCATCAGTAAAAATAGTATGAATCCCACTATTCGTTTTTCATCTCCTGCTAATTAATAGTTTCTTAACGTTTTACTGTCTTTATCAGACAATTAGAGTATGACATCAACGGGAAAGCACAAAGTGGTACTAGCAGTCGGGGGATCGAGTGGATCTCTGTACGCTAAAGTTTTGATGGATCGCCTCAGTCAACTGCGGGATCAGTGGGAGAAAGTAGGTGTCGTCATGAGCGACAATGCCCGCTACAATTGGGAGTTGGAACTCGGTAATAAGTCCTATGAGGAATACGAAGGTTTCGACTTCTACCAGAAGAATGATTTTATGGCGCCCTTCGCCTCTGGCTCTGCCAAATACGGAAGCATGCTGGTTTGTCCATGCTCTATGGGACTAATGGCCCGCATCGCTCAGGGTATTAGTAACGATCTGGTGACCCGCGCGGCTGATGTTATCCTCAAGGAACGACGAAAGCTGATTATAGTGCCTCGAGATACCCCTTACAATCTCATCCATCTTCGTAACATGACTCAACTAACGGAAGCAGGAGCAGTTATTTGCCCTGCCAGTCCGTCTTTCTACAGCAACCCCAAGACCTTTGAGGAGTTGGCGCTCACCGTGGTAGATCGCGTCTTGGATCTTGCCGGCTTTGATCTGGACACCTATCGGTGGGGGGAGTAAAATGATTATCTTGATCCTTGCAAAACGAAAAGCATGGATCAACAACAACGCCTTCTATCACTTGACATTTTCCGTGGTCTAACGATAGCCGGGATGATTTTGGTAAACAACCCTGGCTCTTGGAGTGATGTCTACGCTCCCCTACTACATGCCGACTGGCATGGCGTCACGCCCACAGATTGGATTTTTCCTTTCTTCTTATTTATCGTTGGAGTAGCCATCGCCTATGCACTCGGTAAGCGCAAAGCTCAAGGTGTAGACAAAAAGGCGATGCAGCGCAAGATCATCAAGCGAACGCTCATCATATTTGGCATAGGCCTCTTCCTAAATGGTTTTCCTTACTTCAACTTCAGTACTATTCGGATTCCGGGGGTTTTGCAACGTATCGCCTTAGTTTATGGGGTGAGTGCTACCCTTTTCCTTTATGTAAACCCACGACAGTTATTTTGGGTGGGCGTTGGTTGCCTCTTAGGATATTGGGCATTGATGACCCTGGTACCTGTACCCGGAGGGATAGCACCTAATCTGGAACCCAGTACCAATATCGGTGCTTGGCTGGACCGCGTGCTAATGGACGGCCACCTTTGGTCGCAGAGCAAGACTTGGGATCCAGAAGGGTTCCTCAGCACCCTTCCCGCAGTTGCTACCGGCATTAGTGGAATATTGACTGGATTATGGCTACGCAGCGAGGCGGGCGCCTATGAGAAGGTTGCAGGATTGTTGGCGGTTGGAACCATCCTGGTTGCGTTAGGCTGTATTTGGGACCTTGCTTTTCCTATCAATAAGAAAATCTGGACGAGCTCATACGTACTCTATACTTCAGGTGTGGCACTTCTTTTCCTGGGCGTGGTCTACTGGCTAGTGGATCTTCGAGGATCTACCTGGTGGACCAAACCATTCGTCATCTACGGTACCAATGCTTTATTTGTATTCGTAATGTCAGGTCTAGTAGCCAAGTTAATGTATACCATTAAGTGGACTAACGCGTTAGGAGAAAGTATCAGTGTAAAGACCTGGGTGTGGACTAGCATTTTTGAGCCAGCATTTGCTTCTACCAAGATGGCATCATTGGCCTTCGCCCTAACTAATGTCCTCTTCTTCCTGGCCTTGTCGTGGGTTCTCTACAACAGGAAGATTTTCATCAAAGTGTAGTCGCAAAAAAATAAGGGCGGCCGAATGATTCGAACCCGCCCCTACACTAAACAAAAACAGCAATTCTTAAGAGTAGAGCGTAAAAATCTAATATCCAATAACGGACTTTATCCAGTAGTGGCGAAATTCTGGGTCGCTTTTAGCATTTTCTTCACATGACTTTAACAGATTTAGCTTCTGGTGCATTGGCAGTTAGGAAAATGCCTTAAAAATCCGTTGGAGAACAATTACGCCAACAGTTTTAGCCTACATATGAACAACCAGGCCTGGCAACTTTACCGGCGCGGGATTCTTGGTATCCTTTCCAGTGACTAACCACATTATCGGGAAACGGCACTGCACTGTAGGAGCTGGCCCTTCTCCATCTGTCAAGTAAATAACTCCGTCTAAATGAGGTTGTTCGTTGGCCCAACTAAGAGCTGGGTCGAACGCAGTGTCTCCTCCACCAACGCTCACCTCAGGAATCTGACCATTAAAGGAGTAGATACGCTGAACATGATTGTCCGCCTCGACAATTTCCAGATGGTGCACTAAATGGACTAGTTGTTGT
>CAJXOS010000153.1 GCA_913057725.1 uncultured Lewinella sp.
AGCGCTGCGCTCTCGCATGATCTTCTTTAATCACATCCTTAAGGAATACTGTGATTAAACAAAATCATACTCGTTTCATACTGTCAGATATTTGTCCTAGGAACTGTGAAAGTAGAAAATCGTTCACGTCCCAGAAGGGTTTAGCTGCCAACACCCATCGATTTGCGTTGAGTAGGAGCAATTATTCAATCAATCAATAAGCTATCCTCGGGTAGCGCCCAGGCTGTATTGGCCACATTTTGTAGTGCCTGATAGTGATTAAACTTAGCGGGGGTTGGGTGGGTATAGTTGAATTGGCGATGCCGCCAAAAGGACATCGCGGCGGCGGCATAAACCAGAAAGGGCTTCAGGGCAAGTCGTTCATTGGCCTCCAAACGGATAACAGATTGATAACCTCGCAACAAGTGTTTCGCTTTATCTAGGTTGATATCACTTCTCTCCAAGCAAACACCAACAAAAGCCATACCTAGGTCAAAAACGCGGTAGTAGTGTGCAGCCTCCTCAAAGTCCATAATGGTCACCGTGTCTTGGCTGGCATTAACGATAACATTGTTGTCAAAAATATCACTATGAATGAGTGCCTGTGGTAGCCCCATTGCAATGTAGGGCTCAACATAGCGCTCCACCTCCTGCAACCATGACTGGTAGTCAGATCCAGCAGCATACAGATCCAACTGGTGGAAATTTTCCCGGCCATAATTTAATGCCGTTGGCATGTAGTCTGGAACAGGTAATGAATGCAGTTGCCCTATCTCTTGCCCTAAGGAATAGAGTTGTGAGGCTGAAAAATCAGTAATGACTTCTCCTTCCAGAAAGGCTTTAAGCATAATTGGCTTTCCTTGCCAAGTCCCCACAAGCTCGCCTGCCTTATTAGGAACCACTTGAGAAGTCCGAAAGTCATTCTGCTGTAAATGCCGTAGAAGCGAGGTCAATTTCTCAACTTCTTCAAACGAATGTTGCTCCGTTATTGTCAGTACAAAACGACCACTGGAGGTATCCAGCAGGTAATTTGTGTTTTGTTGTCCGCCTTCCAGAACGGACGTAGTCTTCAGCTGCCCTAGGCCATACTCGTCAGCAATAGACTGCAAGTCAGCGGCAGCGCAAATAGTGTATTGCGCCATTGTTTTTCTTTCCTATACCGATAAACTTGTCTAGAAACTATTCGCAATGCCCAAAAGCATAATTTTCATACAAGTTCTGTACAAAATTCAAAAAAATACGGAGGGACGGAATTTTTCCTACCACTTTCTTGTATAGTCATCCGGCACACCGAAGTAATTTTCGAAGAAAATTTGAGGTTTATTTTTCACTACGCAAGTCTATTGCGCAGAACACAATGATCTTTGTGTCAACAACAGCAAAAAACGGCAATTGCCGAAAAGATACTTGGGTAGAAAGCTGCCCATAAAGAAGTTTTGACGTTGGAATTTTGCATCCCAGACAGGCGTTTCTGTATAGCGCCGTAGTGTTCGCTCCACTGGAGTAGAATATGCTGATGGAATGCTAGCGCAAGACGCCAACAATCTGTGTGTCGGAGGTTCGATTCCTCCCAATACTTGCCATGTATTGTAGTTCAGTAGGTTAGAACAACAGACCCTTGAATTTGCAGGTTCGAGCCCTGCTCCTTCCCTATGGGAGGGATGGCGGAATTGGTAGACGCGATGGACTCTTAATCCATTTTCATTTCATCGTGGGCGAAGGCCCTCGAAAAGTCAGATTGACAAAACGGATGACTTCAGCTGTACTGCTTCGGTAGTTCAGCACTCGGCTTCGCACCGAGCCGATAGTTTGTGGCCTGTGGGCAGCCTCCTCCGGGAGACAGCCCGACTACTCGTTTCGACGGGTATTGCCAAACGCCTTACTTCCATCACCGGTAGATCGCACTACTGCTCTTGCCATTGAGCGTACTGCGATACAAAGGTGAGCGAACTAAAGCGCAAAGCCTGACCACCCTGTCAGTTTCGTGCATAGCAGAGGAAGTCATCCAACTTTAGTACTAATTGAAAAGCTATTTTGCTGCGATTTATAAACAAAAACACCAACTATGCTGAGCATTCAGTATAGCACTATATAAAACAACTAAAACACTATCGAATCAGAGGCATAATCAACAAGCCCTTTATGGTTATTGTGATGACTCTGATCCATTTAAAAACGCCCTCTTAATTCATCAAAAACCTCATTAACATGCAACGCGTAACTATTTACCCGCAGCTAGTGGGAATTGTCCTTAAGGACGGCCAGTACCAGCGCCTGCTAACTACGGGTAAGCACTGGCTACGATGGGGCGAGAAGCTCCGTCTGTACAATCGTACCCAACGAGTAGAAACACCCTTTGATTTAGGGGTCCTACTTGAGGACGATGCCTTTGTACAAGAGACTCAACTTGTAGACGTCAAGGAAAACGAACTTTGTCTGCACTACAAGGACGGCCTCTTCTTCGAAGTGCTTACGCCAGGTCGTTACGCATTCTGGAACAGCGTTATTGAGCGTCGTTTTGAAATCCAGAACCTGGATGACCCAGCGAGCGCTCAGAAACTAAGCAAGACGCTGCGTAAGCTGCCAGCTATCCAACGTCACCTCGGGACATTCGTCGTTGGCAACTACCAACGTGGTCTTCTGTTTATCGACAACGAGCTGCAAGGAAAGCTAGGCCCTGGTCTGCACTACTTCTGGCGTAACGGACAGAATATTGCAGTAGAGACTACTGATATTCGGACCCTACAGCTGGAGATCTCAGGACAGGAAATCCTAACCCGCGACAAGGCAGCTGTACGCATGAACTTCTTTGCGCAATACCAGGTGGTCGATATCATCAAGGCGATGGTAGACAACCAAAACGCAAAGCAGCAACTGTACATGGCCCTACAGCTAGCGCTGCGCGAATACGTTGGAACCCGCACCCTGGATGAACTCCTGGCTAACAAGGAGCGTGTACAAGAACGCGTTCTGAGCGAAGTACAGGAGCGTGCTCAGGCTCTAGGTCTACAGCTACAAAGCGCAGGTATCCGCGATATCATCCTACCTGGAGAAATGAAGGAGATCATGAACCAGGTACTGATCGCAGAGAAGACTGCCCAGGCTAACACCATCCTCCGTCGGGAGGAAACAGCAGCTACTCGTACCCTCCTAAACACCGCAAAGCTTATGGAAGAAAACCCAATGCTTCTGCGGCTAAAGGAAATGGAATACGTAGAGCGTATCGCTGACAAGGTGAACAGCATCAGCCTAGCTGGTGGTGGACAAGTCCTGGATCAGCTACGGGAGATATTTGTGCGTAAGTCATAGACGGAGTACAAACTGAATTGTGATAATCGATGGAGCCGCTTCCGAAAGGAGGGGGCTCTTTTTGGTTGGATGATTTAATGGTTGGAGTAGGTCCGCGCGTCGGGGGACGCTTGGGAACGATAGTGGTTGGAATAGGTCCGCGCGTCAGGGGACGCTTGGGGAACGGATGCTTGGGAACGGGTTGGGGCTAGTTAGGTTAGTTGAATTAGTTGAGTTAGTCAATTTAGTTGGTTAGGGGGAAGGATTGGATGGGAGTGGTACTTGATTGGCGTTGGTACCAATCGTTGTAGACCAGCTCCAGGGTATTCACTGTGAAGGTGCCGTAATGGGTGTTACGGTATTGTTGGATGTAGTCTAGGAGGGGCTTGGGGTTGGTCACCGGTTGCTGGAAACGCAGGATGGTAATGTGTGCTGTTTCTAGCACATAGCGCTGATCAATGGTCTGGTGTAGGTCGGTTGATTGGAATGCTTGGCGGATATTTTGCCTAATGACATTGAGGGTACCAGGAGTGAAGAAACCTTGGATCATTACTGCACCTGCGGAGCACGTTAAGCCTCGAAGTTCAACCTTGAAAGGAGGGATGGCTTTCAGGCATTGAGTCAACACTTCGCAGTAGGTCTTAGCATCAATATGATCCAATTGAAATCTGGGAAAACAAGATATTATCGACAAAACTGTGGTGTGCCAATCTGAAGATGGGTAGGCATATTGACCAGGGCAAACCGCTTGTAACTCGGCTAAGATCGAAGATAGTTTTGCCTGAAATTCTTGAGGTGGCCGGAACAAAAGGGTAAGTCCGCGACGGGTATCACTTTCTAACGCACTAAGGAAGTTATCCACTTGAAAACGATGATCCTGTAGGTGGAGCAATGTCCTAGACAATATTTGGTCGTAAAGGGAAAGCAGAGCTGGATTAGTAGCGGCTACATCTTCACCCACGGCAAGTTATATTGTTTATTCTGGTAATTGATCTGCAAGTGGTAAGTACCACTAGGTAGCGATTGCTGGCGGAAATCAAATACATTTCGACCAGGAGCAATATCGGCTAACCATCGGCTCAGACGCCGGCCATTCGCATCGTGGATGCTAAAGGTGACCGCCTGATAAGCCTCTTCGCTCTCCACTATTAGTGCAGCTTGTTCCCCAACAGGGTTGGGTGCAATATTTACTGAAATGGGTAGGGTGGCTATAGGCGTCAGGTTATTCTCCAGGTCGTAGCGAATGAGTACACGTTCGGTCCAGACCTGTGCTCCATCATTATCTACTGCCCTAGCTTGCAAGTAATACTGTCCAAGGGCGGGTAAGGTGAATGGTATTTCGTACGGTGCTTCGTCGAGGGAACCTAAGTACCCGCTATCCAGAAAGAAATCGATTTGGGCAATTGATCCATCCGCATCATTTGCTTCTACTCGAACGACTTCCTGCAACGGAGCCCCATTACCAAGGAATAGCGTCTCATCTTCGGGGTATACAATGGCAGCGTTAGGCAGAACATTCGCGGTTATAGAAATTTCATCAAGGAAAATACTATTCCCCCGATCACCAATGCTTTCAATTTCGAGGAGCACTTGTCCACCTTCCCAATCTTCGAGACTTACCGTATCTGTTCGCCATTGTTCGCAAGTCGTTGGCACAAAACTAGGCCACAGGCTATCTACTGTACTTAGTACATAGCCCCCCTTGTTATAGATGTTATAGCGCTTGCCTTCCTGATCAATAAGATTGACTCGTAATTCATCAAAATGCGCCGGGTGCCGTTGGGCGTAGGCTACCTTGAACTGCAAGCTAGCGTCTGCCAATTGGCGAAGATCAATCGCTGTTCGCAAGTACTCGCGGTTTAGTTTCCGTTCTGCCTGCCGGTGAGCTACCTCCAGACATCCTCCGGTACAACCTCCGTCAAGTTTCCATTCCCAGCTTACACCATCAGCTTCCGGATCGACAATTTCCCAATCGGAAAGGGCACTGTTGTCGAAAGAGGTAGTGAAAGGTTCGTATGCTTCACGTACTCGCACTGCAGCAGTACGAGACAATAAATTATCACCAAGCGGATTTTGTACGCTTAATGTTACTGGATACACCCCTGCCTCTTCATAATTCACTATTACATCCTGTTCTGTACTAGAAGTAAGATCACCCCCCTCAAATGACCACTGTCGGGTCGTGAGGCCACCTTCGCTATCATCAGAAAAGCGAATTTGGGTACCTGGCGCCACCTCCGTTTGGGTCTGCACCCAATTCGGTGTAGGTAACTCAGAATAGGCCTGAACTTGGAAATTATAATACCCTTCGGGTGCAGGGAGTGGGCGTACTTGCCGCTTCCCATCATTCGCTAGCGCTTCAATATAATATTGCACCTCTGTACCGGAAGCTTGTGCCGGGATGGTGGCTATCCAGCGATCACCATCATTCTCGTGTGGCTCCATTTCAACCGTAAAGTAGTTGGTTTCACCACTCAATCGATAGTGCAATTGAGCCTCAGCAATACCATCTCGATGATACAGCCATGCCTCTACTTCATAAGGCGTACTGGAATTGTAAGTATCTCTCAAGCGTGGATGAGCAATCCACAATGGTTCTCGTACACCGATGAGTTTAGTAATACAATGCAGTGCCCCTAATCGACTAATAATTGTACTGCAATTAATGCCAACCACCCGATAGCCGGGGAAGTAATCACGATATAGTTGGAGTGCAACCTCATCTTCAGGCATCCCATATACGGGCACCAAAATGCTCTTATTTACAAAGACGCTGTTGGTGTACGTTAGATAATCGGCAAAGGGTGGATACTGCCCATTCTGCGGCGGCATCGGCAGTCGTAGAATACGATAAGGGCGGCCATAGGGCGTACGGTAATGGTTGCGAATATAATTGAGGTTTTCCTCAATCACCGGCCCATCTGCTACGCCCTCCGGGTACTCCCCTACCGCAATTGTTTCTTCATCCAAAATACGCATATGCATATCCAGGTGGTGAATGGTATCATAATCGAGGCGAGAGACGATTCGATAGTCTTCTATCCCAAAGAAGAGGTTGGCGTATTGAGCAATTTCCTGGCCCGTTTTACCAGAGTTTTCGCGGAGGACCAGATCACTCGAGTAGGCTGCACGGAGGCCATCTCGCAAGAAATTACCGCCAGTATGCACCCAGCTAAAGGGGTCTTCATCGGCATTATACAGCGGATCGCCAATGTAGTCTGCAACCTCATAAGGGACTTGATCATCTCGGGGCCGCTGAGGTCGGTTATAGAGGTAGTCCGAGACACCTCGAGATTCCACCTCGTCCAGATACACCGTCCAGGGACCATAGTCTCTGATCCAGATGCTATTCACGCCAGCCAGGATGTAGCGTATATTATCCTGATCGATGATTCCCGCATTTGTCAATCGTTGGCGCACCGGAGAATCGTCAGGTGTGACAATGTACACCAGACCTTCATCCTTAGCATAACGTACAATCTCCGTGAGGACGTCTGGGAAGCTGCGCCAAGCGATTACAATACCTTCCACCTCTTCCCATTCCGCCATTGTTCGTACCTCTTGAGGTGGTACATTATTGTTGCGTGACCGGACCACCCCGTCGCGTACTTGGGCACTGCTTGTCCACACAAGACAGAGCAGCAATAGAACCATGCAGTATTGTAAGAAGCGCTGAGTCATCAACAGCGGGCTTAAGTTTGTAGCACTTAGTTATAACGGGCAACAAAGTTAGTTGTTCCCGAACTCCCAGATCTAGATTCTACTAAATTACGGATTTTCTTAACAACTCTTGCTGCCAAGGCTACATTCCAGACTTGACCCATGGTAGTCTGTTTAGATATTTTTCATCTTAGATAGGCGAAAGACCAAGCTCAATTTCCAGTAATTGATGCCGCGTCCGAAAACCATTCGCGTGGATTGCTTTCAGAGATCCCCGGTTACCAGTCTCGCAAGAACAGATGGGCTTTTTGCCGCGTTGCAGAGCAATAGCCTTAGCTCGCCCCAACAGATAGGTGCCATAGCCCTGACGCCGAAAATCGGGGGAAACAATCATACCAATATCTGCATGATCAGGTAGCGCCATACTGTGGCGGACTTCACACGTGCCGATTATCTTCTTACCCAATGTTAGTTTAAACAAAGCCTCTTGCTGGATCAAGCTTCCCAGATAAGCACGAAGCCATTTTTTAGGTGCTCCAAAGCTGTAGTGGCAGAAGTCAGTTGCATCTTCCAAATCCTGGACGCCACAAAGTATCAATTCACCTTCTTTTTCAGCAATTGTTTGCTCCTGCGCAAGAGTAAAGAGATAGGTATGGACTGTTGTTTCTTTGGCAAAGTGGAGGGCAGTACTAAGAAAAACGGGCTGATGTGTACCAACAAATCCTACTTCTATCTCTGCTGCTGCCAGCAAAGCCGCAAAGACCTCCAGTCGATTGGGCAAATGTTTGTCTTGAAGATAAAATTGGATAAGCTGTGCGTAATCGTTTACCAATCCAAAGCCCACCAGGCTGCCTTCTTGGTAAATCCCCCAGTGCATAGCAGCAGCTCGAAAGGATTCCCACATTCCATCTGGTGGAGCAGACAGGGTAGCTAGGCATTCTGCCTTCAATGCCGCAAAATCATCACCTACCTGATCGGTTGATTCTATTCTGTAGTTCAATTCCGTTCTGTTTTGATACTACTGCACAACAAAGCTATAGCTGGTAAGGGTTCCCCCCTCCACGCTAATTAATCTGCTCCTGAAGCCACGGACCAATTTCCTACATCTATTCGAACAGACTTGCGTCTAAACCAGGGATCAGGCGTAGCGCATTTTCGTAGTAGAGTTTCCGTAAAATCGGTTCAGGTAGGTCAAGACCATACATTCGCCAAAAGGCATGATAGCGCTTGTAGTACGGGAAATACTCATCGTCTGTTTCTAATACCCGGAAGTAGGTATGATACTCATTCGGGCGATAAGAGTCTTTGCCGAAAACGACCCGGTCCTGATACTTCTCAAAGAAGCGATTAGCCATACGTGGTTGGCGGCCCAATTCTGCGATCACGGCACCAATCTCAACGTACATATTTGGAATCTCATCCAAAAGTTGTCCTAAATAGGCTAGATCATTGGCGTACCATCCCATGTGAGCATTGATAAAGGTCGTATTTGAGTGGCGACGGAAGATATCATGCGCTTCGCCAATGATCGTTTCCCAAGACGCAGGGTTATCTGCTCCTCTTTTGCGGTTGGGGCGAAGCTTGAGCTCTAACCAACGCTCATTGTTTTCGTCATGTGGCTCCCAGAACTGCTTAGGGTCGGCGGCGTGGATGAATACGGGGATTCCCAACTCACCACACTTGGCCCAAACGGGGTCCAGACGAGGGTCATTAATTTTGATCCGGTTACCGTCCTTATCGGCATGGCGCATGCCCTGACTTTTGAAGATCTTAAGTCCGCGTGCACCGATGCTTACGTCATACTCCAACTGCGCCAATGTACTCTCCAGCCAGTCATCTTCATCGATAGAGCGAATCTCAATATTGGTGAAACACACTATCCGATCCTGGTGCCCCGAAGCATTTACATTATCCATGATCTCTTTCAAGGCTTGCCCGCCCCGACCACTCAAGTTCACAACAATGCCCATATTCAAACTATCCATTTCACGGATCAGCTTATCCAAGTCTTGGGTAGCCATCCGCCAATGGTGACTGTGCACATCAATGAAAGGAAATTTTGCGTGCGTAGTTGGGTTTTCTGGCACCACTAAAGAAGAAGCCGGATCGTAATCCTCCCAGTTCATTATCAACGATGAGTCAATGGGGGTGCGTTGTGCGAAGATCAAGCTGCTCATTGATAGAAGCAGTGATAAGAGTAGTATTCTGATCATGATGTAATATTGCCTAGATTATACCAAGGGGCCTAATATAAGCTTTTCCATAGCTTCGCCGCCCGCTTTGCTACAGACTTACGTGTATCTGTCTGTAGGCGACTGATAACGTATTAAACACCACAGGCACCCAAGAGCACCTAAGTGATAAATTTGAACCATATAAGACATAGAAGGACATGTAAGAAGTACGATGTCACTAAGTGACGACCATCAAACCTTCCAACCAACTAACCATCAAACCTATTAACAAACCAACCATCAAACCACAAGCGCTGGCTCAGAAGCCTGAATCGCTTGCTCTATGAATTGTGGCAAGACCAAACTGTAGGTGTGCATGATGCGGTTAGGGTGGCGCATATCGGCCAACATGCGATGATATTTCTCGGCACCGTGCTCCTTGATGACTGCCTCGCGGCGATCGGGTTCAATGAAGTGGGCGATCATACCTTCGGGGTCCGCTTCCGGGTGGAATTGTACGCCGATCATGTCCGCAGAGAAACGAATAGCCATGATGGCTCTTTCAAGAGGTACGTGCGGGCGGATTTTTTCTAGCGCTAAAATCTCAGCACCCATTTCCTCAAATTTCTCCTGATCCGGTTGAATAACCTGATAGTAACGGAAATCAGCTGCCCAGAACGGATCGTTTAGACCAACAAAGACGGGTTCTCTTACACCGGCATCTGTCATATGTACGGGGAACGTACCGAAGGACATCGACCTACGATCAGTAACCTGCGCAAGGCGGAAGTGGTCTACCGCCATTTGGAAGCTGTGGCAAATGAAGAAAACCTGCTTCTTCTCTACTTCGTTCTGGTTCCATTCCCAGACGCGTTGTAGCCAAGTATAGTAAAGTAGATCCCAGTGGCCGTCGCCTTCTAGCGGGTCACCTGGGCCACCAGTAGAAATGTAAAAGTCAAAACTTAGGTCAGGAACATCAGCTTTGCCACGCACGTCGAAGATTTGATACTCCACGCGATCAGAAAAAGTGGCAACTATATCTTTGATACAGCGCATCCCCTGGTTGGGAACACCATTATACATATCCAGAATAGCCAATCGGGTAGTACGCATAGCCAGTTGCTTTCAGGCGGTTTTGATGAAAAAAATGATCTCAAGTTTGGCTGAGGGAAATAAGGCTAGGAGCAGTATGCTTGGTGTTTGTTCAGAATACAGATTCCGCAATACAACAGCGGAATAAGAAATTGGTTGCGGGCTAAAGGTCTTAAAAAACTTCAGAATCAGCCTAGCGTTTTAGGTTAAATTTGGTCGGCTACAGTATACATAACAGTAGCGCCGAAAAGTCCTCCGGCGCTACTGATAAAACACTTATGAAGCAGTACAAGTTGTACTGCTTGGTCGAACTTGCTTAAGCCTTTTTACGACTTGCGCGCTTCGCCTTTGGTTTAGTTTCAGCTACCGAGGTACGGATGAAGTTGCCCCAAGTCAGGTTGCTTACTCCGTCCTTCTGCGCCTTCGCCTTTTCGATGGCGAAAGTAGCAGCAGTCTCTACTACCCACTCAAAGTTCTCTGCACCTACAGAGTTGATATCAGCATCCGGAGCAGGGTTGCAGAAGTCGATCGCTACAGGAATACCGTCGCGGATGGCAAATTCTACGGTATTGAAGTCGTAGCCCAGGCCATTACAGATGGTTAGTACCAAATCGTGCATTTGCTGGCGCAGCTCATCGCTTACTTCGTGCTTAGCAGCGTAGCGTAGGTGGTGTGGGTTACGTGGCTCGTAATCCATGATACGCACGTACTTACCACCGATACCATAACAACGGAAATAAGCGTCGAACTTAATCTCCTCCTGCAGCATCATTACCAGCTGTTCTGTTTCGCCGTACTTCTCAAAGAAGTCCTGTGCATTCTCCAGGCGGTAAACACTCTTCCAACCACCACCAGCGTGAGGTTTCATGTAGGCAGGGAAGCCAATGTATTCGAAGATGCTTTCCCAATCCATAGGATAAGCCAGGTTGCTAAACGACTCGGCAGAAGTATCATCTGGGTGATCCTGCGAAGGCAATAGTACCGTCTTTGGCACAGGTACGTTCATTTGCCCTACAGACAATACGTTGTTGAAGAACTTCTCGTCCGCACTCCACCAGAAAGGGTTGTTGATAACCGCTGTTCCGGTAGCTGCAGCATTCTTTAGGTAAGCCCGGTAAAAAGGTACATCCTGAGAAATACGATCAATAATTACAGCATAGCCAGAAGGCTCTCCCTGCACCACTTTGTCGATGTGCACTGCCTCTGCTACGATACCTTTTTCGCCCTTGCTATTCACCCGATCAATGAATGCCTCAGGGAAGGAACGTTCTTTGCCGTATAAAATGCCGATTTTTTTCATCGCTATAGTTGAATTACGAGGTGTTAATTTTAGTATTGGGTATGTGGTATTTAGTACTTAGTAAAGACTGTTACCAGCGTTAAGCTTAATGGTTTCTTAGTCTTATCTGCAATTCTTTGGATGGTAGTCCAAGTACCTTTGACCAAGTACTAAGTACCATGAGGCTACGGCCTCACACAAATTACAAAAGGCTGAGATAATGCGGAAACATTTCTCGCCACAGTGGCCAGTCGTGCTTTTGCCAACCACGGACGTCCAACCAGTGGTCGATTCCCTTAGCTTGCAAAATACCAGACATGCGCTTATTAGGCTCCAGGCAGATATCCCACTCTGAGGTACCTAGAACGATCTTCATCCCCCAAAGTGCAGGATCATTGGCATGTACCATGAAGTCTACCGGGTTATTGAAGTATACGTTATCGTCATAATGCCCATCCAGGAAGGTCTTAATATCAAAAGCCCCACTCATACTGAAGAGGTGACTCACCTGGCTAGGATGGCGGAAAGCAAAATTTGCCGCGTGATAACCACCAAAGCTAGGTCCTGCTACCGCCACTTTGTGTGTTGGCGACTTAGCCTGCAATTGAGGTATGAGTTCATCGCTGAGGAAACGGTCATACTGCATGTGGTTGGCCACTTTGTGTCCCGGATGAATACCACGGTTGTACCAGCTGTCGGAGTTGATGCTATCAGGGCAGTATATCTGTACTAAACCCTGCTCGACAAACCAGCGGGCTGACTCCACCAACTTGAAATCCTTATTCTCGTAGTAACGTCCCATGGTAGTAGGGAACAAAACCACTGGATAACCACGATCACCAAAGACCAACATATCGATATCGCGGCCTAGGTTGTGGGAATAGAATTGTATAAACTGTTCGTGCACGAGCAAAGCTGTTTATGTGATAATTCGTGTAAAATCGACACAAAGTTATGCACTTTCCCAGTACCAAACAAGCCATTTATTTGGTTTACAGGCACTTACAAAAGGCCGATCGAAATAAAAATTAAAATCAAAAACAAAAAGCCATTGTTTATTCTGGCAACTATTGTAAGAGCCGCTTATTCTTCTCAAAAAAAGTCGCTTTTTTTGCGGGGTAATTTAATAGGACTGTGATTTAAAGTAAGCTTTGCCGTTACACACTACGCTGAAAACACATTATACTTAGGCAAATCGCACAGTACTAGGTACTTAGTAATTGGTACTTGGTATCAGAAGGAATTTAAAGCAATCAAATCCAAGTACTAAGTACCATGTACTTCAGTCGATGATGGCTATTAAACATCTTCACGACAAGCTCAAAATTCACGCTAACCCCAATACACCGTATGATTCTGCGTCAGGTACTTAGGCTATTTCAGAACGCCGCTGGCAAGCCGCCCTATAATCTGGTAGAACACTTGCTTCCTAGTTCGCACTTAGAGCGTGACGTTACTGTGGACGTTTACCGCCCAGCTTCCCTCAGCGCCGACCTACAGTTGTTCCTATTCTTTGACGGGCAGGATGTGCGCAAGATGAAGATTGGACGCCTGCAACGACAGCTCATGAAGGAGGGATTACCACCAGTAATGGTCGTAGGTATTCACGCCAACGAGCGGCGCATGCAAGAATACGGCACCATCTCCCAGCCCGACTACGCCAAGCGCGGGCGAAAAGCAAGTGCCACCGCACAATTCGTCATGGAGGAGCTCCTCCCCTTCCTAACGGACAACTATCAAGTCAAGCCCATAGCTACTAACACCCACATCGCCGGTTTTTCCCTCGGTGCTCTCATGGCTTTTGATCTGGCCTGGCACCACCCCCAGCATTTCAGTACTGCTGGCGTATTCTCCGGTGCCCTCTGGTGGCGCTCCGAGCCTTTTGACGAAGACGCACCGGACGCCAACCGTATCCTCCACACCCAGGTCGCCGCTTCCGAAGAACTTCCCCCCATCCGCTACTGGTTCCAGGCCGGCACCGAAGACGAAGACTCCGACCGCAACGGCAATGGCATCATCGACGCGATTGATGATACACTACAATTGATTGAGTTACTGAAAGAAGCCGGACAGCAAGACCAAGACATCCACTACCATGAAGTGGAAGGTGGACGGCATGAGCCGGGGACTTGGGCTGGGGTGATGGTGGAATACCTACGATGGGTTCTGGTCCGGACCAATTAGTGAAAAAAACTACGTATCGACAACCAAGTCTTTGCCAGTTATGTAGTTTTAGCATACGCTAACGCCTTAATTGAATACATCAACACCCTTTTCTATGGCCAGCACCAAAGTCAATTTCACCAATCGCAATGGTTATCAACTATCCGCTCGTTTAGAATTGCCGGTGAATCAGCATCCACATTCCTATGCGGTTTTTGCACATTGCTTCACTTGCAATAAGAACCTGACGGCTGTACGTAATATCAGTCGTGCACTTAATCAGGAAGGAATAGCAGTATTGCGGTTTGACTTTACTGGACTGGGCGAAAGCGAAGGAGACTTTGCCGATACCAACTTCACCTCTAATGTAGATGACCTAGAGGCCGCGGCAGATTACCTGGCCGAGCACTACCAGGCTCCTAGCATTTTGGTGGGCCATTCATTAGGTGGGGCAGCAGTGATTCACGTGGCGGATCGTTTGCCATCTGTGAAAGCTATTGCTACCATTGGAGCACCACACGACCCCGCACACGTAAGTCATCTTTTCGGAGCACAGGAAGCTACCATCAGTTCTGAGGGGCAAGCGGAAGTCAACATTGGAGGGCGACCATTTAAGGTAAAAAAGCAGTTCCTGGAGGATATAGCAGAGCACAGCCAGGAAGAAAAAATCAAGAACCTGAACAGAGCTTTGCTCATTTTGCACTCTCCACAAGACCTGACCGTAACCATTGAGAACGCGGCTAAGATCTACCACGAAGCTCGCCACCCCAAGAGTTTTGTCACTTTGGATGGGGCTGATCATTTAATGAGCAACAAGCACGATTCGCAATACGCCGGGCAGTTGATTGCCAGTTGGGCGCAACGCTACATTGACCTACCGGAAAAAGAAGATTTGCGTAGCGACCGCGATGTGCTAGTACGCTTGGGCAATGAAGGTTTCACCAGCGAAGTAATGGTTCGGCACCACAGTCTTACTGCTGATGAGCCCTCCAGTATTGGTGGCAACGACTTTGGCCCTACCCCTTATGAATTGCTATCCGCTAGTTTGGGGGCTTGCACGGCAATGACTTTACAGATGTATGCTCGCCGCAAAAAGTGGGATTTGAAAGAAGTGCGCGTACACTTAAGCCATCGTAAGGATTACGCTACCGACATGGCCGATGCTGAACAGCCTAGTAGCAAAATCGACCATTTTGATCGCTTACTGGAGATTGATGGCGATCTGGATGAAACACAGCGGGCGCGATTGGCGGAAATTGCCGATAAGTGCCCTGTGCACCGGACCCTGCATAGTGATGTGGTGGTGCAAACCAAACTAAAGGACAAATAACCTTAACCAGAATCGTCGTCGGCTTCCAAATCCCCATAGAGAAATGTTTGCACTTCATTATGTAGAGTAGATTGAAGCATTGCCAAACGCATCGGGAATAGCAAACTGCTATTGACGCCATTAATCATATAAGCCGTCAAGTTGTACTCACTAACTACGGAGAAGCGCCCTATCTTGCTGGCGTCAATGATCAATATGTCCCCTCCTTGCACATCGCTATATTGCTCAGCCAAATGAGCACATGTTTCGAATGTGAACTCCTTAAACCGTAAGCTTAAAAGGCTATCTAGCATCTGTAACCCTTGCTCTTGCTGATTGAGGCTATCAGCTATAGTTAGTAGTCTGGCTCTCCCTTGCTCCAAGTAGTCGCCTCGACAACTACAACAATTCGAGTAATACCGTTGGACGCGTATAATCTCTTCTTGAAATTCCTGCTTTTCCGACGCTAACCTTTCCATTGCTGGCTGATACCAGGCATCTAACCACCTTGTCTTAATATCTGCGAGATAAGAATGAGCCAACACTGAATCCACATCTACAACCAACACGTTCGTCCCTTGAGCATTGGCGTTGCCGCAAATGGAAAAGAGGATGAGTAACAGCAGAAATCGATCGATTATAGATTGGTAGCGCGAGGTAAACAACATGGGCAAAAATTGAGCGTCGTTTCACTAAATGCCATTCATCGCATTAGAATAGGATGTGCAAATAAATGAGTATTCCCAAGTTCCTTTCGTTGTATTTCGAGAAAGCCTTCTTCACATAACATGACTATGGGGCACAAAAAAACCGGCCAGTTCCCGTAGGAAGTAGCCGGTCTCTTTCAATCAGTCGCATCTTTTGTGGCTGGGCGCTGGGCACTTTCGCCACCTTTCATATAGGATCACCTATCCCGTGGTGCCCGTAGTTATATCATTTACACTATGAGTTGCTCAAAGCGAGCATCCAGCCGCATTTCTGCGGCCGGACACTCTGTCGTTTCATAGTGTTTGTCACATTTACTGCTTCGTGATGATCATCTTGCTGTTCAGCTGCTGATCGTCGAAGCGTAGTTGGTAGAAGTACAGACCGTCGCTGTAACGGCTTACATCAAAGCGTACTTCGTTCATGCCTTCGTAGTACTCACCCTCAATGCGGTGGATCACACTACCGGTAGCGTCGAAGATGTCAATCGTAGCCTTACCTGAGCGTGGCAGTACGAACGGAATTACCGTCGTGTTGCTAGCTGGGTTCGGGTAGTTCTGTAGCAACAATATTGGGTTGCCACTTACTGCTTGGTTGAATTCTCCTTCACCGATTGTCTCACCACCAGGAGCGAAGCCAGTACATCCGAAGATGGTAATTACTTGCTCGAAGGTTGTAGATGACTCGTTACCAGCCGCATCAATCGCGATGAATGTGCGTGTAATCGTACCGTTACCATCCGTATCCAAGTTCACGATCGGATCCTGTTCTACTGCTTCTGCAGCACAGTTATCGATCACCTCAGGTGTACCGAATAGTTCAGACAATTGAGCAGCATTCGTCGGATCGAAGTTGCTTGGCAAGTCGTCACAGTCCACTAGTTCGTCTACTAGGCCTACGCAGTATGGTAAGGTCTTATCCTCTACCAGTACATCCAACCAGCAAACATTAACGTTACCGTTCACGTCCGTTACGCGCATTTCTACGGTTACGAAAGTGCTAGCGTCACAGCAAGTGAACTCTACATATGGTCCCCAATCGCTGTACTCGGTCTCATCCAGATCTTCACAAGTATCCTGGTCGCGGTCGATATGGCGACGTAGCTCGATGCTGGCAATTGCACAGTTGTCGTAGCTGCCCATATCTACACTATTCGTGTACAGGCGAGCTAGACCCCATCCACCCAACTGTACGTTGAGTGAGCCAACACAGATGGCTACTGGTTCGTCGATATCAGCTACGCGGATGATACAGTCGCGGGTTCCGATGGTACCGCAATCATCCGTTACTGTGTAGCGTACGAAGTAATCTCCGATAGCCACATTTTCGAATACTAGTGGTTCACCTGGCTCGATCGTTGCCAGAACAACACCGAACTGGTTCACTAATTCAACCGTGAAGGTGAAGTTACCGTCGTTACAAGCTCC